>DATEXA010000081.1:0-17490 GCA_035257465.1 Pyrinomonadaceae bacterium | reverse complement strand
GGGCAGTAGCCCGACTGTTAAGGAGGGCTCGACAATCGGCGGACCTAAGCCCTCCCTTACGGTCGAGCTACTGCCCCGAACCTTAGTTGTCTCAAGCGCCTTTTGGTAATATCGCCACGATGCAAGAAGCTTTTGCTGCTGATCCACCGAGCAGTACCGGTTGGATACCAAGAGTCATCTCACTGACTCGTAGTGAAGCTCCGACACTCGCTGAATGGAGCGGCTCGTTAGCGACGGCGATCCTTCTAGTTCTATCCTTCCCAAATTTTGATTTGTCGTTGCTGGCGTGGATCGCACTGGTTCCACTTCTCGTCGTCCTAACAAGAAGACCTAATCCTCTAAAAGCCCTGATTCTCGGGTGGGTGGCAGGTTCTGTCTTCTTTTATGCATCGTGTTACTGGCTTACCTACTCGATGATTCACTACGGCGGTCTTCCGGCATGGCTCTCCTATCTTCTGCTCCTACCGGCGGCACTAACAGCTGGAATCTTTCCGGCGCTGTTCTCTGCGGGGATTGCACAGCTAATCAAACGATGGAACACACCCGCCATCTTGTTTGCGCCTTTTGTGTGGGCAGCGTGCGAGTGGTTTCGCCTTGGTGTAACTGGTCAACTCTGGAATGCCATCGGTTACTCGCAAGCGTATCACCCGAGTCTGATTCAAACAGCCGGCTGGGGCGGCGTTTACCTCGTAGGCTTTTTGATAGCAACGACTAACGCTGCTGTCGCCATGCTGGTCCTCAGACGAGACTGGAAGAGCATCGCACAAGCGTCCTTTGTCCTGGTCGCGGCTTTAATAGTTCTGCTTGCTTCCTCGTTAAGCGCGAAGGTCAAGCCACCAACTGAGATTCGATCGCATACTTACTTGAACGTCGTCGCGATCCAGCCAAATGTTCCGATGTCGCCCGTCAAGTCAAACGAGGAAACACAGGAGTTAATCGAACGACACCTCAGCATGAGTGCAAGCAGCCTGCAGCACCTTCAAAGTGATCAGCTACCGCGTCTTGTTGTGTGGCCAGAGTCACCCATGAACTTCACATACAGTTCGGACTCCAAGCTTCAACAAGTCGTCCAGAAGTTTGCAAAGGAGAACCACACTTCGCTGTTGTTGAATTCACTCGAACCTGCACCAAACGATGGCGGATTTAACTCCGCAGTGCTGATAAATGAAGACGGTCGACAGATCGCTCAATATGATAAGATTCGGCTGCTGCCGTTCGGCGAATATGTTCCGCTCCCATACTGGTTGGGAGGTTCTTTGATATCTGGACTCGTAGGAGACTTCACCGCAGGCAATAAGTACACGTTGATGCCGATTGCTAATCATCGCGCTGGAGTATTCATTTGTATTGAGTCCGCTTATCCATCCATCGCTCAAAACCTGACGAATGAAGGCGCCGACTTTCTTATAAACATTTCGAACGATGGATATCTTGGTCGGACGGCAGTGATGAGACAGCATCTGGCGAACGCAGTCTTTCGAGCTGTTGAAAACGGACGACCGCTCTTGCGCGTGACCAACAGCGGAATTAGCGCGGCGATTAGTCCCGAAGGAAACATCACAGAGCCAACTGCCGGCTTTGTTCCGGATGTAAGGTACTGGTCAGTTAGTGACGACGCGAACCGAACAACTTTCTATACGAAACATGGGGACTTGTTTGTTGAGCTTTGCGCGCTGATAACGCTGGTTTTGATACTCGGCGCATTCATAAAGATAAAAGGAGTTTGAGAACTACTAAATGAGCGAGACTTTATCAATACAGGAATTGAGAACCACTTTTGATGATTTGAAAGCGCGAGTCGATCAGATCGGGAGGTTTCTTTGATGTCCCGGCGCGCAGGGAAGAACTGAGTCAAATCGAGCAGCAAGCTTCCACACCTGACTTCTGGAACAATCAGGAAGCCGCGCAAAAACTATTGCAGGATCGTAGCCGGCTCGAAAAGAAGATTGAACGACAAGAACACTTTATATCTGAAGTAGACGACGCTGGAGTGCTCTTTGAGTTTGCCGAAGAAGATGAGACGTCGATCAGGGAACTCACTTCTCTGCTTGAGCGCCTCGAGCATGAGTTAGCGCAGGCTGAGACTGAAATGCTCCTGGCCGGCGACAACGATCGTCGCAATGCTATTTGCACTATTCATCCGGGCGCTGGTGGTACTGAATCCCAGGACTGGGCTGAGATGCTTCTGCGCATGTATCTCAAGTGGGCTGAACAACGGGAATTCAAAACCGAGATTCTCGAATATCAACCAGGCGAGGAAGCTGGACTGAAGAGCGTTACTTTTAGAGTTGAAGGCGAGTATGCCTACGGGTTGCTTGCCGCTGAAGCCGGCGTGCACCGGCTGGTACGGATCTCTCCCTTTGATCAGGCAGCACGGCGACACACGTCTTTCGCTTCCCTGTTTGTCTATCCCGAAATTGACGAAGACATCGAAGTCGACATCCAGGATAAAGACCTGCGTGTCGATACCTATCGCGCAACTGGTGCCGGAGGTCAGCACATCAACACCACTGACTCAGCCGTTCGCATCACTCACATGCCAACGGGAATCGTAGTGTCCTGTCAAAACCAACGATCGCAACACCAGAACCGTGCCGTCGCCATGCAGGTTCTAAGGTCGCGTCTGTACGAATTGGAACTCGAAAAGCGAGAAGCCGAAACTGCCGAGCTCGAAGCCAGTAAGGCAGACATTTCCTTCGGCTCACAAATCCGAAGTTATGTTCTCGCTCCTTATCAACTTGTGAAAGACACACGTACTAAGCTCGAACGCGGGAATGTCGACGCTGTGTTGAGTGGCGATATAGACGATTTCATCAAGGCATACTTACTCGCCCGGAAAGCAGCTTGAGAGACCTGAACTGATTCGTTTGGAGTTTTCATGTCAACTACACCACTCGAAGCGAAGCCGCGCGTGATCACTCCGCGTATCGGACGTCGCAACGAAATTCTCGCGATTCTTCTTCTCGCGATCGGTTTGCTGTTAACGCTGTGCCTCGTCTCGGCAGCGTTTTATCCAAACGACCCTTCATGGAACTCAGTTGGACAAGCCGAAACGCATAACTGGGCTGGTTCGATTGGCGCGAATGTCGCTGCGACAGTGTTTCAGTTCATCGGTCTCGCTGGCTACTTGCTGCCGCTACTTCTGTTTGCTGCTGCCTGGCGTCGTTTCCGCACACTCACTATTCAAAGTCCGTTGAGTCGCATCGCCGGCCTTATAGTGCTGGTAGTTTCCGTATCGGCACTACTCTCCATCTCACAGATGCATCCTCTGTTTGATTCCAGCATGCAACCGGGTGGCCTTCTTGGCGCAGTCGTGGCACAAGGGCTCGCAAGTGGTCTCAACACGATTGGCGCAACGGTTGTGCTTGTCGCTATCGCAGCAATGGGACTGCTCTTGGCCACGAACATCTCGTTTGTGCGGACGTACACGATTATCGCTGAGGCGATCGGCACTCGCTTCGCTTTTGTAAACAAAATTCCTGAACGTTTCAAAGCCTGGCAACAACAAAGACGTGAACAAGCTCAGCTTCGCAAAGAAACGAAGGCCGCTATCAAAGCTGAACGTGAAGCAGCGAAGAGCCATCTCCGACAAACGTTGAATCTAAGCGCCGCGGAACGAGTTGCGGACTTCATGAAAGAGGGCACGTCACCTCCGCTAGAAACAACAGCTGTGATACGCGCGGAGTCTGCGGTGAGAGAGCCACAGGCGTCGGGAGCGGCAGTTTCGACAGCTGCAGTTGCAGCCGCTGCTGGTGTTGGAGGAGCGACCGTAGTTACAGAACGTTCCGGTAGGAAATCGATTTTCCCCGGCTCGCGCTCAGGCTCGGCAGTCGACGAGGCCGATGACCTTGAGGAAATGGTGAAAGGTGTTTCGGTTCTGAGAACCAAGGCAGAAGCACCAGCGACTGGTAAGTTGCCATTCGACGCGACACGCAAAGTCAGCTATTCGGATTACACGCTGCCTCCACTTCAGTTCCTGAACGAAGCTCCACCACCTAGTGAACAAGCCGACACGGAGCTACTCGGGCTCGCAACACGACTTGCTGAGAAGTGTAAGGAGTTCAACGTCACCGGACAGATCAAACACATTTGCCCGGGTCCCGTAGTCACTACTTACGAATTCAAACCTGATCCGGGCGTGAAGTATTCGCGCGTTGTATCGCTCGTTGATGATCTGTGCTTAGCGTTGAAGGCGGAATCGATCCGCATCGACCGCATGCCTGGCAAGCCGCACGTCGGTATCGAAGTACCGAACCCCAGGCGGGAAACAATCTTTTTGCGCGAAGTGATTGAGTCGAGGGCATTCAGAGAGTCCCCGTCGAAATTGACAATAGCGCTTGGCAAAACCATCGATGGTCTCAACTACGTCGCCGACCTCGCCAAGATGCCGCACCTTCTTATCGCGGGAACCACCGGTTCAGGAAAATCGGTCGGGGTAAACTCCCTGATCGTCTCCATTCTTTACCGAGCACGTCCCGACGAGGTTAAGTTTATTTTGATCGATCCGAAGAGACTGGAGCTCGGTCTCTACGAAGATATCCCGCATCTCGCAGCGCCAATCATCGTTGACCCGAAACTCGCTTCACGGTCGTTGAAATGGGCCGTGGGTGAAATGGAACGCCGGTATCGTGATCTAGCCGGCTGGGGTGTTCGCAACATTGATGGCTACAACACCGAGATCATGCGACGCAATCTCGTTAAGGAGTACGACGATAAAGGTGAACCATGGAAACCACTGCCTTACATCGTCATCATCATTGACGAGTTAGCGGACCTGATGATGACTTCGGGCCGCGAAGTCGAAGAGTCGATCACGCGCCTCGCACAAATGGCGCGAGCCGTCGGCATCCACCTTGTACTCGCCACGCAGCGTCCTTCAGTTGATGTCATCACCGGACTCATCAAGGCCAACTTCCCCTCGCGCATTTCCTTCCGCGTGTCGTCCAAGATCGACTCCAGAACCATCATCGACACGAACGGTGCTGAGCAATTACTCGGTCGTGGCGACATGCTGTTTCTCCCGCCAGGCACTTCCCGGCTGATTCGTGTCCATGGTGCGTACATCGACGAAACCGAGATCAGCCGGATCGTTACGCACATCAAGGCTCAAGGACCGCCGGCGTACGACGAGACAATCACCCAATCCGACGAAGAAGCGCTCGGACTCGAAACCTCAGAAGGTGAACACGACGAGCTTTTCGAAGAAGCACTTCGTATCTGCGTCGAGATGAAACGCGCCTCAACATCGGTGTTGCAGCGTCGCTTGCGCATCGGCTACGGGCGTGCCGCTGCGATTCTGGACATTATGGAACGCGAAGGGTTGATCGGCGCAGCTGACGGATCTCGTCCTCGGCCTGTGCTCGGTCGTGCTTACGAGATGGTGGCCGATTGGGATGAGATGGGCGTGGCCGAAGAGTAGCCGTGTTTCCTTCCTTTTGATTAGCCGAAACATTTTTGCGAAAACTTCCACTTGAGCTGTGGAAAAGTCTGTGGAGAAATTCCATATGAACTTGCTAAGTTTTTGAGTGCTCTACGTTTTTAGCAAAATGCACACAACAGCGGCGTGCGGATAACTTGTTCTGAAAGTGTCGTTTGCATTCCTGAAACAACATCCATTCTGTAGGCTGCGAAACCACCTTGTCGAAAGACCAACTCACTCAGCTTCGATCAATCGCGCGAGAAATATTTGAGGCCGCTTTACTCGCTGTCGATGCTCGGGAGGTTACTCATAAGGCGATTGGTGTCGAAGGAAATCGCGTAACGATTGGGCATACAGTTCTCGACGCGACAAAGCCAATCTACGTCGTGAGTCTCGGAAAAGCTTCGGTGGCGATGGCTGAAGCACTCAACGAAACACTCGGTGATCGGATCGCAAACGGAATAATTACCGGCCAACAACCACAAAGACTCAACGCAAACTGGCAAGTGTTTTCGGGTGGGCATCCTCTGCCAAATACAGACAGCCTGAATGCTGCCAGCGCCGCGTTTCAACTTCTGGATAAAGCAAATGACGAACAAGCAGTTGTGATCTTCGCGGTCTCCGGAGGGGGATCAGCAATGATTGAATGGCCGTCGACTAGTGCAATCTCACTGGAGGATCTGAGAGAAGCCAATCGGATAATGGTCGCATGCGGCGCAACGATCGCGGAAGTAAACACTGTGCGTCGCACCTTCTCGGCTGTGAAGGGCGGCAAGTTGGCCGCGAGGGCACCGAAAGCTGAAATCGTCACGCTTCTAATTTCTGATACGAATCACGGCGACGAAGGGAGTGTAGCTTCGGGGCCAAGTCTTCCGCCCAGCGATACTCGAGCAGCTACCGAAATAGTTGCGAAGTATCAACTGGAAGCGAAGCTGCCTGGAACGATCATTGAAGCGATCAGGAAATCGGAAGAACCAATCCAAACCGCACAGACTAGGGAGTCGCACTACATCCTTGCTGAGAATAAAACGGCGCTCGATGCAGCTGCGGCTCGTGCGACTTCCCTTGGCTTCCGTGCCGTACGCGCCGATGAGATTTCGGAACAGCCGATTGCTGAAGGTTGTGAGCTTTTGATTCAGCGACTAGCGAAAGAGCCAGCGCCAGTCTGTTTGATCTCGGGTGGAGAATTCGCATGCACTGTCCGCGGTGATGGGCGCGGCGGGCGAAACCTCGAAACTGTTCTTCGTTGCGCACTCGCAGTTGCTGCTCATAACGAGCACATCGTGGTTCTAAGCGCTGGAACTGACGGCATCGATGGTAACAGCCCAGCGGCTGGTGCGGTTGCGGATGAAACGACGTTGAGTCGAGCTGAATCGCTCGGACTTGACGCTTCATCACTTTTGGAGAGAAGCGATTCGTTTGGTTTCTTTAAGAGACTCGGTGACGCAATTATCACCGGCCCGACAAGTACGAATGTTCGCGACGTAAGAGTGATAATTAAGGTCGCCGTAGAATAACTTTGAAAAGATCTGGTGTGTTTCCTCTGCGTCTTTGTGACTTCTTGGAAACTCGGATGACATTGCTCCGAAATTCGCAGCACTTCCTTGCCCCGGAGAGGCAACATGTTTATAGAACGCAAGCCTTATCCACCTCCGGCTTCGTTCGGAGGAGCGGACACTCCGTCGTACACAGATGCAGAGGTCTGTCCGCTCCTCCGAACGAAGCAGTGGACGAGGGAATTTTGGCACTATAAACATGTCACTCCTCCGGAGTGAAGAAACCGAAGCCCTTCTTGACTCACCAGCTATGAAACGAATATAAGAGTTTGCGGCCGCTTGAATTGCCGAGTAACCACGCCCTGGTTCGAAATTCCACTTGGAGTCCACAGTTTGTCATCGCAAATCAACACCAAAGATACGCTCGCAACGCAACCACTCGACGCCAAACCGATAACGTTTACCGATCTGATCCAGGCGCTAAGTAATCAAACATCACCGCCTGAACTGGAAGAGATCAGTTCCTGGCTTTCCAACGTCCACATCACCAAAGATGATCTCGAACCGTACCTCGGTTTCAAGGAAGGTAATTACTGGCGTCATCGCGTTTGTCGTAACGAAGCCGCTGAGATGCTCGTCATCTGTTGGCGACCGGGTCAAAAAACTCCGATTCATGATCACAACGGTTCTCACGGCGTAGTGCGAGTACAGCAGGGCTTGATGTGGGAAACAATGTTCACGTACGACAGTGAACGTGGACTTTGTTATAAGTCCGCCCGCGAATGTCCCACTGGAGAAGTGACCGGCGCGGCAGTTCCGGACATCCACCAACTTGGCAATCCTGAAGCCAGTGGTCAGGACCTCATCACAATTCACGTATACGCACCCCCGCTAGGCGTCCTGAAGACCTACAAAGTTGGTAGCCCCATCGTTGACTTGTACACGCCCAACGACTTTCCAACTGACTGAAATTCCACTTCAACGATTTTGAAATCACTTCGTCCCAGTCCAACACTTCGGAACGTTGCGCTGTTGGTGCTCGTGATCGTGTTTTGGTTAGTGCCGGGCTGCAGAACCACCACTCAAACAAAAGAACTTCATGTTGCCGCCGCCGCAGATCTAATTCCCGCCTTCGAAGAGTTGGGTCGACAGTTTGAAGCAAGTCACAAGACCAAAGTCGTGTTCAGCTTTGGATCGACCGGACTCTTGACGCGCCAAATCGAAAACGGAGCACCGATGGATGTCTTTGCTGCGGCAAGTGTGGACTTCATCAACGAGCTCGAGCAGAAGGGTTTAATCCTCCCCGACTCGAAAAGCGTCTATGCTCGTGGTCGCATCACCTTGTGGACTCGCAAAGACAGTCAGTTGAAGGTCGAGAAGATCAACGACCTCGGTAGCAATGATGTTAAGCGTATAGTCATAGCCAACCCCGATCACGCTCCTTACGGAACTGCTGCGCGTGAGGCATTACAAGCTGCGGGAATCTGGGATGCGGTCAAGGAAAAACTGGTTTACGGTGATAACATTCGGCAAACGCTTCAGTTTGCAGAGACAGGTAATGTCGATGTGGCGATTGTTGCATTGTCGTTGAGCAAACAGAGCGATGGGCAATGGACGTTGATTCCGGCCGAGCTGCACAAACCAATCAACCAGGCTTTGGCTGTAATCAAAGGAACAAAGGACGAGCCAACAGCACGCGCGTTCGCTGACTTCATAGCGGGTCCCGACGGACAATCGATTCTTGCTAAGTATGGATTCGAGCAGGTGAAGTAATCGAATTTCTGATTGCGGATTGCGGATTGCTGTGCAGACTTCTACCACGCGCGCCAGTCACTCAACATACTTCTTCAATGTCAGTGTTTTTCCATCCGTCGTCACGGTAATCGTCCCGCAGGTTCCTGTCGTCAAAACCTCTGCGCCGCCTCTCGTCCAGCGCTCCACAACCTCCTTATGCGGATGTCCAAACATTGATGTTCGTCCTACAGAGATAATCGCAAACTGAGGATGGGTTGCGGCGACAAAGCTCTCTGTTGAGGATGTTCGACTTCCGTGATGTGGCACCTTCACAACGTCAGCTGACACATCGTTTTTAGTAGCAAGTATGTGAGCTTCCGCCTCCTTCTCGATATCACCTGTTAGCAGGATTGTGGATTCTCCGAATTGTAGCCGGATCACAACGGAGTCGTTGTTCTGCGAAAGCGCGTTTGGATCACTCGCAGGCAATGGCCAAAGCACTGTTGCCTTGACGTCACCGAAACGCAGTTCGTCCCCAGCCTGAACTATCTGCAGATGTGTTCTGGACTCATTTAACGAACTTGAGAACTTTACATACTCAGGATCGTCTGCTGGAGTTCGGGCAACAAGCGCACTCCGCACAAAGAAATTCCTGACGACGTCGTTTAGTCCATCGATGTGATCGGCGTCAGCGTGAGTAGCGAGAACGTAATCAATCGTGTCGAAGCCACGCCACCACAGGTATTCCGACACCACCATCTCACCGATGCTGCGTCCTTCGCGCTCGCTAGTATCAAACGCGCCTTGGATTGATGAAGTAAACGTCGGCCTTCCTCCTGCATCAACAAGCAAAGTCGTGCCATTGGGCATAGTCACAAGTGCGCTGTCACCTTGTCCCACATCCAGGAAATCAACATGGAGTTTTCCATCCGGCCTGCCGGAACTAAGTGGATGACAGACGACCGTTGCGAGCAACACTAATTGCGACATCGCAGCAAGAGAAAGCCACTTGCCGCATAGGCTGGCATGTCCAGGCTTCTGCAGAGGCTGCCAACGAGCCAGGGCCATTAATAAAAGAATCCCAGACAGGTAGTAGAGAAAGTAGATCGAGCTAGCCCATCCGGCGTATTCCGGGATTCGCACAGAAGCAAGGCCAGCGTGAGAAAAAGGATCGACACTATGAACCATTACCCAGTCAACCGCATTCGCCAACTTTAGAAAAGGCTCGGCCAGAGTCGGGTTAACTTGAGAAATCAACAGCGCAACTAATGCAATCGCCGACAAGATGGCCAGTAGCAAACTGACAGTTATATTGAGGACTACCGACGACAATGAAAGTCGATGGAGGTAGACGATCAGCAGCGGCAACATGACTGTTTGCACAGCAACAGAAACCACGACTGCGCTGAAGATGTATCTAAGCGATCGCTGCAGACGAAATGTTTCTAACCAGTTTGCCGCATGAGTCTTGAACAATCGATAGTCGTGTGGAGATCGATCGAGTTCTTGTCTCCAATCTTTTTCACTCCAGAAGAAGCATTCACAGATCGTCTTCAAAACCGGAGAACACAAAGGCGGATACGGCGTGTCGCGCGTGGGTCGCCAGTAGCCAATCGCTTTGAACGTTTGAAGCAGTGGCCACGCTACCGTCACGATTGCGAGCACCGACAGAAACGTTAACTGAAACGACGGATCGAAAAGATCTCTTGGACTCTTGATCAGGAGAACAAGTGCCGCACAACCAAGCGCATTCAATGACGACGCCGGCCGAAACAAGACGCCACCCAGCGCAACAAATGTAAACATGAGCGCAGAACGCACGACGGAAGCCTCTGCTCCTACAGCTACCGCATAGCCCCACACAAACGAACTCGAAAGCACAAATTGAACTGTTCGCTTCCGCGTTAATCGGCGCGCAACCAAGAAGACAATCCCGCCGATGAAGGTGATATGGAGTCCGCTAATCACCAGTACGTGAAATGTCCCAGCCTCCCGAAATCGCTCGGCCGAACTCCTTGAAAGGTTGTACCGATTTCCCAGCAGTGCAGCGTCAAGTACACCGGCTGTTTCCTGCGAAAAACTCTGATCGATTGCGAATTGAATCTTTTCACGCCAACGATATAGCCACGCCAATGGTTTAAAGATAGGCGTCTCGCCAACTGTCGCGATTGATGCGGGCTCTTTCACGATGCCCGTTGCGTCGTAACCTTTTCTTTCGAGGTATTCGGTTAGGGTTGATAGACCTGGATTGCGAAACTTATCAAGGTAATTGAGCGAAGTCTTGGCTCGCATGCGCTGACCGTAGTGCAGAGCGAGCTGTCGATATTCCTTTTCACTCTCTACAGTCTTGAAAGTAGCAAGCAAAGAAACTAATCCAGAAGCTCTTGATTCCCAACCACGTTTCGCAACGCTCTCGACTCGCATCAGCAGGTAGACCCGATCGCGAGCAAATTCCGGTGGACCTTCGAGAACACCTGTGAGTATCAGCGATTGACCTTCATCAATAACTCCATTGGCTAACAACTGCTTCAAGCTGTCAGGAGAGGTTGTCGTTCTTTCGATCGCGGCCAGTGAAGCGCCGGCGAAGAACACCGCGAATGATAGCGCCACTCCGGCAACCGTTAACCGCTTTCCAAATAAAGCAGCAGACGCGAGGAGCGAACTAGCGGCACAAAAACTGAGCGGCAAGGCACGACTTAGAGTGAGAACATTCGCTACCAACACACCAGCCGAGTAAGCAATGGCGAGTTGCATGAGTGGATAGTGACTGAAGAGACTTGCGTGAGGTTTTTGCATAGCTGTTGTGAGTGTGACAGCGTTTGAGAATTACAGGCGAAGCATAGCACATGGGAGACGATTTTCAGTTAGCCGAATAAATTTTCAGGTTCGGAAGGGGACCCTGTCCCCGCTCTGAGATGTCTGATCAGAAATGGACCTCGTGGACTTACCGTTTGCGGGGACAGGGTCCTCTTCCTAACCTGAAAATTTATCTAATCGGCAGATTGGACGGCTTTATTAACGAGATGGACCACCGTCTCGACGTGGTGAGTTTGGGGAAACATGTCGAATCCAGTCACAGATTCAACTTCAAATTTTTGCGCGATTAGTTTCTTCAAATCTCTTGCCAGCGTGGCCGGATCGCACGAGACGTAAACAATCCGTGAAGGCCTAAGGTCAACGATGCCTTTGATCACCGCCGATTCAGCTCCCGCCCGCGGCGGATCCAGAAGTACAAACTCAAACGACCCGTGCTTGACTGATCCTGAACGAATCCAATCTGCGACACTGGCTGTGATGATGCTGGCGTTAGACAGTCGTGCGTTTTGAAGATTTCTCCTGGCAAAACGAGTCGCTACAGAATTCGATTCCACCCCGACAACTTTCCTGAAACGGCGCGCCAAAGGCAACGTAAACAACCCAACACCGCAATAGAGATCCAATGCAGCCTCGCCCTTCGCGTTTGCTAAAGCACTGTGAACCAGGTCCGTCAGCAGTCCCTGGTTCACTTGAAAAAACGCGTCTGCGTTATAGCTGTAAGTCTCCTCGTCAACCTTTAAACTCAATTCAGTTGTTTGGAAGCGGCCGAACGACGGCGCCAGCGAGACACCGCCGTCGCCAAAAACAGCATCAAGGTGTTTGAGCTCAGCTGTTGTGTTTTGAAACTGATTACTCCGCACATCCTCCAGTGTCTTTTGTAGCGGGGGCACTAACACTGCACACTCCGCAACGTCACACACACGGCGGGAACCGCGCTCGTAGTAACCCATCGTCTGTTGATCCGGATCAAGTTGCCACGTTGCCCGCGCGCGGTAATGCCAGGGCGTCGGCGACGGCACAACTGACACTTGTAGTAGTTCGACATGTGCGATCCGGTGGAGGCAATCCCGAATGATGTCTGCCTTTGCTTTTAGCTGCGCTTCGTAGGTCAGCTGCTGAAAATCGCAGCCTCCACATCGACCAAAATATGGACATGGTGGTTCGATTCGTTCCGGGGATGGCTCGATGATCTCGACAATAGAAGCAAAGAGAAGATTTCCCTGCTCACGATCGACACTAACGCGCACCTTGTCCCCGGCTGCCGCAAGCGACACAAAAACAGTCTTACCGTCCGCGTGTGCGAGGCCTACACCACCGGGAAGGATTCGCTCAATAGTGACAAGCAACGAAGCTGACATCTTTCGGACGTTTACTGCGGCGCCCACTGCTGTGGCGCAGGGGGCGGCGCGTATGCGGGCCCAACACTCTCGAGTTCAAACTTGATCCCGCCGACGATCCCGGCGGCGGCGTTGTAGACAAGTGCCCAGATAATGCCGACGATGAATCCAAGGATCGTGTAGAGGATCGGAATGGCGATCATCATAACGATTCCCACGACGATCGAAGGCACACCCCCGAGATTAGGAGTGTCGCCGCGCACTCCCAACGCCGAAAAAGCCGCGCCAACAAAAATGAAGATCAATCCGTAGATCACACCAACAATCAAACCGATTATTCCCATCAGTAGCGACTGCATCTTAGCTACCGAAAACACACCAAAGCGCCTAATCGTCATTTCGGCCATCGCATTCTCCTTTTGTTGGTTAAAGGTAAAACAAACTAAGCCGCGGAATTCCAAACTGTTCGCGCAAACGTTTGAGCAACAAGTTTTCGACCGTCTGGTTGTAAACCGACGTGTCCATGTGACTGCGATAAGGCTTCAGCTGCGCCTGCAACTCTTTTCTCGCAGTCTCGAGTTCGGTTGTTGAGACAGCCGAGAGCAATGCTTGATTCAACATCCTTTCAAGACCAGTCAAAGAATCTTCGAGCTTGCGAGTGTCCGAGGTGTGTCCATTTTCAAAATCTTCCTTAATCGCGTCCAACAGACCAACAGCTCGTGTTAGCGCTTCTGTGAATTCATCATTGATGTTTCTTTGCCGAGCTCCCGCCAACTCAACGAGAGACTTACGCGATTGGTTCAGATGATCCCGGATCGCCGTAGAGTTAAACGGAGTCTTTGAATCGTCAGCCGAACTTTTCTCTGTGGCTGGATTGGCACCAACTCGTGAGTCCAACCATTCGGCGTATTGCGCTTCGACTTCCTCCTGACAATAGAGCAACGACTTCACTGATCGCTTACGTGGCTTCGCTTCAAAGGAATCAAACGACCTTTCAACTCCTCGCAAAACTATGTGCAAAGGAATGCCGGTCTCTTTCCATGTCTCCATCAACGCCCAATCCATCGGACTCAGGAACAAATGCTTACCACGTCGTCTAACAAAAGCGTCTTCGATTTCGGTGAAGTAATTGAAGTAATTCATTGAGTATTGGTCAGTAGTCAGTGGTCAGTAGGATATAGTCCAGGCACCTAGGTAACTACTGACTATTAACTACTGACCACTGACCACTTGCCTACTTCCCTCTTACCCTCTCATTGATCAATCTCAGCCCCTCAAGCGTCAAAGTATCGTCGACCTCCTCAATAAACTTTGACCCGGTTGCGATCAGTGAGGCTAGGCCTCCAGTGGCAATAATCCGAGGCTTCGTGCCCATCTCCTCAATCATCTTTTCCAAAACACCGTCCACCAGTCCCGCATAACCGTAGTACAAACCCGATTGCATCGCGGCGACGGTTGAGGTGCCGATCACTCTGAGGGGACGCTTGATGTCAACGCGCGGGAGCTTTGCCGTTCGCGAGAACAAAGCTTCGGAGGAAATCATTATTCCGGGTGTGATCAATCCTCCCAGGTACTCGCCCGCTGAATTGATCGCGTTGAAAGTTGTAGCAGTACCAAAGTCAACCACGATACACGGCGCTCCATGTCGCGTGATCGCAGCAACCGCATCGACAATCCGATCGGCGCCAACATCAGAGGCGGGCTCGTAAAGGATCTTTAATCCGGTGTCAGTTGTATGATCGATAAAGAGTGGCGTCAGGTTGAAATACACTTCAGCCATTCTTCTTACTGTGTAATTGAGTGGCGGAACGACCGAGGCTACGGCTATCGCTTCAATGTCTTTGAAGTCCATTTGAGCCAACTCGAAAAGATTGCGGGCATGGACGCCATACTCATCTACCGTTCGCGACGGGGTTGTAGTTAAACGCCAGTGCGCCAACAACACGCCATCGCGATACACTCCCAACGACGTATTTGTATTGCCGACGTCAATTACCAAAAGCATATGCAAACTCCTCTGCGGCGTGTGCACCTTTCAACAACTGCTGCTCAATCAACTCGGCCGCCGTTTTTGGTCCATTTTCCTGCTTGAGCTTCGAGCGCACCTGGCTCGCAGTTTCAGAATAAGACTTGTCCTTCAGCAAACGATCTAATTCCCGAGCGACCCTGGGAGCGCGGTAGTCATCCCGGTAGACCGTTCTACTTGTACCCATTCGTCTTGCGTGCCGCGCGTTGTCAAATTGATCGAAAGCAAAAGGAACGATAAGAGTGGGTACCCCCGCCAACAGTGCCTGGGAGGTTGTACCGGCACCTCCAGAGTGCACCACAACGCTTGCGTGCGGCAGCAACGATTGGTACGGAGCATAGTCGGCGGCGAAAATGTGATCGGGTAATTCCGGCAGACGGTTCCTTTCGTCACCGATCAGTAGAACCGCGCGTTTGCCAAGCTGCCTTGCTGCTTCAATGCTTTGAGTAAAGAAGTCGCGCGCTACCCACACGGCCGTTGAACCCAACGTGAAAATTATCGGCGCAGGACCAGCAGCCAGAAATTCAACCAGTGCCTTCGACATCTGCTGCTCATGTCGTCCGTCATAAAAACAAAACCCCGTGACGTGAGCTTGCCTGGGCCAGTCAGGCTGAGGTTTTGCAAACACACTTGAGAACATAGCCAATACACAATGCGGAGAATGTTGACCCTCAAAAATTGGATTGCCGTAATCAGCTACTCCAACCTTCTCGCGAAACGAAGCTAAGGCCTTGGCTTTGTACTGACTCTTCATGAAATCTAGAAGTGGCCCCATTACTCGCGGACCGAGTAGTCGCAGTTTATTTGTCCAATGCCAAAACGGCGGGGCAGGACTATCGTAAGCGGAAAAGAATGACAGCGGGGCGAGCACTGTCGAAATCCAGGGCATGCCGGTTTTGTGAGCGACCAGAGGGCCTGCGGGCGCTGCGGGATGAGTAATTAGAAGGTCAGCACCTTTTACAACCTCAAGCAGGTCGAAATAACTGTCAGGCAGAGCCCGGTAAATGATTTCTTCCGTCAAATACCTGGCGCCTGTTTTTGGATTCATGATCTTTGCGATCAATTCCGGATCCTGGTCCTTTGGGTGCGGGAAATTAGGTCGTACAGGAGCAAAACTTAAACCGGCGCTCTCGATCTTTTCGCGGTAATACTCCATCGTCGCAATGATGGGCTCATGACCGCGCGACTGAAGCTCCATAGCCAGGGACATGTAAGGATGGAGGTCACCGAATGATCCGAAGGTACTGATGATGATTCGTTTTCGAGTCATAGAATGTTTGGTTGTCCCGCAGAACTCCTGACACTAACGACGTCACCGGCACGTAGTGATATCAACCCGGTTTCAGTTTCCAAACGTAAGGCTCCATCAGCTTCCAAGCCGCGAGTTATACCTGAAACCATTTCATCTCCGTTTACCACGTTCACCAATCTCCCAAATGCGTAGGATGATCGACTAGTCCAGTCAGCGAGTACCTTCTCAGGGCCGTCGCTTTCATGCAGCAGAACATACCAACGAGACAAAGCATTCACTAAAGCAGACAGCACAGCTTCACGTTCTGGCGGGCGTCCGGTTGCCTCGGCGACGGAGGTCGCCGCGCTCATCAGTTCTGGCGGAAAAGCTTCCCCGGTCAGGTTGATCCCAATGCCCAGAACAATGCCGCGGCCCGTGTGAGTCTCAATTACTTCGGCAAGTATGCCGCAGATTTTTCTTTCACCTGCAAGAAGATCGTTGGGCCACTTGATGTCCGTGCGCAGGCCACAAGCCTCCAACAAAGCGTCGCTCACCGACAGCGCCGCAATGAATGTGATTAAAGGCCAGCGATCTACTGAGATTTCAGGACGAAGAAGAATACTGAAATAGAGTCCTGCACCTTTCGGTGAAATCCAGACGCGCTGCAAACGTCCACGGCCCGCAGTTTGCTCCTCAGCGATAACCGCCAGCCCTTCTTCAGCTCCGAGAGCTGCGAGACGTGCTACTTCGTTGTTGGTGGAGGGAAGAGATTCGTAACGCCGAATCTTTGGCTTGAGCAGGTTCATGAATTGAAACTGATTGTAAGCCGCGAGCGGAACGATTAACCAGCGTGGCGATTGAGGAGCACTTGAAATGAGTGTGCTGCGAAAGTTTGAAGCGTCGTTAGCGATCTTGTCTTTGTGCGCCGGCGTAGTTTTTCTTCTGATGATGTGTCACTTGTCATTTGCTTCCAACGTCATCTTTGGGATTGTCTTTTTGACGTTGTTCTATGTGTATATCCGGCATCGTCACAAAATTCTGATCCCGCCGTCTCTTTTGGTTTTAGTTTTCGTCGCACTTCAAATAGACGCGCTGGGTAATTTCTTTGGCATGTACGGACAGCAGTTTGGTCCTCTGCAATACGATGAATTCGCGCACATGATGATACAGGTGCTGGTCAGTCCCAGTATTGTTTGGCTGGTTCAGCACACACTTGAAAAATGGGGCCATCATCTTCCTGTAAAGTTAACGGCGTTCTTTGCGGCAACGATGGTCTTTAGTCTTTCAGCTTTTTACGAAATCATCGAATTATGGGACGAGCTCTACTTTCATCCTCATCGAATATGGGGACCACTGGATACGGCAACCGATCTGCAGTTTGATTTGTGTGGAATCGTGATCGGAACATTGTTGGCGTGTGCGCTTTTGCG
>DATEXA010000080.1:0-29532 GCA_035257465.1 Pyrinomonadaceae bacterium | reverse complement strand
CCGCCGGTACGTGCGACTCTACTGGTCCAGCTCTAAACGATATAAAGAATTACACGATTTATGGAAACACTGCTGGTACGGGTCCAAAGTTGGTGCAAGGACTTACACCGGCCAATATCTGCGTCGAATATGGCTCAACTCCTTTAGACCCAGTCGCACCGGGTCTTCCTCCGGGCTTCGGTGTTGGGCAAGGAACCGTTTCAGTGAGCATCATCAACTACGATTTTCATTTTGTGGTGCCTTTAATAACCAGGACCATCAGAATGCCTCCGTACCGGAGCACGATGGGAGGCGAGAGCGCTGGTGTCATTCCGTAGAGAGTTTGAAATAGTTGGAAGATTAGAAGGTCTACATCTTTATAAGATTAGAAGGTCTACATCTTTATCAGTTACAAGGGATATCTAAGAAACATGCAGTCGCTAACATTCATAACAATGAGTCGTACTCCGGAGGGTTCGGCGAAAATCAAGGAAGCTATCCTGGGAACATCTCGGGTTCGACTGCTTGCCGATTGCAGCGACCCTCAACAATTGGTTGCTGATGTCCTACGTTTACAACCCTCTGCCGCAATAATAACTTTAGAAAGTAGTAACGGAGAAAATGAGTTCGCGCTAATAAAGCAGCTGTCAACATCCTGCCCCACAACAGCGATAATCACGGCCGCTCGTGATGCCTCGCCAACTCTCATTCTCAGCAGTATGCGTTCGGGCGCTCACGAGTTTTTACAGCTGCCCATTACTCAAGACGAGTTCAACACGGTCCTCGATCGCGTCACTGAATTTGCAATGGCCCACACCGGTTCACGGAATGGTGGACGTATTGTTGGAGTGTTCTCGAGCAAAGGAGGAGTTGGAGTTTCTTTCTTCGCCACAAACCTGGCCGCTGCAATGAACGTTAATACGCTTCTTGCCGACTTAAACCTCCAAGCAGGTGACTCGGCATCCTTTCTTGGTCTCGAGGCCAAATACTCGCTCACAGATTTTGTTCGGAACCGAACTAGACTCGATGACACACTAATTAATAGTTTGGTCACCCAGCATTCCTCTCATTTGTCGCTCTTGGCTGCGCCCGAAGAGGCTCACGAAGCTGAGGACATAGAACCGCAGCACGTCACCGAGACTCTGCACCTACTTGCGCAACGTTACGAGTGCATCGTTCTGGATCTACAACACACCTTTGATCCGATTACTGTCGCTGCTCTCGATTTGGCCGATGACATTCTGTTGGTCATGAGCCTTGATATCCCGGGCATCCGCAGCACCAAGCGAGCCCTGAAGGTTTTTGATCGCCTGGGCTATCCGCGAACCAAGATTCGAGTAGTAGTCAACCGGTGGAGCAAGAACATCGACGTTGAGTTACACAAAGTCGAGACTCATCTCAATGAGCAGCTCATTGGACTGGTGCCTAATGATTATCGAAGAGTGATCAACTCAATCAACCTGGGACGACCCATAGTCGAAATAGAACCAAGCTCAAAAGTGACCCTCGAAATAAAGCGAATCGCGGGCCTGGTTGAAAAGCATGAGCACACAGTAACACCCGAACGCAAGCGGTTACTTGGAGGAGTATTCCATCGGAATAACTCAAGAACTGCTCTCGAGATTTCAACTATGCCCGATACGGCTTGAGACAAAGGAATCCCGATGAAGTATGGCGGGTCAATAATCGAACACAAGGAAAAACCATGGCGCTAAGAGAAAGATACATTAAGGATCAAAATGGGGACGGCACTGGTACCGCTCTGCAAGAAGGAGTTTACGGTAACCAGAATTTCCAGGAGCTGAAAGCACACCTTCACCGCGCAATAGTTACCCGACTCGACCTAACAAAGCTCAACATGCTTTCGCCTGAACGTGTCCGCGCTGAAGTCTCCAAATTGGCTGAGGACTTGTTATCGGCTGAGAATACCCCGCTTTCAACCGCGGAAAGAGATCGTCTGGTTACCGAAGTTCATCATGAGTTATTTGGTCTGGGACCGCTCGAGCCGCTCCTCAGCGATCACACGATATCAGACATTCTCGTCAACTCATTCTCGAGTATCTATATCGAGCGGCGTGGTAAGTTGGAAAAAACGGCAATCGCATTCAAGGACGACGAACACTTGATGCGAGTAATTGAGCGCATTGTTTCTACCGTTGGACGGCGCATAGATGAATCGCAACCAATGGTCGATGCACGCCTCCCCGATGGTTCTCGCGTTAATGCGATCATTCCCCCACTTGCTCTCGATGGTCCAGTCTTGTCGATTCGCCGGTTCGGCGCTGAGCCCTTGAAGATGCCTACGCTAATTGAGAATGGGGCACTCACTAAAGAAATCGCCATTCTGTTTGAGATGTGTGTTCGCGCTCGCCTGAACATAATCATTTCAGGTGGTACGGGCGCCGGCAAGACCACCCTCCTAAATGCACTCTCTGCCTACATTCCGCGCGACGAGCGAATCGTAACGATTGAAGACTCTGCTGAGTTGCAACTCCAGCAACCGCATATTGTCAGGTTGGAAACCCGCCCACCTAATATTGAGGGTCGAGGTGAAGTCTCGCAACGAGATTTAGTTAGAAATGCATTACGAATGCGACCAGACAGAATCGTTATTGGCGAGTGTCGAGGTGGCGAAGCCATCGATATGTTGCAGGCAATGAATACTGGGCACGATGGTTCGTTGACTACGATACACGCAAACACACCACGAGATGCCCTCGCTCGCCTGGAAACAATGATCCAAATGACAGGGATGCGTTTATCGGATCGTGCGATGAGACAACAAATTGCTTCGGCAGTTAACCTGGTAATTCAGGTAGCCCGCCTAACAGACGGTACTCGACGTATCACTTCGATCTCTGAGATCACCGGTATGGAGGGTGACACTACTGCGATGCAGGAGATCTTCATGTTCGAACGGACAGGACTGGATGCATCGGGCAAGGTCATGGGCATGTTCCGAACCACGGGAATTCGACCGCGTTTTGCAGAACGGCTAAAGCAATATGGAATGCAACTGCCGGCGTTCTTTTAGGAGGTAGTGGAAAGTGCTGATCTCGACACTCATATTTCTCTTCTTTTTGTTCCTGACCTATGCGCTCTTCCTAATCGCATCGCGGCAGTCTGATGCGCGTCATGAGCGATTGCAGCAGCGCGTCAGCGAAGCCTTGCAGGAAAAACTTGGTTCTTCCGAAACAGAGGTTCAGATCTCTCGCGACGACTCCATTGGTGGGAGTCCAACAATTAACCGCCTATTGTCCTCGCTCAATTTTATAAAGAGCTTGGACAAAACCATCAGACAGGCAGATGTTCGGATAACCGTTAGTCGTTTGCTTGCGTTCTCGTTAGTTGCTGGCTTAAGGGCAGGATTTGCCGCCTACACGGTCTTTAACAGGCCTCTCGCAATACTAGCCGCTGTAATCGCTGCTGCAATTCCGATCGTACACATCAATTTTAAGAGGAAGAAGCGGCTCCGCAAATTCAATGAGCAGCTTCCCGATACCCTCGATTTACTGAGTCGATCACTCGCAGTTGGGCATGCATTTTCGGAGTCACTCCACCAGGTAGCGTCAGAAATGCCGGATCCTGTCGCGACAGAATTTCGGATTGCTTTCGAAGAACAAAAACTAGGTCTTTCGACAAACGTGGCTTTGGCGCGATTGGCTGAGCGAGTTCCACTTCTGGATTTGCACATCTGTATTACAGCCATGAACATTCAGCGCGAAACCGGCGGCAATCTCGCAGAGATCCTGGAAAAAGTTGCGCAAACGATCCGCGAGCGTTTCAAACTCATGGAGGACTTTCGAACCATGACCACCGCCTCTCGTGGGTCTGCGTGGATTTTATGTGCGCTACCAATTGTCGTCATATTTCTGATGACGCTCATCAATCCGGATTATATGAGTGTTCTGATCAATGATCAGCGTGGCCATTACATACTTGGACTCGCTTTCGTATTGCAAGTGCTAGGTATGCTCTCAATCCGATCGATTCTGAATATCAGGGTGTGAGTTAGACCAAGATCTTAGGAAGGCGTGTTGTCATGCTTCTGCTTATCATAGTTCTTACTTTCGGTTGTCTTGCCCTAACGGTGATGAGTGTTTACTGGCTCCTGGCTCGGCCAACTGGGGTTGTGAATGCCCGTCTGGAGAGTATGGATCCTTCTCTCGCACTGGTAGAAAACAACCCGCTAACGGTCATGGCGGAGCGCGTTGCTGAGCCACTGAATCGAATCGCTCCCATCTCGGCGATTGATGCAGCAAAACTTCAAAAGCAGTTACTCCAAGCCGGTTATCGTTCGCAGGATGCCGCCACTGCTTTTCGCGCGATCCAGATAACTTTAACGATTGCCCTTCCAAGCCTGGCACTCACGGCATGTTTCATCCTGGATCTACCCTTAAACAGTTTCCTGCTTTGGGGCGTGCTCGCCGCAGCGTTTGGTTTTTATTTGCCACGATACATTCTGAGAAAGAAGACGCTTCGTCGCCAGCAAAGAATCACGTGGGGTCTGGCGGACGCAATGGACTTATTGGTGGTGGCAGTCGAAGCAGGTCTCGGCTTAAACGCTGCCCTTAATAGGGTCGGTGAAGAGCTAAAGGTCATTCATCCTGACATGCACTCAGAGTTTGAGATGGTTAACCTTGAACTTCGCGTAGGCCGCAGCCGTGAAGAGGCTTTAAGAAACCTTGCGGAACGAACGGGCGTCGATGATATTCGGAGTTTTGTTGCTCTGTTAATTCAAGCGGATCGATATGGCTCGTCGATTGGAAAAGCCGTGCGTGTTTTTGCCGAATCCCTGAGAACGAAACGACGTCAACGTGCAGAACAGACAGCGCAGAAGGCGGCATTGAAACTTGTGTTTCCTCTGACAGTGTTCCTTTTCCCTGTAATCATTCTCGTGATTCTCGGCGCCGCTCTTCTGAATCTCATCGACCAATTCGCCAAATAGCGTTGGGCCTGGAGGCTTAAATGACGACTAAGAGTACGATTTGTGTTTCGTTGTTAACGGTTGTTTTTTTGCTGTTCACTTTTGTCGAGCGCTCAAGCGTTGCGACTGCCGGTGGTTTCGATTGGACAGCACTCGCTGTGACTGACGGTCGCGTCGCCTCCTCAATGGCGGCAGACACCTCTGAGGAGTCAGACTCGACTCAGCAAAAACGCGGCAACGGTTTCGTCCGCGCCCTCGGTGCTCCCTTCCGTGCCCTTGGTCGACTGTTCGGTGGCAAGAAGAACGATCAGCAAGCGCGGCGCATAACTGACAAGGAGGCTGCAAAGTTTGAGAGTGCAAAAGTCACTCGCATCAAGGACTCTCATGTCGAGCCGCCTTTAACTTCGACACCTCAGGTATCTGCCGCACCTGCTTTGACGACACAACTGTCATTATCGGAGTTCGATTCGCACCTGCAAAGAGGTCGCGAGTTGTTGATTGCGGGCGATATCAATACCGCCATCTCCGAATTGACTACGGCCACGTCAATCAATCCCAAAGCAGCTGAGGCGAATAACCTCCTGGGTATCGCCTACGAAAGCAAAGGTCTACGCGATCGCGCGTTAAAAGCCTTCGAGTTGGCGATTAAGGTTGACGAAAATAATGCTGAATACCTGAACAACCTCGGCTTTCTTCTCTACAAGAATGACGACAACGGACGCGCGATGAAGTATTTGAAACGCGCTGCCAAACTTTCTCCAAAGGATGCGCGCATCTGGAACAACCTGGCCTTAGCTCAATGTCAGCGTGGAAAGTTTGACGATGCCTACGTGAGTTTCGTAAAGGCGGTCGGCGAGTTTGGTGCTCACGTGAATGTGGCAGCGCAGTTACAATCGCGCGCCTACGCTAAAGACGCAATTGTGCATCTCGAACAGGCGCAGGCAATGCGTCCCAATTCAGTTGAGGTCCTGACGAAACTCGTAGCTCTTTACGATATGACGGGCAGGCCCACCGATGCCGAGACTTTGCGCCATTCACTGGTGGCTCTGAAGACTTTTGCTGATGCGAACAAGTAGTTAGACATCCGATGTGCTTTAGTTTGTCGTGGGTGAGTAATAAGCAATCTTAGCGGGCACACGAGCATAGCGGACACGTTGACAAGCTAAAGCATATCGGACATGGACATTCGACAAGCTAAGACAAACCGGGGACCAGACAATTCACCGGAGAAAAATATGGGGAAACTGACGTTCTTAACGCGTGCGGAGATTGAGAGTCTTGGTCCGCCCACACCAGAAGAACTAGTAGAAACTGAGGTTTCGGAATCCTTTCTCCGCGACCTCGCGCTTAAACATGTTGCATCTTTAGCTGATCCCACTACAGCATCAGTTGCAGAGAAACTGCACTTACCATTGGCGCTGTCAGATGAGTTGCTTTACCAACTCTATCGAGAAAAGCTCATTGAAATTCGCCTCCAAAGCGCAATCGGCACGCGTTACGCAATGCTCGACATGGGCTGGGAACGCGTTACACGTTTGCACGCGCTATGCGGTTACATGGGACCTGCGCCCGTCACACTCAAAGATTACTCTCACATGATGCGTTTGCAGGCTACGCCTTCGCGACCCGCGTCGATGAATGTTGTGCGCTCCGCATTTCGTGATTTGGTGCTTCCGGTCTCACTATTGAAAACCCTTGGGTGTGCTATCAACTCTCGATCGTCCCTCTTCTTGACGGGACTACCAGGCACTGGCAAGACGGCTATTTCAGAACGCATGAATGCAGCCTTGGCTGGAACCCTCTGGATCCCGTATGCAATTGAAATCGACGGTCAGATTATTCGTGTCTACGACGAGCATTGCCACCAAAGAGTCGAAGAGCAACACGCAAACGAGTACGACCGTCGTTGGATAAAGGTCCATAGACCTATGGTAATGGTCGGCGGTGAACTCACACTCGAGAATACTGATTTGGTCTGGTCCGAAGCGTCGCGATATTACGAAGCGCCGTTCCAGATGAAGTCGAACGGCGGAACATTGGTTATCGACGAACTTGGACGCCAGCGCGTTTCATGTAGCGAACTTCTTAACAGATGGATCTTGCCGCTGGAGAGGAGACTCGACTTCCTGACTCTCCACAGTGGAAAGAAGATAGAGGTCCCCTTCGAACAACTCGTCATCTTCTCGACCAATCTGGATGCAAAAGAGTTTGTCGATGAAGCATTCCTTCGTCGCATGGGTTATCGCGCGCGACTCGAGTTGCCGACACCAGGCGCTTACGGAGAAATCTTCAGGCGTGCAGCGGCAGCCAGAGGCCTGGCAGTCGATGACATAGTGGTAAATCATCTCCTTCGTAAATATGGCGACGAGGGGAGGCCCATGAAATGTTGTGAGCCGCGGGACTTGCTAAATCGAATCTCTGATATTTGCACGTTTGAGGGACACCCGATGAAGCTATCAACCTCGCTAGTCGACACAGCATGGGAGAACTATTTCGGCAGAGGCCACGAATTTGAGCATTACCTTGGATCGAAAAAGGTGCAGGCGCAAGCCGCTGTTGTGTGATTGAAGTAGTAAGAAGCAATAAGAAGAATCGAACAAAGCGGGATGGTGGTTTGCCCGTTGATTACGTATCTCTCACCTGGAGTTGGAAACTTCTGGCTTCTTCTAGGGGATCTCAGGTAATAGATGGGTAGCCGGCAAACCATTTTTTCTTTGGAACACACAGACTGAAGTCTGTGCCACTTCGTCGATGAACAAGCTGTACTCAACTCCGATTCTGTTGGTCCTGGTGTTGGGATCTTTCCTGCCCTCTCTTGCTCAACGTAAGTCGTCATCGACCCGTAACACTAACCACATCACAGCTCGGTCCGGCGAAACATTAGGCAGTCTGGCCGCCCGCACCAACGTAAATGCGGATGAACTCGCGCAGGCCAATGGATTGACTGTCAGTTCTCGTCTGCGAAAGGGTCAGCGTCTCGTTCTTCCCGCTCCGGCCACCGTGACACCGCCCCCAACTCCCACTGGCGAGATTATTGGAAAACGAATCAACTTCGTGGATGGCGGGAAACTCGATGTTGACGACGTTTGGAAGCAAAACGACACCACCTGGTTTCGGCTGAACGGCACATCGCAGAGTTTGGAAAGACCGATTCGTTCTATAGAAAACCGCTACAAAGTGATACCGCCTCAGCCGGCTCCGATTGCGGCGTCCACGGCCATCGCTAAGAAAGTCGAGAAAGCTCCGTTGGCCACGTGGATTTACCTCGTTGATGGCGCCCGCCTGCGTGTTGATGAGGTTCGGGAGGTGCCGGACGGCGCCTGGTACAACCGCGGAAATGTCGCGATCTTCTTAGACAAAGAACGGATTTCACGAATAGAGCGTGAAAGCCCGGAGACCGCCGTTGGCGACTGGAAAAACCACGGCTGGTCATCAGGTAACCCGCAAATCGATCAGCTCATCCGTATGAATGCAACACGAGTTGGGTTAGATCCCTACCTTGTATTCCTGGTAATCGAACAGGAATCACACTTTCATACTAAAGTAGTCAGTCCTAAAGGGGCGCGAGGGTTGATGCAGCTAATGCCAGGTACCGCGCGCCGATTTGGCGTGACCAGGCCTTTCGATGCTGCAGATAACATTCGGGGCGGAACTCAGTATTTGAAAGATCTGTTGACGATGTTCCGGGGTCGCGTTGACCTGGCATTGGCGAGTTATAATGCGGGGGAAGGTCGAGTGCTGGACTATGGTAATCGCGTACCGCCATTTAAGGAGACTCGTGATTACGTGAAGAAGATCAATGGCCGATATCAGAGCGGCCAGAAAGCAGCGACCGAATTAACAGCACAGCCCCGACAGTAGGGAGGAACTATGAAGCGTCTTATTTTTAATCTATCGGTCTCCCTCGTACTTTCATTGATTGCAACGTGCGCTGTGGCGTCGGCCCAGTCAAACGACAGCCATAAGCCGCTCAACAATGCCGCAATCGTCAAATTAGTTAAAGCCGGCTTCAAAGAGAAATCCATTATTACAATCATTGGGACACGACCTGCCGATTTTGATCTTTCTACCGACCGAATGATCGAACTCAAACGTAACGGGGTCACTGAAAAAGTGATCCTGGCTATGATTGCACGTCAGGAAGGCAACGACTTTGATGACAGCTGGAGCGACGATGAGTTCTTTAGCTCGTCATCGCCTCTTAAGGATCCTGGTAAGACGTCGGGTAACGGCAACTCGGGTAACCCGAATGATGGCAGTACCGCCGACATCTTCGGCTCAGGCGCAGGCAGCAGAGGAGCTACTAAGTCACGCGGCGGCAGTGGCTCCGTATCCGGCGATACGATCACGACAGGTAGTGCGACAGTACGCATACTGCGTCCCCCGACTGAAGCTGGAAACGGCCCTGCCAAACTCGAAAAGACACCCTCACTAAACAACGATGGGGTGATCGAACTCGTGGAGGCTGGGTTCTCCGAAGGAACGATCATTCGACGCATCGAACAATCTCCAGTCAATTTCGATTTCGCCCCGGAGAAGTTGGCGGACCTAAAAAAACATCGCGTCAGTGACAAAGTCGTGGCAGCAATGAAAAACGCGATGGGTGTCGATAATGGAAACAGTAATACTCCCTCGTCTAACGCGCCGAAGCAGTAAATCACTCTCTAAGAGAGTTGTTCTCGCACTGATGCTCCTCGCTTTTGGAGGAGCATCGCTAACGTCCGATTTCTTCGGTAGCACTAGTGCACAAAAGAGAACCGGTGGTGTTTCCACCAAACCAAAGGCGAAACCATCACCTGCGCCGACAGGGGTTGATGGTCTGGGTGCAGCTCCGCCAATTCCAAAGCTGAAACCTACACCGGAACGTAGCGAAGACGTGAATCCGGGCGAAGTAATTTCAGTTGAGACGACCGAAGTGTTGTTGCCGGTAACGGTCAGAGATAGTCAGGGCCGTTTGGTTACCAACCTAACTCGCAACGACTTCCGTGTGTTTGAGGATTCCAGTGAACAGCCGTTAAGAGATATTTCGTTGCGGCAAGTTCCCGTCGACGCCGTGTTGATGGTCGACGCATCGTCTTCGGTCGCAAACAACCTGGATGATTTTCGACGCGCCGCACAGGGTTTCGCAGCGAAGCTTGCGAGTGATGATCGGATCAGTCTGATCAAGTTCGATGATCGCGTAGAACTTCTACAGGACTGGACACAGAGCCGCTTTCAACTGCAGCGCGCACTGAATCGGATTGAACCCGGAATGTTCACGCGATTCAACGATGCGTTGATGCTGGCGGCCAGAGATCAATTCGCGAAAGGTAAGTCACGTCGCGCAGTGATCGTTTTAAGCGACGGCATCGATAGCGGCAGAGGAGCAACGACGCTTGAAGCGGCATTGCAAGCATTGCTGAAAGCGCAGGTAACAACCTACATCGTTAGTAATACCGAAATATCTCGAGCAACGAAGCGCGCTGAACTCGATACTTTGCTAGGCGGTTCCGACACCACGGTGAAGTTCAATCAATTACGCATCGAAGATTTACGGGAAGGACTGCGAGTTCTCGATCAGAGTGAAAAACGACTCGAACAAATCGCAGCCGCAACTGGTGGTCGGCTTTACAAGCCACAAACTTTCGACGCGCTCGACTCGATCTATGCTGAAGTTGCCGATGAACTTAGTCATCAGTACGCCATCTACTACACACCTCTGAACCGTACGCACGACGGTGGCTTTCGACGGGTACGCGTTGAGATGACCAATCGATCCTATGAGGCCACAACTCGGGTCGGGTACTTCGCTCCTAAATCGTAAAAGCCGTTTCGCTGCCTCGCGATCAAAAGTTCCTGGAGTTTTTAAGTCTTATGAAGAAGACTTCGCCCAGTCTTTCTTTTGTAATCCGACTAGTCTCGGATTCAGGAAGTGTGCGTGATTGAGTGAGAACCTGCACAACTCAACTGATTTCAAATCGGATCCGTTATCCGAACGATGGATCGATTTGCGCCTGGTTTCTGCCACGCGTCTAATGTTGGCGGCGTCGGCACTGCTGGTGTTTCTAATTGATCCCCTTCAAGGCCGTTACACCCCCTTTACCTATGAAGCACTTGCGCTCTATACGATTTACAGCGCGATCTTAGTTTTCCTATCAATTCGTCGCAGCCACCTGGTACCAGCGCAGTACATGCACTGGTTAGATATGGTCTGGTTTCTCGTTTTGTCAGCGCTTAGCAGTGGTGCAAATAGCATCTTTTTCAACTTCTTCTTTTTCGCAATTCTGGTTGCATCGTTCGGCTGGGGTTATCTTTCTGGTCTGCGCTTGACCCTCGTTTCGGCTTCTCTGTTTACAATCGTTGGCGTTTTCACCGCAGACATCGGACTAAAAGCCGACCTCAACCGTTTTCTTTTGCGGCCGATAGCACTTCTCATTCTCGGTTTTATGATTTCGCGGTGGGGCGGATTCAAGATCAATCTGCGCAATCGCCTACAACTCCTTAAAGATATAACGGTATTTTCAAACGCCCGCTTCGGAATCCATCGGACCATCACTTCAATCCTGGAAAGATTACGAAGTTTCTATGACGCCGATGCCTGTCTACTACTTATTAGGGCGCGTGAAAGTGAGAATTCGTCCTACCAGATGTATCGCGTCAGGCGTGGTGTTCATGCTACCGGTGCTTCACCGCCTGAAATAACTGCGGAGGCGGCGCAACTGTTTCTCCTGCCCTCAGCCCATCACGCTGTCGTCCATCTAAGAGATGGACAGGGACAAACATCACTCTTCGATGTAAACGCGCGTGAATTCTCGATCGGCGATTCCGAAGTATCTGATCGCGTGGCCAGCGCACTGGAAGCTACGAATTACTTATCGATCCCGGTACAAAATAGAAACCAGCCGATAGGCCGTCTATACGTCATCGGTGGACCGCAGCGTTACGACAATTCCGCAATCGATTTTGTTCTCCAGCTAATGGATCACGTAACTCCTTTGATAGAAAACATCCGACTGGTTGATAGTTTGGCATCGTACGCTGCTGAAGAAGAGCGACGCCGTATTGCGCGCGACATCCATGACAGCGTTATTCAACCTTACGTCGGATTGCAATTGGGGATCGCCGCGTTAGCGCAAAAACTGCATGCCGGTAATACCGATGTAGTGAACAATGTCGAAGAGTTACTTGAACTCACGAACCAGGAACTTGTCGAACTGCGCCGTTACGTTTGGGGGTTGCGAGCTGGTGAAGAAAGACGGGATGTGCTATTGCCTGCCATCGAGCGCTTTGTTGGCCGCTTTACGTCGGTCACAGGTATCAGGGTAAACGTAAACTCTCACGGAAAAATCGAAATTAACGATCGACTGGCCGCGGAAATATTCCAGATGATCACTGAAGGCTTGAGCAACGTGAGAAGACATGCCCTTTGTAACGAAGCCAGTGTTGATCTCAGCTGTACGAATGGCAAGATCATCTTGCAGATCAAAAACCGGCGACCTGGAGTTAGCGACAGCCCTAATGGCGACGATCATCACGAAGAACTAGTGTTGTTCAGGCCGCGCTCGATCGCTGAGCGTGCTACTCTGCTTGGCGGGAATACCGTTGTGTCGATCGCTGACAAAAACTACACAGTCGTCACTATTGCGATACCGCTGTAGAAATTGAGTTTGAGGTTTAGTCCTTCGTCCTTTGTACACTCCGCGAGAGGATCAATAGCAGATCATCATTTGTCGTGTACTAGGACAGAACTCAAATCACTAGTTCCTGAGTAGCCAAAATTAGGTGGCGGAATTTTCACTTGTATGGATAATTATCACCCAGATCACAAAACGCCCACTGAGGCTGGCCATCCAACCTCAAAAATAATCGAAAAACGTCCTACGAGCATGCAAACTCCCATTCGCATTATGATCGTCGATGATCATGCTGTCATTCGAACTGGTCTCCGCATGCTCATTGAACAGGATCAGACGATGACGGTCGTGGCGATGGCAGGCACGCCAGCTGAGGCGCTTGCCCTTGCAGAGAGTGAAAGACCAAACATTATCATTCTGGATTTGATACTGGGCGAGGAAGATGGCCTCGATTTTCTTCCGGAACTGTGCATAGTAGCTAGTGGTTCAAGAGTACTCGTCCTCACCGGCGTCCAGACTCCAGAGTCACATCGAACGGCGATTCGACGTGGTGCGATGGGCATCGTCCTGAAACAACAAGCCGCTGAACTTCTATTAAAGGCAATCCGCAAGGTCTACGAGGGCGAGGTCTGGATCGACCGATCGATGATTGGGAGCGTTTTGAGTGATGTCAGAAGTGAAAGGCGAGAGGAAGTAAATCCTGAGGCAGTTAAGATCAAAGCTCTAACACCACGCGAGCTAGAGGTTATCGCACTCGTTTCTGAAGGTTTGAAGAATAAAATCATCGGCGAACGTTTGTTCATCAGCGAGACAACCGTCACCCACCATCTGAGTTCCATCTACTCCAAGCTAAGCGTTTCGGATCGTCTTGAATTGGTCGTGTTTGCGTTTGCCCACAGCCTTGCCAAGAAGCCTTGATGTGTCCGATACGCTTCAGCTTGTCGTTGGGGAATCATTTTACAGTTAGCGTAGATTGAAAGAGATCTTGGTACATGTGCCTGCTACTTTGTCCACGCCAACTTCCCCAAAATAAACTGTCGCTCGCCACACGCATAAACCGGAAATCTTCAAATACGAAGTCCAGTCTGAATTTGAGACTCAAAGATTTGAGCTCTGAGAAATACCTGGCACTTCCCTGCCGCTCCTCACCCGAGAACGATCGAATTCCACAGGTTTTTTTTAGAGATCCATTCATCTAAAGTGCGGCAGGATACTGCCAAAACCTCATAGTAAAAACTGTACATTCCTGCCTCCAAAATCGGCAACTAGCTCCATTGTTACATTTTCGCGATCGCTCTATTCTGCTTTCACTAAATTATCAGTTGAGGTGGTCCTCCCAGCCGTGAGCGCGATTTTTGAGCAAAGAGCAAACGAGTTTCTTGATGGGCATCTGCACTTCATGCAACCCGCCAGTTCGTCATTCCGTGACGTAAAGCGTTATGAACGCCGCCGCAAGCCACGTGTGAACGACTCACTGCCCGCACGGGTCTGGGGAATTGATAACGATGGTGAAATGTTCGGCTTCGACGCCAGGGTGAACAACATCAGTTCATCCGGTTTGTTTCTGAAAATTTCTCGTCAACTCAAAATCTCATCACAGATAAGTTTGGTGGTGCGGCTAATGAATGGTTCGGGCGTCATGGCCGCAATCAGGGGAAAGGTTCTGCGAGACGATCCGCAACTCGATGGCAGTCGGGGTATTGCTGTGGAGATCACAGAACATCGGTTTTTGTAAAAACTCGTGAGTCAGATCTCAGGTAGTAGTGCCTTACCTTCCTGAGTACATCCATCGCCCAGACCCACGATTAATTGGATGTCAGGCGTTTCCTAAAGCCGCTTTGCATTTAGCGGCTCAATCAGGTTGGTTGCAGGAAAGACGAGTGGAAAGAGGAACGATTGCTCCCGTTGCTCTTAGCTATTTGTCTCGAATAGCAGCTGACCATCTTCGTTCTAAGTAATTGGATGTGGTTTGAGCAGCCTCGAAAATGCTCCTCCTACCAATCCACTGACAATTAACAAGAAGGTAACTATCTCAGCCGCCTTCAAGAGCAAAGGAGTCTCGAATGTCTAGATTAATTAAATCAAGCAAATTGGCATCCCTTTTGGCCATATTTGCCGTAGTAACGTTTGGATCCGCCGTCGCAGCAAGGGCGGATACGCTGATTACTCTGTCTAACCCTAACACTGCGATAGCAGGATTCCCAGGGCCGTACGCGACCATAAATGTGCATTTTATCAGTTCAACAACTGCACAATTTACGGTAACGGGTCTGACCCAGGGACTTTACACATACCTTATTGGCAATGGGGGCTCAGTTGGTCTGAACCTTAATGGCAATGTGACGGGTTCGAGTTTCGTCGTAAACAGCTTTACCCAACCTCAGACCAGCCCGTTAGCCCCCATTTTTACCCAGTCCTCTGGCAATGTGAGTTCGTTTGGAAGCTTCAACTTCGTCCTCGACAATTTCGATGGATATTCACATGCCGTCGGTTCTTTGGTTTTCACCGTTACTTGCCCGTTATGTAGTTGGAATAACAGCAACCAAGTGCTCACGCCGAACAACGGGGGAAACACCGCAGAGGCCCACATCTTCGTGACTACTAGCGGCGGCACGGTTAATACTGGATCAACTGGTTTCGCAGGTCCAGGGGGAGGATCTTCTAACGTACCTGAACCCGCTAGCATGCTACTACTTGGAACTGGTTTGGTGGGTCTGGCGTCGGGTTTACGTCGTCGATTGAAGAAATGACCCGTGGCTCAATTATGGCGAGGGTGAGAAAGATTAAGATTCTCCCGTCAGCCTGATTAGACACTTAACATTCCTAGCTGAAAGCTTGGCGGTGATTAAGCTGCCAAGTGCAAATCATGCCGCTGAAATTTATGAACGCCAGCGGCCACGAGACCAACTCAAATGCGTTTGCCCCGCATTCGAGTTTGTCAACGATACGAAAGCATCATGTTCACCGAACCACTAATTCTACCTCTCAATGTCGACGGAACGATCTACGCCCTGAAGGATGAAAAGGGAAAGATCTTCGGCACGGGCACCCGTGAAGTTTGCGAGACTCTTGTACTCATCTTCAACAACCAAACACCTCGTCTGCTAGTAAACCAGCTAACCAAAACAACACTCCCGCGCGGCAACATACGTGCGGCAATAGTAATTTAATTATGCGCCAACAGAACTGAACATTCTCAAGCGCAACAAAAAGTGCGGAGCCCCCGACATGACCTATAGTCTTTGCGCCTTCGCTGAAGCGCTCTACCCGATAAAGCTTCTTGAAAGCGCTCCAGTTTCAAAGGAGTGGCTGGGAGTCCAGGAATTAAACCCGTCGCTCTTTTCATTCAGCCCCTTGCAGACACTCAGAAAGGTCTCTGGTCGTCTGAGTCGTCTGCTCCACGGTCGAGATAAGAAAGAGTCTCCACGTCGCTTGCTTGTGGTAGACGACGAAGAGTCAATCTGTTTCTCGATGAGTGAATACTTCACTCATCACGGATTCGCTGTTGAGACCGCCAGCGACGTCGATCAAGCTGAACGAATGATCAGGGCGGGTCATTACGAAGTCATAATTCAGGATTTGAGGTTGGGGACAACCAAGAATCGTGATGGCCTCGACATGATTCGTCTTGCGCATGAATGCTGTCCGGAAACTCGAATAGTGGTTCTCACTGCTTACGGTTCCAGAGACGTCGAAAATGAAGCAAAGGCTTCAGGCGCCGATGCCTTCTTACGAAAACCACAGCCACTCTCTCAGGTCGCCCAGGTAGTAAGAGGATTAATCGAATCGCCGCGACGTTGGGCCACTCCCCGAGCCTAACGTTAACCCCGCCCGGTGATTGTCAGGTAACCCTTTTGCTTTTCTGGCATGAAGGTTAGAGTTCGGCAGCTTAAGGGCACTTAGGCTGCCGACCTGACCTTTTTCAGATCAAATCCGCAATCCAACCCAAGTCCAAGCTAGAACCGCCCAAAAACCAATAAGAATCCTGTTCGAGAACCCCTTTCCTTCCACATTTTCAGGAAAGTGAGGTTATTTCGATGTTTATTCACTAAGACTGAAGAAATTGAATAGCAGGAAAAGGTTTAAAAATGCCCCCTACTTACTTACAAAAGCTCGCAATCAGTTTTGCGATTTTCGCGGCGGTTGCTCTTAGTGCGTCGTCGGTTGCAAAAGCGGATACCGTTCAGCTAACCGTTCCCAACGATCCCGCGGCAATCGGCAGCGGCCCTTTCGCAAATATCACTTACGTTCTGAATGGAAACGCGATCGATGTATCGGTCACTGGTATTACTCCATTCACACTCTTTGGTAACAGCGGCACCATGTTTGGTTTTAATGTCGTTGGTGATACCGCCGGACTGCAGATCACAAACCTGGTCAATTGCACATTAGGTAATATCGACCAGGAGATCTCAACTTTCGGAAAGTTTGAATTTACGGTGGGTGGTGACGTTCCTCCTGGCGTTCCGAACTTTTCCTTCACGGTGACTCGAACCGCTGGCTTCTCTTCTGCTAGTGAACTGTTCGAGCCTAACGATGCTGGCTACGCTTTCGCCGCGCACATTTACAACCCCCTTGGACCAGAGAACGCTCGCACCGGCTTTGCTGGAAATGGCGGCGGACCAATTCCGGAGCCCACCAGTATGATACTTCTCGGGACTGGCCTACTTGGCTTGGCAGGCGGATTACGCCGGCGGATCGCCAACAAGCGGTAATCGTTAAGCCTCCCTGATGCGGGTCATCAAGTAGTTCTTACCTTTTCGAAGCGATTGGAAAAAACTGTGGCTGAATATTCCGAACCCATGATCATTCCATTAAATGCTGAGGGCACTATCTATGCTCTGCTAGACGAACACGGCAAGATAATTGGTACTGGTGATCGTGAAGTTTGCGCGGTGCTGGTCGAGATGATGAAGCGCGCAAAGGAAATGGAACCACTAGAGTCCGTATCAGCACTGTCGCACGGTAACGTTCGTTCAGCCATCACGTTTTAGATCTGGTTCCTACCCTCGAAGCGTAGCGTGTGGTCTGTCCATGGTTATTTGACTGCACGCTACCGTACATTCCTGACCTGGTCCTGGTGAGCTACTTGCAGTTGTTTTCTGCCGCAACTGCTCGCCAGTGAGCACTCCTTGCGTCCTTGTTCCTTACCAGCTCGAACGATCAAGTCACCGTAAGTATCAACCCCTTCAATGCAATTCCAATATTGGCGAGCAGATGAGCGGGAATGGCTCGGTGCTTGCAAATGCCATCTCACACAAGTGCGCTGTGCGGCAACGTGTCACTCGCCAACATCGAGTCGAACCGGCGCATTCGTGGAAACGGTGTTGTTTTGATCCTGTTACTCAGGGACGAGCAACCCGAGCGAACCTGGGTTGGCCATGAAGACGCGCGTAGGACGCGGCGTGGCAGGTTTTAAAGATAGTCTCCTTTCGCGTGCGGGAACCGCGTTCTCATGCAGGCCGGCGGTTCTGCGATAAGACTCATTCAACGACCCCTATCGATTGTTCGCATTTCGGGTGTGAACCCGCAAATACGATTCAACTAACCGCCGATCGCCACCTTCGTTGGTTGAGGCGCGATCGGGTAACCATATTTTGGAGCCTCGATAAAAATTATGAGCCCCCTTCACTCAATCGCTTCACGTCGTTTCTCTCTCAACACACTCCGCAAAAGCCACAGCCTGTTACGTTTGCTCGCAGTGCTCGCTCTCGTGTCGATTGCGGCAATCGCACTTGGTGCGACTTCGTCTTCTGCGACGGTGTTTGGCCCAATGTTCACTCGTGCAGCGGCGATCTTTGGAAAGCCATCCGCGCGGGAAACCAAAGCGGCCGCAGTTAGTCCTGCGCTGCGTTCAGCGGAGAGTGCTCAGCCGCTGAGTCCTACGTCGGCGATGGCGACGGAGCGTCGGGGCCATACAGCCACCCGTCTGTCTGACGGTCGCGTGTTAATCGCGGGCGGTGAGAACTCTTCCGGCATACTGAATCAAGCGGAGATCTACGACGCATCTTCGGCGACGTTTACCGGAACGGGAAACATGACCGAGTCGCGGGTTGATCATACCGCGACTTTGTTGAGTGATGGGCGCGTACTGCTTGCCGGTGGGCGCAACGCTACTGGACCAGTAGCAACAACCGAGATTTTTGATCCCAATACAGGAACTTTTACGAGTGGTCCAACGATGAGCGTCGCGCGTGCCGGACACAGCGCGACTCTTTTTGGAGATGATCGCATTCTGTTTGCGGGGGGCGATGGTAACGGAAGTGCTGAAATATTGAATGTTTCGGCGGGAAGCTCGAGTGCTGCCGGTTCGATGACGATTGGACGGTCGATGCATTCGGCAGCGTTATTGCAGGATGGAAGTGTCTTGATCGTTGGCGGACGTGACGCTGGCGGGAATGAGATTTACTCGGGTGAAGTTTTCAGCAATGGCGCCTTCGCTGAACTTAACGGGGCCTTAATGGTTGCCCGTATTCGTGCACATCTACGGGTATTGTTTGACGGTAAGGTTCAGGTCATCGGCGGCAGCAATGATGGATCGATGGAAATCTACGATCCCACTCTTGGGAAGTTCGGTGCGTATGCCCACGTAGCTCCGGAAGGTGATACCTGCGCGGGATTGCCGGACCAAGTCAAAGCTTCACAAACACGCGCGGCTTTGTTCCACAACGGACAATCAGACGCGACGTTCGATCGCTCAAGCCAAACGATGAGTGATTTGTCAGACCAAGCGATTGTGGTCGGCGGTGCGAATACCGCTGGAACTGTCCTCAACTCGACACCGGTCTTCGGCAGTTCAGGTGCAGCACTTTCGACAGACAAACTTGATTACACGCCAGGAGAGACTGCGCACATCACAGGACGTGGTTTTCAACCCGGTGAAACTGTGCGACTGAAGATCCACGAAGATCCGCACACACCACAAGAACGTGGTTTCGACGCGGTTACTGATAGCGATGGAAACTTCAGCGGTGATTACCTGGTCCAGCAATACGACATCAATATGAAGTTCCTTGTCGGTGCCAGAGGATTGATCTCCGGTCGAACAGCGCAGACGACGTTTACAGACAGTCAACCGCAGGGTGTGACTTTGACCCCAACTTCTCGGACCGTGAGCCCGGGCGGCAGCGCAGCATATACAGTCGCCGTGAATATGGTTGGCAGTGGCAACTGTACGATGACACTGACGGCTCCGTTCGCTTCTCCTACTCCGCTCGGGGTTGGCGTTTCTTTCAGCGGCGGAAACACTATTACTACAAATGCCAACTTTTCAAAGACTCTTACATTGACCACTACAAACACTGGGCCACCGGCCGGTCGGACACAACCAGGCACTTATACTTTCACATTGACAGTTGCGAGGGGTGTTGGCTGTCAGGGAACCGGCAACGAAACAACTACCGGAACACTGATCGTGGCAGGCCCCAACGCGGCGCCGGTCGCCAGTGCGGTATCCATTTCAGGACCACTCCAGTTCAACCAATTATTAACGGGGAACTACACCTATACGGACGCCGACGGAGATCTCCAAGGCGCCTCGACATTCCGATGGTTGCGCAACGGCACCACGGTCGTTGGAACGAGTCAAACCTATACGACTGTAGCCGCGGACGTGGGTCAAACTATGACTTTCGAAGTGACACCCGTGGCATTAACTGGAACGTCGCCCGGCGCTGCAGTGACAAGCGCGGGAGCTTTGATCGGGAAAGCGCCATCGACGACAACCATTACGTGTCCCCCTAGTGTTACTTATACCGGCAGTGCCCAAACGCCCTGCTCTGCAACCGCAACAGGCACTGGTGGCTTAAACGCATCCGTCTCAGTCGTCTATGCAAACAATACAAATGCGGGCACCGCTACAGCTGATGCCACGTACGCGGGCGACGCAACTCATAATGGCAGCACCGCAACGCAGGTGATGTTCACCATCAATAAGGCCGAGTCAATCACTACCATCAGTTGCGGCTCTGGTCCGTTTGTCTATACCGGTGCAGCGATTGAGCCCTGCACCTACATGGTGAGGGGTAACGAGGCAGGCAATCCGGTGCTGGTGGCCGCGACCGCCGTGCCCAGTGGCAACTACACGAACAACATCAATGCCGGGGTAAACACGGCATCAGCCAGCTTCACCTTCACGGGTGACACCAACCACAACGGCAGTTCGGATTCGAAGAACTTCTCGATCGACAAGCGTACTCTAACCGCGTCGATTACTGGCAACCCAACAAAGGTGTACGATGGCAACACTACTGCGACGCTAACGCCAGGTAATTTCTCCATCAGCAACCTGGTTACCGGTCAGAACTTCACTGTGAGTAAGACGACGGGTACATACAATAGTAAGGATGTGGCCACCGCGAACACAGTCAGTACCACGTTAGCCGCCACCGACTTTACGCCGGTCGGTGGAACAAATCCAAACAACTACAACTTGCCAACGAGCGCTAGCGGCCCTGGAAACATTACACTAAAGGCGCTCACCATCACGGCCGATAACAAGAGTTTCTTGTTTGGCGATCCCCTACCCGCCCTAACCGCCAGCTTTGATTCCTTTGTTGCGGGTGAAGGTGTGGGCAATCTCATGGGCACGTTGACTTTCACGGTAAAGAACGCCGCGAATGTTCCCGTTACATATAACGGCAGTACTCCTGCTGGTACTTACACGATCGTTCCGGGTGGCGTGACTAGCACGAACTACAATATTTGCTTTGTGAGCGGTACGCTGAATATTGGTAACTGGACCATCACTGGTTTCTACCAACCCGTGGATATGAACATTGGCTCAATGTTCATATTGAACACCATCAAGGGTGGCTCTACTGTTCCACTGAAATTCAATATCTATGCTGGCACACCTGGACCACTGACCGAACGGAAGAGTATCTCGGATGTGATGTTTGGTTCGGTGCAAGTAGCGGAGTACGCCTGCTCATCAACACCGGGCTATGAGAGTCCTATGGACGTTACAAATACTGGGAGCACGAGTCTTCGATACGATACGACTGGAGCTCAGTTCATCCAGAATTGGCAAACACCCAAACAGCCCAACAAGTGCTACCAAGTCCGTATGACGGCACTTGATGGTTCGCATATCGACGCTTACTTCAAGACGAAGTAGTAGCTAGCATCCAAAACCAAAAAGCCGGAGCTACTCGAAAGAGTGCTCCGGCTTTTTCTAGGTACGATATGCTTTAGCTTGTCGGATCTCGAAAGCACTAGGAAAAGGTTTTTATTAAGACCAAGCTAAAGGATATCGGACATCAGCTACACAAACATTCGCACTATCGCCCAGCCGATTACAAAACTCACAAACCCACCTGAAAAGGTAAGCGCCCATTCGGCGGGCTGGCTCTTGCGGCGCATCAACGCCCGCAGGATCACCACACCACATTTCCAACCATCGTGTTGATAGAGCGGAAGAAGGTTGCCGCCTGCGATCAGGAGATTGATCCAGCCAAACATGGTTCCATAGAACACGACAGCGCAAACGAAATTAAGAGCAATACCTGCGAGATGAACGCATAGTTGCCGCATAAGCGGGCAACTTCTTAAGGCAGTGCTATCTAGCCGAACAAATGAACCCAAGGGAATCAATCGCAAGGTAAAACGAACATTACCAAACTTGGTACTGAACAGTTCTGGTCCGAGCCCAAGTCCGAGTTCGGTACACGAGATTCCGCTGCGCCTGGCCGCCATCAAGTGGCCAAACTCGTGGATGAGCATGCCAGCTGCAGTACAAACGATGAGTAAAAGGATAACCATATTGCCGAATGCGCTTATGATAAAGAGGGCTTCCGGGGAGAATGGACCTCAGACCACTTCTGAGGTTATCACACGTTCTGCTAATCAAGACTCATACCGTGGCAGGTCTGTTGTGTTTTTGTGAGGAGTTGCTTGCGGGTGACGAAATTTGTAAATGACTAAACGTCAAAAATTGTCCGTGAAAAGGTCGGGGTGATCTCAAATATCAGATTTCATTTTTCAAATGGAGGAAAAGGAAGTATTTCAGAACTTCGCTTCAATAACATCTCCATTCGGTTTGCCATACCGTCGCGTTAATGCGGGGTACGTCGCCTCTTCTGCTTGCAATCCTTCAATGCCAAACTCCCGTTCAACTCTTTCAATATCGGGCTCTAGTCCTTCAATCTCCATGAACCAGCCAAACGGTAGTTCGTCGATGACGACTTCAGTTTCCAGATATTTCCAGGTTTGCCTGCGCTTCTCATAAACAAGCGATGGCCCAAACCCCAGACAGGCCAGTATCCTATCAGTCGCGTCCGCATCAGCCACTTCAGTTTCCTCTTCGAGCTGTCGCTTGACAGGAGATTCCGAAGCAAAGCGCTTCTTGAACGTCAGGATCGCTCGGTTGCCAACCCGTCGGAGTCGCAGCACTTCATTATCCATGTCGATGATTGGGCTGCGATAAAGCGTGTTCGTTTCGAACTCAGTCCCGCAAAGCCTGGCATCTAACGCTTTCAGCCGTACGAGGATTAACTCACGTTGGGCGTCCGTCAATCGGTATTTCTTTTCGATCTCGATTGGCATTGCAGACTAAGCCTGGCGCACCCAACGGAACAACTCAGGGATACTCGGTCTCTTCCCGTACATCAACATTCCTACCCGATAGATTCGGGACGCCACCCAAGTCAACAAAGCTGCTGTTGAAAAACCAATTACCAACGACAAAGCAATCTGCCAGAACGGTGGTGTCTGCGTGACGATACGCACTAGCATGCTGACCGGAGCAAAGAATGGAATCATCGATAACCAAAATGACACCGATGAATCCGGATTTCGACTAACCGGTAGGAAAAGGTAGAAGCTAATGACGAGCAATATGATGATCGGCATCGCCAGCTGCCCACCTTCCTGCGACGTTGTGACTATTGAGCCGACCAGTGCGTACAACGTCGAGTAGACAAAATAGCCAACGAGAAAAAAGAGCACGAAGTAAACCAGGAAAATGGGTGGCACATGAGGAATGCTTGTAGGGATTCCTCTCGACGCCAACACTGAGACGCCATACAACGCAAACGCTCCAAACGCCAATCCCCAGATTGCTAGTTGCGTTAGGGCAACAAGAGATACTCCCAACAACTTACCCATCATCAAAATAAACGGTCTTACTGAGGAAAAAAGCACTTCAGCGATTCGCGTTTCCTTCTCTTCGATAACTGCTCCAAGCACAACCTGTCCGTAGAGCAGCACGGAAATGTACATGATGAATCCGCCTGCAAATACCAAAACGAATCCACCACCTGAATCGCGTTCACTTCCACTACCGCTGATTCTCGTCGTTTCGAAATCGACTGGTCGCGCGAGATCGCTCATCGTCTGGACATCGACGTGAGCATCAATCAATCTCTGTTCGCGTACGGCGTTATCGAGCGCATTTTGAATTCGACGAGTCGAAAACAGGTCACTGGTGTTACCTCGAAAAAACTGCGCCTTTCCAGACTGCAAGAGGTTGGAAGGAATAATCAGATAGGCATCAATCTCCTTTACTCTTAAGCGACGTTCAAGGTCGGCAATCTGTTCTGCCTCTGATCTCCCATTTGCAGCAACCTGTTCCAGAATGAAGTTCTGCCGGCGTGCCTTCTCTATTGGATTACTCTGACCGGTTGGATTGTTCTCGTCAGGCGTGGGTGTCTCGGCTTCGTTGTGAAGGCCTTCATGCAGGCGGCTAAAGAGTTTTCCCGTTTCGTCAAAAACTGCGACTCGCAGTGGTGTGCCTGCTTCGATGCTCAGGACAAGTGCAGGTGCAATACCAAACAGAGCCATCGCAAACGGAAGTAACACTGTCGTCACGATGAACATCCGCGAGCGCACGCGCTGCGTGTATTCCCTTTTGACGATTGCCAGTAACTTATTCATTGAGCTTCACTCACCTTCTCAATGAATATGTCGTGCAGGCTGGGTTCCACCATTTCAAACTTGGTTACAGCTGCGCCTGAGTCGATTAACTGTTTCAGGAAGACCTGCGGATCTGCCTCGGGCGCAAGCAGGACTTCCATCTCATCGCTATGGTGTTCGATCTTACTGATCAGATCCGACGACGTCAGATTTCCATTACCGCCTTCAATTCTGAGTGCGACAGAATTTCGTCCGAAACTTTTTTTCACCTCACGAATGCTGCCTTCGAGCACTTTCTGTGAACGGTTAAGCAAACAGATGTCGTCACAAATCTTTTCAGCAATGTCCATTTGATGGGTTGAGAAGATTATGGTTTTGCCGGTCCGTTTTAGTTCCAGAACTACGTCTTTCAGGAGGTCGCCGTTGACGGGATCCAAGCCGGAAAACGGTTCATCCATGATTACCAAATCAGGATCGTGCAGCACTGCGGAAATAAACTGAATCTTTTGCTGCATGCCTTTTGACAGTTCCCTGGTCTTCTTTTGTTTCCACTCCGAGAGTTTGAGCCGCGCGAGCCAGCGATCAATTCGCTGATCAGCATCCTTACCACGGACGTTTTTCAATAGAGCGAAGAACCGCAGCTGTTCCGAAACTTTCATCGATTTGTAGAGGCCGCGTTCCTCAGGTAAATAACCAATTCGATCTTGAAGCTGGCTATTGATTTTGCGACCAAACAACGAAATGCTGCCCGTGTCGGGAGCAGTGATGTTGACGATCATCCTGATTGTCGTCGACTTACCTGCCCCGTTTGGACCAAGCAAGCCAAAGATTCTTCCCGGCCTAACCTCTAGACTGAGGTTTTTGACGGCGGTGAACTCGCCAAACGTCTTCGTTACCCGATCTACTTTTACAGTTATCTCGTTGTTCGTCATTCAATGTCCAAGCGCGTAGGCTCTAAGATAGTCCGTCTCAGTCATAGTAACCGAGTCGCTTAAGCTATGCGATGTCCGATATGCTTCAGCTTGTCGTTCCCTAAGAAGCAAGTGATGGCCGACAAGCTGAAGCATATCGGACATATCGGACACTTTTGTTTGCCATACCACGCCAACATGAGACATAGTTACATCACGTCACCCCGTGTTTGAGAATCCTGGCAAGAGAGCCCCGTCCGGGCCACTTCTTTTAACCATTTTCTGACTAAGCTATGGTCGCACGTCGCAACCTATACTGGCACATCTCTTCTCTTCTATGTCTTCTCACTTGGCACGCGTGTGTATTCGCTCAGACTCCACAACAAAAGTCGGATGACGTCGTTCGTGTCTTTACTGAACTCGTGCAGACTGACGTGATGGTCTTCGACAAACAAGGACACTTCGTCAACGGCCTCACGAAAGACAATTTCGAAATCAAGATCGACGGGCAAGTGAGGCCCATTCAGTTTTTCGAAAAGATAAGTGCCGGTAGTCATAACGAAGAGGCACAGCTTGCTGCGGCGCGCGGGTCAACTGCTGCCGCTGGTGCCACACCAGATCGAGTTGTACCGCTCGATCGTGGCCGGTCCATCTTCTTTTACGTGGACGACTTTCATCTCGACCCCCAGGGCTTTGTCAGTTGTCGCAAGTTAATTTCCAACTTCATAGACAAGGACATGGGCCAGAACGACCAGGCGGCGATTGCATCCGCGACAGGACAGATTGGGTTTCTTCAACAAGTAACCGATGAGCATGCAGTGCTCCATTCTGCGGTCAATCGTCTCAACGTCCGTTTGTACACGGCCACAGACACAGAGCGTCCTGTGATGAGCGAGTACGAAGCAATGCTAATCGACAACAATGATAATGAAGTGCTCCAGTTTTTTGTTGCAGCAACGATGAGGGAGCAACCGGGACTAAGCCACGACGTGGCTGCTTCCATGGTTCACAGCCGGGCGTCGGCGACTCTTGCTCAAGCGGCGTTATTCAACACCAACATGCTGTCCGGCCTGGAACGGCTTGTTCGCGTTTCAAAAGACTTACCCGGTCGCAAGATTCTCTTCTTCTTATCCAATGGATTTCTTGTGCAAAACAGACGTGGAGATACGGATACACGTCTGAAACGCATCACTTCCGCGGCAGCCAAAAGCGGAGTTGTTATCTACTCGATCGATACACGCGGCTTGATGCCTCCCAAAAGCAATTTGAGTGATGACGCGCCATTTGATCCTTACGGAATGCTCTCGCGCTCAACTCACGGTGAAAACTTTGCTCTTCAGGATGGTCTCAACGCATTAGCTCACGATACCGGCGGGCGGATGATTATCAACACGAATGACTTCAGACCCGGCGTCAAGGCAGCAATGAACGAGACTGCTGTCTACTATCTCCTGGCCTGGAAACCCGATCCCGAGAATAAGAAACCGGGACGATTCAGAAACATTCAGGTCAGTGTTTCTGGTCGGCCGGAACTTGTTGTGCGCGTGCGCAAGGGATTCTTCGATGTTGAGCCGGCGCCGGCGGTCGCCGAGACCAAGAGTCCGGCGACGCCTGAAGACGACACTAAGATCCTGGTAACGAAGCTGCGTCAGGCGATCTCCGCTTCATATCCGCAACTGGAAATGCCATTAACGCTGGGTTTGAACTACTACGATACCGCCGGGAAAGGTCCAACCGTGGCGGCTGCGGTCCAAATCCCTGGCGAGTTTCTCACTTTCGGTCCTCGCAATGAGAAAACGCAGGCCATCGCTGATGTAACCGGCGTCTTTTTCGACGAGAAAGGAATTGCAAAGGCAAACTTCTACGACCGACTGGTCACGACTGCGCCGTCCCCTGAAGAAGCCAAGAGCTATCACGGTGACATAACCTACACGTACCAGGCGAATCTCCAACCCGGTCTCTACCAGGTACGCGTCGCAGCTCGCGATGATAAGAGCGGACGTACCGGTAGTATCCATGCCTGGATCGAAATTCCAGACCTCAGCAACAAGCGACTTTCTATGAGTAGCCTGCTCCTTGGTGAGCGCACCCAAAACAGCATTACCAATGTCTCAAGCGGTAACGAAGCGGGGTCCGTGCTGCTAAGTCCAGGTCACCGGTTTCAGGCTCTATCGACGCTGCGTTTTATGGTGTTTGCCTACAACGCCACCCTCTCTCAGACAGATCAGCAACCGGACCTGGCAGTTCAAGTGCAGGTAATTCGCGACGACCAACCAGTAGTGACTACTGCAGTCCGAAAAGTAAGCACGGAAGGCATGCCGGACCTGGCTCGTATTCCTTACGCTGCCGAAATACCGTTGAATGGACTGCAGCCCGGTCGGTATATTCTTCAAGTGTCATTTATCGATCGCCTTTCTAAACAAAGCACCTCACGTCAGACTCATTTTGATATCAACTAAGACTCATCGTGCCCAAGCCCTGGAAGCCAACAAAGAAACAACTGCGCGAAGCAATCAATAAAACAGTGCGAGATGTAATCGCACCGGACCTTCATATTCTCTTTTGCGGGATCAATCCGGGACTCTACACGGCGGCCGTGGGTCATCATTTCGCTCGACCCGGGAATCGCTTCTGGCCCACATTGTATGCGGCGGGATTTACCGAACGACTCCTGACACCGTTTGACGAACGCGAACTTTTGAAATCAGGGTACGGCATCACCAACGTGGTCCGACGGACAACAGCAAGTGCTGATCTGTTAAATAAGGAAGAAATCCAGGAAGGTGGTAAGCGATTAATTGTGAAGGCACTGCGTTATCGACCTCGAGTGGTCGCAATTCTAGGCATTAGCGCGTATCGAGTGGCGTTCAACCAACCAAAAGCGGTCATCGGGAAACAGGAACAAATGATGGGCCCGGCCAGTGTGTGGGTGCTACCGAATCCGAGTGGGCTCAATGCAAATTATCAGGCAGCCGATCTGACAAGACTGTTTAGAGAACTGAAAGAACAGACGTAGGATTTGGGATTTGGGATTTCGGAATTCGGATTTTGAAGTTGGGATCTCGGACTAGATCTCAGATCTCAGATTTGAGATCTCAGAGGTCCTGATCGGCAACCGTTAATCAGCAATCAGTTAATCAGCATTCAATCTGAGATCTTAACAATCTGCTTCCCCAGATTCTCACCTTTGAACAATCCAATGAAAGCATTCGGCGTGTTCTCAAATCCTTCAACGATCGTCTCTGCGTGCTTTAGTTGTCCACTCTTGAACCATTGCGCCAATTGACTAATGCCCTCAGCGAAGCGCGGCCAATATTGCGTGATGATGAAGCCCTTCATCATAGCGTTGTGGACTAGTAAGAACGGCTCCGGTTTCAAACCGACAGCCGGTCGATCCGTACAGTAGATGGATATCTGACCGCAGATCACAATGCGAGCTCTGTCGTTAATCAAAGGCAACACCGCGTCCGACACAGCGCCACCAACATTGTCAAAGTAAACGTCAATGCCGTTCGGAGATGCAGCTTTTAAGGCTGCAGGAATGTCAGCCGTCTTGTAGTTGATAGTCGCATCGACCCCAAGTTCGTTGCGCAGGTACTCGTTCTTTTGATCGCTGCCCGCTATTCCGACAACACGACACCCATTGATCTTCGCGATCTGACAAACAGACATACCGACCGCACCGGCGGCTCCAGATACGACGACAGTCTCGCCTTGTTTCGGTTGGCCAATGTCGAGGAGACCAAAATAGGCTGTCAGACCTGTTACCCCCAATACGCCCAGAGCAGTGGTTGGTGAGACACCTGGAATCGTTTTCATCATTTGCTTTGCTTTGGCGACGTTGTGGAGACGCCAACCGAGTTGCCCGCTGACAACGTCGCCCGGTTTTAGATTCGGCGAACGCGAGTCGATGACTTCACCGACAACAGAACTCTCGATCACCTGACCGATTTCGAATGGAGGAACGTACGACTTCCTTTCGCGCATGCGACCGCGCAGGTATGGATCAACAGAGATGTAGAGGGAACGCAGCAACACGTCACCGTCTTGAAGCGGCGGTACTTCAGCGTCTACAAACTGAAAGTTCTCGGCGGAAGGAATGCCGGATGGGCGACTGGCGAAACGGATTTCTTTGGTTTGCATGATGGCGTTGGGTCTTTGGTCTTTGGTATTTGGTTGGGGCAGTAGCCCGACTGTCAAGGAGGGCTCTACTGGATCTTTACAAGTACTCGGAGCCCTCCTTGACAGT
>DATEXA010000079.1:0-14352 GCA_035257465.1 Pyrinomonadaceae bacterium | reverse complement strand
ACGTGGGCACACGTTGATGGTGTTTGCCCGACTGAAGCCAGGTGTGACGATTCCCCAGGCGCAATCCTCAATGAGCGCCCTTGCTACTCAACTCGAGAAAGAGTTCCCCGCTACTAACGCCGGTTGGGGTGTTACCGTCGGCCCGCTTCAGCGTTTCTATTCTGATTTCGGAAATACTCGGACTACTCTACTTGTCTTACTTGGTGCTGTCGGACTCCTTTTATTAATAGCTTGCGCCGATATCGCGAACCTGCTCCTTGCTCGAGCGACAGCAAGAGAGCGGGAAATCGCGGTTCGCGTTGCGATAGGCGCTACTCGAGGAAGACTGCTGCGACAGTTCCTCACTGAAAGTCTTACGCTCGGCACGTTAGGCGGGCTCATTGGTTTTGTGATCGCGTGGCTTTCGTTTGGGCCGCTACTAAGTCTCGTTCCAACAATCCCGTCCTTCCGACCACATGCTCTGCGCATCGATTCGCAGGTTTTTCTGTTTGCGATGGGCATTTCGTTGCTGGCGAGTGTCCTGTTTGGTCTAGCGCCGGCTTTGAGGATCTCAAAACGAGATCTTCATTCATGGTTGCGCGAGGCAGGACGAGGGGCGAAAGGCACTGTCCGAAATCGCCTCATTAGAGATGCGCTTGTAGTTGGTGAGATTTCCCTCGCGATTGTGTTGCTGGTGGGAACAGGCCTCTTAATCAAAACGCTCAATAACCTGCGCAACGATCAACTTGGTTTTGATTCGAATCACGTCTACATACTAAACATGTGTTGTCTCGACAACACCAGATACCCAACTACGAAAGAAGTTGGTGGGTTCTTCAAACAACTTTTCGATCGAGTCCAGACGATTCCTGATGCCGAGGCAGTTGCCCTTGTCAGCAATGTGCCGCAGAGAGCATTCGACGGTGCTGGTTCTGTAATTCAGCTTCGTGGATTGCCGCCACCACAGCCGGGCCATGAAAGTGTCGCTGATCCGCGTTTCATCAGTCCGAATTACTTCGAGACGATGAAGATCCCGATGAGGACCGGACGTGCGCTAACACTTCAGGACGATATTGATCATCCTCCCGTTGCCGTTATCAATGAGGCGTTCGCAAAAAAATACTTTCCCGGTCAAGATCCAATTGGACAACAGTTTCAGATGGTGGTGCTACAGCCGCTGGGGCGTTGGTTCACGATCGTTGGCATCGCTGCTGATTCTCGGGAGCGCGGACTTGGTCGCGATATACGCAGCACCTTTTATCTCAGCTATCTACAGAATCAAATTCGTGGTGCGGTTGTTTTAGTGCGCACCAAGCCCGGTGCACAGGAAACTACAAATCAGGTGCGAGCTGCAGTTAGAACGGTTAATCAGGACGTCAGTCTGAACAATCCAAAGACCCTGGACGACACCATGGCTGAGTCGCTCTCGCCTGAACGTTTTTCGGTGACGCTGCTGAGTCTCTTCGCAATACTCGCAATCACGCTCGCTTCGATTGGTGTTTATGGTGTTGTGTCGTATGCGGCACTGCAACGAACACACGAGATCGGTGTGCGCATGGCACTAGGTGCAGAACGAAGAGACGTCATGAGGCTTGTATTGGGTCATGGTTTCCGTTTGGCATGTATGGGTGTCTTGCTGGGAGTGCTTGGATCGTTAGCTGCTACGCGTTGGTTGAGTAGTCTGCTCTACGGCGTTAGCACAAAAGATCCCCTAACACTTTTGATCGTAAGCGTGGTTCTCACGGTCGTTGCGTTGTTGGCCTGCTACATCCCCGCTCGACGCGCGATGAAAATCGATCCGTTGGAAGCGCTACGCTACGAGTGAGTGGCACAGACTTCAGTCTGTGTTGGTTGAATTGAATGACCTTTGAGCCTGGAGGAGCACAGACTGAAGTCTGTGCCACATTCCTATGGAGAACTTATTCAAAGACATCCGCTACGGTCTTCGAGGGCTTTTAAAACATCCCGGCTTTGCCGCGATCGTTATTGTCACGCTGGGTCTTGGTATCGGCGCGAGCACCGCAATCTTCAGTGTCGTCAACAGTGTCGTGTTGCGTCGTCTGCCATACAACAACGCCGATCGAATCGTCGCAATTCAGGAATTGAATCAAACTGGCAAACGAGTCCAGGTGACAGCTGCTAATTTCTACGATTGGCGCCAGCAAAACACTGTCTTTGAACATCTCGCCGCCATTAAAACCACAAGTGCAAATCTCGCACTCAACGATCAGGCTGAACGGATCGACATTTCACAGACGTCCGCCAACTACTTTTCGGTGTTTGCCGTTGAGCCGGAACTCGGGCGTTTGTTCATTCCTTCTGATGAGCAGGCAGGACATCCGCCAATCGCCGTTTTAAGTCATGCTCTGTGGCAACGAAGGTTTGGTGGAGATAAGTCGATTGTTGGGAGGTCGATTACACTCGACGGCAAAGCGTACACGGTTGTGGGTGTTGTGCCGAGTTCTTTTCAAGATCCATTCAAGTCAGAACTGTGGTTACCGCCCTTACGTTTGGTTCCTGAACTGAACGAGCAAATGGACGTGACGCAGGTGCGCGGTATGGGCTACCTCGCAGCTGTCGCTCTGCTGAAACCCGGCGTTTCACTCGATCAGGCAGCAAGTGAGATGGAGACGATAACGTCGCGACTGCGGCAGCAATATCCGCAGACAAACAATCGACGATTCAATCGTGTCGTCAGCTTACAAAAGGACGTGATCGGCGACACCAGTCGCATGCTGTGGTTGTTATTGGGTGCTGTCACCTTCGTCTTGCTCATTGCATGTGCAAACGTTGCGAACCTGCTTCTCGCTAGTTCTGCTTCACGTCACAAGGAGATGGCGATTCGTGCTGCTCTTGGCGCTTCGCGTTGGCGCGTTGTCAGACAATTGTTCACCGAAAGCACGATGCTTGCGCTGGCGGGGGGCGCCTTCGGATTTCTTCTATCGTTTTGGCTCTTGTCATTAATTAAGAAGCTCTTACCCCTTGACTTCCCACGTGTGAATGAAATCCGTGTCGATTGGCGTGTCTTGGCATTCACGCTGACGGCTTCGGTGCTAACCGGAATTCTTTTTGGCTTTGCGCCGGCACTCCAATTTGCTCGCTCTGATATCCAGGACTCAATTCGTGAAACAGGTCGTGGTACCGCTGGCAGTCTTCGTCGCAGTCGGTTTCGACAGGCGTTGATCGTTTCTGAGGTTGCACTTTCGGTCGTACTGCTGGCCGGTGCGGGCTTGTTATTTCGCAGCTTCATGCGTTTGCAGTCAGTGAATACCGGATTTGAGTCGAGACAGGTATTAACCGCTCTCGTCTCACCTTCAGGTACGAACTTTCGGAACGACGCGGACTACGTCAATTTTTATCAGCGGGTCATCGACAAGATTAGCGCCGTACCTGGTGTGCGCGATGTCGGCGCTATCAACACGTTGCCACTTGCCAAAGGTCCGACACTTGGCTTCAGGATCGAAGGGCGGCCGATCACCACACCTGACAAGTGGCCTGTAGTGAATTATCGCAACGTCACACCAAACTATTTTGGAGCGATGGGCATTCCGGTTGTGCAGGGCCGTGCGTTTACCGACAGGGACAACGCTTCAGGTCCCTTGTCGTTGATTGTGAATCAGGCGTTGGTCGACCAGAATTTTCCTGGAGAGAATGCGATCGGCAAGCGAATCGGTTTTCGCGACGCGAATAGCAGTCAACCGACGAACTGGTTTGAGATCGTTGGCATCGTGGCAAACGCTCGCAGTCTGGAGCTGCGTGAAGAACCCACTCCGGAACTCTATTTCTCAGCACTGCAGGATCCATTTCGAAGCATGTCGCTGGTTGTCCGGTCGACTGTCGAGCCTGAAAGTATTGCAAGCGCTGTTCGACAGGCAGTGGCTGAAGTAGATCGCACAGTTCCTGTCTCAAATGTGCAGACAATGGAACACATCGTCAGCACGTCTATCACCCAACCTCGTTTCAATCTCTTTCTACTAGGTCTCTTCAGCGTGGTTGCGCTGTTGTTGTCGGCGGCTGGGATTTACGGCGTCACCGCTTACACAGTAGTGCAAAGAACCCACGAGCTGGGCATTCGCCTCGCACTGGGTGCGCAAGTTGGCGATGTGCTGCGAATGATCCTTGGGCAGGGAATGGCCGTGATCATGATCGGTGTCGGCCTTGGTTTGGCTGGGGCATTTGGGTTGATGAGGTTGATGAAGAGTTTGTTGTTTGGAGTTAGTGAAACTGATCCGTTGACGTACGCGGGTATCACACTGGTGTTGGTGGTTGTTGCCTTGGCTGCGTGCTACATCCCTGCTCGACGAGCAACGAAAGTCGATCCGTTGGAAGCGCTTAGATACGAATGAGATCTCAGATCTCAGATCTCAGATTGAAAGGCAAAGAACCAAGAACAAAGTACAAAGAACGAAGAACAAAGACCGAAGTCCAAAGACCCAAGACGCAAAAGATTCTCCATCATGTTCCAAGATTTCCGCTACGCCATCCGCATGTTGCTTAAGAACCCTGGCTTCACTGCCGTCGTTGTACTGACGCTCGCGCTTGGTATTGGCGCGAACGCAGCACTGTTCTCCGTTGTGAATGGTGTGTTGCTGAATCCTTTGCCGTTTCCACGGCCTGAGCAACTGATCACGATCGATCAAAGCAAACCCAACTTCGACCGCGGCGCCATCCCTTACCCGAATTTCCTCGACATGCAGCGAGAGAATCGCACTTTGTCGTCGATGGCAATTTCACGCAACACCGGTTTCACTTTGTTAGGCCAGGGCGAAGCGGAACGCGTCAACGCACGGATGATTTCGGCGGATTACTTTAAGGTCTATGACATTAAGCCAGTCCTTGGACGGACTTTCGCACAGGAAGACGATCACCGCGGCGCGGAACTGGTGGCATTGATCAGTGAGCGACTGTGGACGCGAAAGTTTAGTTCCGCTGCGGACGTGATTGGAAAAGGCATTACGCTTGACGACAAGAGTTATCGAGTCGTTGGTGTTATTCCGAATAGTTTCATCTTTCTCGGCATCAATGATGTGTATGTGTCGATCGGTGCCTGGGACGCTCCTCCGTTACAGAATCGTGGTGCGGCGATGGGGATACACGGGATCGGACGGCTTAAGCAGGGAGTGTCTTTCGATCAATCCCAGGCCAATTTCACGAGAATAATGAATCAGCTCGCTGAAGCTTATCCCGCAACGAACAAGGGCAACGGCGCCAAACTTAGTCCTCTCAAGCCTGCGCTGGTAGGTGACGTTCAATCCGTCCTCTTTCTGCTTTTAGGTGCAGTAGGGTTCGTACTTTTGATCGCCTGCGTGAATGTGAGCAACCTCATGCTCGCAAGATCAAAAGGAAGAGCTCGTGAGTTTGCCATCCGCGCCGCGCTCGGCGCCGCACGCTGGCGGTTGATTCGTCAATCACTGGTCGAGAGCTTGTTGCTTTCGCTCTGCGGTGGAATCGCGGGACTGTGTATTGCGGTGTGGGCCACACAAGCTGTGATGAAGTCTTTGCCGAGCGCGTTACCACGCGCGCAGGAAGTTGGACTCGATACTCGCGTCTTATTGTTCACTTTCGCTGTTTCAGTCCTCACAGGAATCCTTGCCGGTTTCGTTCCTGCACTGAAAGCTTCGCGTTGGAGCTTCAATGAAACATTAAAGGAAGGCGGGCGCGGAGCGAGTTCGTCTCGTGGTCGAGCACAGGGACTGTTTGTAGCTGCCGAGATGGCCCTGGCTCTTGTCTTGCTTATTGGCGCGGGACTATTGCTTCGCAGTCTGAACGTGCTTTGGAGAGTTGATCCAGGTTTTCGACCAGACAATGTGCTGACGTTCGGAGTCACGTTCGCTCCTTCGATGAGGAAAGCGACTGCGGAAGCAACACGAGCGTCTCTGCGTGATCTTAGTGACAAGCTGACAGCGATGCCAGGCGTAAAAGCTGCTTCGTTATCGCTTGGCGCAACACCCATTCTTAATGAAGACGACCGATTCTTCTGGGTTGACGGTCAGCCGAAGCCGGTGAGCCACGATGATATGTACATGGCATTGTTCTACGTGGTCGAACCAGGGTACCTCGACGCATTGGGACTCAAACTTCAAAGTGGTCGCTTCTTCACAAATCAGGACACAGAGAAATCGACACGAGTCATTGTTGTAGATGACATGCTGGCCCACCAACGCTTCGGACATGAGAATCCGATCGGAAAACGAATTCATCTTGACGATGATCAAGGCCCCTACGAAATCATCGGTGTCGTCGGCCATGTAAAGCAGTGGGGCATTGATTCAGATCACACCCAAAGTCTTCAAGCGCAACTTTACCTGCCGTTCAGAGCTCAACCTGACAATGAGATAGAAGGAACTGGTGGAGTTAGCGTTGTGCTGCGAGCAGACGAAGCTGCCGGAACAGGCCCGGGATTCTTTGGATCAATCCGCAACATCGTTCAAAGTCACAGCAATCAGAATGTGATCTCCAACGCTCAGACGATGAACGAGGTCATCTCCGACTCGCTGGCCGCCCGTCGCTTCTCAATGATCATACTCGGATCTTTTGCCGCCGCAGCGCTGTTACTCGCGAGCATGGGAATCTATGGCGTCATTTCATATTTCGTTGGGCAAAGGACTCATGAGTTAGGTATTCGACTGGCGCTTGGCGCCAAGCGGACTGACATCCTCCGTTTGGTTCTGGGCGACGGAATGAAGATGACCATCGTCGGAGTAGCGATCGGCTTGTTGGCAGCGTTTGGACTGACGCGGTTGATGACGAAGATGTTATTTGGAGTCAGCGCGACAGATCCGACCACATTTATTTTGATCTCAGTTCTGTTGATGTTCGTTGCGTTGTTGGCTTGTTACGTTCCGGCAAGGCGAGCTACGAAAGTGGATCCGTTGGTGGCGCTGAGGTGCGAATAGATCTCAGATCGCAGATCTCAGATTGAAGACCCAAGACCAAAGACGAAAGATCAATGCATAACCTACTAAAAGACATCCGTTACTCCCTTCGCAGTCTTGCGAAGCATCCCGGCTTTATCGTTGTGGCTGTGATCACATTGGGCTTAGGAATTGGCGTTAACACCGCGATTCTTAGCACTATCAATGGATTCATTCTTCGTCCCATTAACGTGCCCAGAGCAAGCGAAGTTGTGATGCCGTTTTGGGGCAGCAAGAAGGATACGGAGGTCTGGGGAGATTTCTCTTACGCGAACTACGTGGACTTGCGTGATCAGAGTAAGAGTTTTTCCGGATTGCTGGCGTGGAACATGGTGCAAGCAGGAATTAGTGAAAGCGCGAGTCGTGGTTCGGCTGATGGCAGACCAGCCGAAATAGCGTGGGGCGAGATAGTCAGCAGTAACTACTTCTCAGTCCTTGAACTCACTCCTTCACTCGGTCGTGGATTCTTGCCGGAAGACAATCTTTCGCAGAGTTCTGCGCCGGTGCTCATCTTGGGCTACAAGTTTTGGCAGCGCCGCTTCAGCTCCGACCCTTCGATCGTTGGAAAAACTATTTTCATGAACGGCAGACCATTCACGATTATCGGCGTCGGACCTAAGGACTACGAAGGCGTCAAGTTCGCCATACGTCAGGATTTCTGGGTGCCGTTGATGCAGCAGACGAAATTCTTCGGTCCTGATCCAGCATGGGAGAAAGAACGCGGTTGGGCCAACCTAAAACTTTTGGGGCGGCTTAAGCCTGGCGTCTCAATGAAGCAGTCTGAGGCAGATCTAAACATCACCGTGGAGAATCTCGCCCGTCTTTATCCAAACAATGCGAAAGACATCAAGATTCAAGTCGTCCCAGAACAAGATGGACGATTTGATTCGATCGCAAAGTATTTGAGGTTTGCTGCTTTGATTGCTCTTTGTGTTGCTGGTCTCGTGTTGCTGGTCGCCTGTGCGAACGTTGCGAACCTCATGCTTGCTCGTGCTACGTCGCGCACGAAAGAGATCGGCATCCGGCTGGCAATTGGAGCAGGGCGCACCCATATCATTCGCCAACTGTTAACTGAAAGCATGATCCTTGCTCTTCTGGGTGGCATTGTTGGTTGGGGCCTGGCCTACTGGGGCACGAGTCTAGTTCATTCATCCATTCCACCTCTGCCTTATCCGATTAATCTGGATGTGAATCCTGACCTTACCGTTCTCAAATGGATGTTCGCGGTGTCTGTGGTGACCGGTTTTATTTTTGGTTTGGCGCCTGCGGTTATTGCGTCACGTCAAGACTTAGTTTCTGTCTTGAAGAGTGAGGTGAAACTGAATTTGGGACGTGGCCTGACACGACGTGTAAACCTCCGAGCAGTGTTGGTGGTGGCCCAACTCGCTATTTCAATTGTAGTCCTGGTTTGCGCTGGACTCTTTCTCAGAAGTCTAAGCAAAGCACTCAAGACTGATCCGGGATTCAGTGTTGAGAACCTTGTGACGATGCGAATCGATCCGGCTGGGCTTGGGTATGACACGGATAGTGGCAAGCGCTTTTACAGCGAGTTGCTTCATCGGATTGAAGAACAGCCAGGAGTACGCTCGGCTTCTCTCGCCACCTACATGCTACTCGGCGACAGCAATTCAGGGATCCAGATCATTAAGGAAGGCGATCCCGAACCGCTACCGAATCAGGGGATCATTTTAGATCGGAGTGTTATCGCCCCGCATTACCTCGATACGATGGGAATCAAACTTCTGCAAGGGCGCGACTTCACCGAGCGGGACGATGCGAAAGCGCCTCAGGTTGCAATCGTGAATCAGGAGTTCGCACGGAAGTTTTATGACGGCGAACAAAATGCATTAGGTAAGCGGATTCACTTCTGGTCGACAGGTTCTCCGCTTGTCGAGATCGTTGGCATAACGAAGGACGGGTTTTATCGCAGTCTGTATGAAGATCGCCGTCCATATATTTTTATTCCTGAATATCAAATGTACGAATCGGGAATGACGTTGTTAGTGAAGGCCAAATCCGCCTCAGACGTGGGAAGTGTTGCCGATGCCTCACGTCGTGAGATCGCTCGCTTGGATCCTCGGTTACCCATAGTGGGCATGCTCCTCGGCGAGCAGAACCTGACCTATGCATATTGGGGACCCCGTCTGTCCGCTGGCATCGGCGGTGCCTTCGGCGTGTTGGCGTTGTTACTCACCACGATGGGTCTCTACAGCGTGATGACTTACTCCGTGTCGCAGCGAACGCGAGAGATTGGAATTCGCATGGCCCTGGGCGCGCAGCTACGCGATGTGATGAAGATGGTTTTGAAGCAGGGAATTGGTTTGGTGATCGTAGGCATTGCAATCGGTCTGCTCGGGGCTTTTCTCGTCACCAGGGTGTTGTCGGGTTTCTTGCTGAATGTGGGTGCGAGTGATCCGTTCACGTTCCTGGCCGTTTCGCTCCTGCTTGTGTTGGTGGCGTTGCTTGCTTGCTACATCCCGGCGAGAAGAGCGGCGAAAGTGAATCCGCTGGTGGCGTTGAAATACGAATAGGAGATCTCAGATTTCAGATCTCAGATCTCAGAAAGAAGCAAAGAACCAACTAGAAAGAAGACTTTCAGGAAATCAGCAATCAGCAATCTCATTATGACCAAACTACTGCAAGACCTTCGCTACGGCGTTCGCACGCTAATCAAGAAACCAGGTTTCGTGCTCATTGCTGTTGTTACGCTTGCGCTCGGCATCGGTGGCAGCACTGCAATCTTCACAGTTGTAAACGCTGCCTTGTTGAGAGGACTGCCTTACAGATCCTCGAATCAGCTCTACCACCTTTGGGAGCGCACGCCTCAAAAAGAGTTCAACAAGAGGGAGTTCTCATATCCCGACTATCAAGATTACCAACAGAACTCGGTCTTTGATGGTTTGGCGGCTTACACAGGTGGTGGCGCGATTTTAGGTGGCAATGGTGAGCCGGAAAGCGTTGCTGCAGTACGTGCGAGTGCGAACTTCTTTTCAGTACTTGGAGTTGATCCAGTTGTCGGCAGAACTTTTCAAGCTGGCGAAGACAAGCCAGGCGGACCGAAAGTCACTGTTCTCACTTACGGTTTGTGGCAAAGGAAGTTTGGTGGCGACTCCGGAATTGTCGGACGCGCGCTAACGATCAATGGCGAGAGTTACACAGTGATTGGTGTGTTGCCGGCGTCGTATCAGTTTGCACTGAGACCTGCTGATCTATGGTTGCCCTATCAACCGACACAGAATCAGTTAAGTCGCCGATTCATGCATGGCACCAACTTGATTGGACGCCTTAAGTCAGGTGTGTCCGCTGCTCAAGCGCAATCTGAATTGAACGTCATCGCAAGTCGCATAGAACAGCAATTCCAGGATTCACACGCTGGAACAAAAGCAACACTTCTGCCTTTGCAGGAAGAGGTGATTGGAAGTGTGAGACCAATACTCCTGGTGTTACTCGCGGCCGTTGGCTTTGTTCTTCTAATTGCCTGTGCGAACGTGGCGAGTTTACTTCTCACAAGATCTCTTGCGCGACAGAAAGAGGTCGCGATTCGTTCCGCGCTCGGTGCGAGTCGTTGGCGTGTGATCCGTCAACTGCTAACCGAGTCGATTGCGCTTTCTGTAATCGGTGGCGCCGCGGGGTTGTTGATCGCTTACTTGGGAACTCCTGCATTAGTTGTGGCATTACCTCAAAGCCAGTTGAACGCAATGCCGTTCCTGAAGTCGTTGCACATCGATGGAAGCATCCTCGCGTTTTCGTTCGGTCTTTCTTTATTAACAGGACTCGTATTTGGACTCGCTCCGGCGTTGCAGTCGTCGCGGTTGGATCTGAACGAAGTGCTGAAGGAAGGAGGGCGCAATTCGTCAGCGGGAGCCGGTCACCGTCTGCGAAGCGCAATGGTTGTGAGTGAGATTGCGTTGGCGGTCGTGCTCCTCATTGGAGCTGGCCTCATGATGAAGAGTTTGTACAGACTGCTGCAAACAAACGTTGGTTTTAAGACCGACAATCTTCTCACGATGACCGTCATTCTGCCGGCAACGAAATACAAAGAAGACAGCCAGTCCATCAATTTTAACGATCAGTTGCAAGAACGTGTACAAGCGTTGGCCGGTGTAACTGGCGCAGGTACCGTAAATATTCTTCCGTTGAATGGTGGCAACACAACGCGTTTCAACGTCGAAGGTGATCCCGTTCCACCTCCCGGACAGGAAGTTGAAGCAAACATTCGCACGGTCAGCGATACCTACTTTCAAACTCTCGGCATTCCTTTGCTTACTGGACGGAACTTTGACGCTAGCGATAAACCTGACGGCCAGGGAGTCGTGATCATTGGAAAAAGCGTTTCGGATCGAATGTTTGCGGGACGCAATCCGATTGGTCGGAAGATCAAGTATTCGTCATTCGAAGCACCGGGAGATTTGATTGTTGGAGTAGTGGGAGATGTGAAAATCACCGGACTCGATCAAGCAATTAGGCCCGTGCTCTATTACCCGTTCCGTCAGCAGGCTTCCATATTTTCAAATCTTGTCGTTCGCACAAATAGCGACACGGCTGCATTAGCGACTGCAGTGCGCAACGAAATCCGCTCTATCGAACCTGAAGCAGCGATTCTTAACGTCAATACCATGAACGAAATGATTTCGCAGACACCCGCTTCGTTCATGCGCAGGTTCCCGGCTTTGGTGATCACCATTTTTGCTGGCGTCGCATTGCTCCTCGCGTCGATTGGTATTTATGGAGTTGTCTCTTACTCGGTGAGCCAGCAGACACACTTCATTGGCGTACGAATGGCTCTCGGTGCTTCGCCGGCTGACATTCTCAAGATGGTGATGAAGCAAGGACTTTGGCTGGCGTTATTGGGCGTTGCAATTGGAGTAGCGGCCTCGGTTGGTGTGATGCGGTTACTTCAGGACTTGCTTTTTGCTGTGACTACGACCGACGCCGGAACATTCGCGATTGTTACAGGGACACTTTTCGTCGTTGCATTGCTGGCTTGTTACCTGCCAGCGAGAAGAGCGACGAAAGTCGATCCGTTAGTGGCACTGCGGTACGAATAGATCTCAGATCTCAAAATTGAAAACGGAAAGTAAGGACAAAGTACAAAGCACAAATCACATAACGGTATGACTAACCTTACCCGAGACATTCATTTTGGCGTCAGAAGCCTGATCAAACGCCCGTCGACCACTTGTGTTGCGCTTTTAACTTTGGCGTTGGGTATTGCCATCAACACTGCTGTGTTCAGCGTCTTTGATTCTGTGCTGCTGCGACCGCTGCCGCTCAGCAATCCTGACCGACTAGTTTCTGTTTGGGAGAGCAGTTCGCAGTTTGGCACCCCTCATAACGAATTGGCACCGGCAAATTTTGTCGACATTCGTCAACAGAATCAGGTGTTTGAGGCGATGGGAGCATTTGGCAGTCGCAGTTTCAACCTGACCGGCCAAGGCGAGCCTGAGCGTTTAGAAGGTCTGATGCTCTCCGGCAATGTCCTTGCAATGCTTGGAGTCACACCTGCATTGGGAAGAACTTTTTCACCTGAAGAGGACCACGAAGGAAATGAACGAGTTGTGGTCCTTAGTCATCGGCTGTGGCAACGTCGCTTCAACTCAGACCCTGGTATTGTCGGACGCAGCATAGCGCTTGACGGCGTCTCGTTTACAGTCGTCGGTGTTATGCCGCCCCCCTTCTTTTTTCCGGCTCGTGAAACAGAGCTGTGGGTACCATGGGCAATGTCGGCCGAGGAAGCGAGTGGTCGTGGCGATCATTACGTTCATGCCGTTGCCCGTTTAAAACCAGGGACAACCGCCGAACAAGCGAATGCCAATCTGGCAAGTATCGCTACTCGTCTCTCTTCGGAATACCCGCGAACAAATGAAGGACTGAGTTTCATCAGTAATTCACTACATCAGGACTACGTTGGAAACCTGCGTTTACCAATCGTCATTCTCTTTGCTGCGGTAGGATTGGTCTTGTGCATTGCGTGTGCAAACGTAGCGAACCTACTGCTCGCTCAAGCCACGACGAGACAAAAAGAGATTGCAATCAGACTAGCTCTCGGTGCGCGCAGAATCGTCATTACGAGACAACTACTGATTCAGAGTCTTGTGCTCTCCGCTGCTGGCGGTCTGCTTGGAGTAGTTGTAGCGATTTGGGGTATCGAGTTTCTTTCTAAACTGATTCCAGAGAGTCTTTCTCAACTTCAAGCTGTTGCCTTAAATGGTCGAGTGCTTCTCTTCGCTTCCGCGGTCTCATTGTTGACCGGACTCATATTTGGTACGGTGCCTGCCATCCAGTCCTCTCACACCAAACTCGGCGACACATTGAGCAAAACTAGCAGAGATATGGCGGGCGGGGTCCGTGGACGACGGGTGCGACGGATACTTGTCATTTCGGAAGTAGCAATAGCAGTAGTGCTTTTGGTTGGCGCTGGTTTGTTGATACGCAGTTTTCAACGGCTTCAGAGAGTTGATATAGGTTTTCCAGCCAGCAATCTCCTTACAATGCGCATGGTGCTTCCGACACCGAAGTACCGGCAGCCGGAAGCTCGTCGCGTGTTCTACGATGAGACATTGAGACGGATTCGTGAACTCCCTGGCGTGGAAAGCGCAGGAATCATTTCGTTTTTGCCGTTGTCATTCAGCGGGATGAACTTCTCGTTCTCAATTGAAGGACGATTGGCGCCTGCGGATTCGGAACTTCCGCTCGCTCTGTATCGAGTAGTCGATCCTGACTACTTCACGACGATGCAGATCCCGCTCCTGCGAGGGCGTTCATTTGATACTCACGATACAGAAGCTTCGCAGCCAGTTATCATTATCAATCGCCAACTCGCCGATCGTTTCTGGCCGAATGAAGATCCTACCGGCAAGCGGATGAAGATAGGACCTGCGGATTCACCAAATCCCTGGGCCATAGTAATTGGAGTTGTCACCAACTCCAGGCAATCAGGGTTGTACGGTGATCAGACGCTCGAAATGTACGCTCCATATAACCAGGATCGCAGAGGTTTTACTGCTCCAAAAGATCTGGTCGTCCGTACCAAGAGCAATCCCAACTCGCTTGCTGCAGCTGTGCGGCAGGTGATCTGGACAGTGGACAAGGACCAGCCTGTCTCCAACATCCGAACGATGGAGCAGGTGTTATCTGAAACTGTTGCTCGGGAGCGATTTCAAACACTGCTGTTAGCGATATTCGCGAGTCTCGCGTTGATCCTGGCGTGCGTTGGTTTGTATGGGGTGATTTCCTATGCGGCTGCTCAGCGTACTCATGAAATTGGAATTCGAATGGCACTTGGTGCCCAAAGGCGGGACGTGTTGAGACTCGTCATTAGACAAGGAATGAGTATTACCTTAGTTGGCATTGCAGTTGGTTTGATAGGAGCGTTTGCCTTGACGCGGATCATGACGAGCATGTTGTACGAGACAACGCCGACCGATCCACTGACGTTTGTTGCTGTGGCGGGCGTGTT
>DATEXA010000078.1:0-3036 GCA_035257465.1 Pyrinomonadaceae bacterium | reverse complement strand
GGGTGCCATTAATGATCAACGCGGGTGATTTCAGCGCCTTAAGAATGGAAGCCATGTAAGGGTAGAGCTCGGCTTCAATTTCCGGAGTTAGAAATGCTTCGCGATTCTTCGTGCTGAAAATGAGGTGAATGAGGATTGACGACAAGGATTGAGGCATGTCTTGGTCTCGCTTTCTGATTGTGAGGTTGGTAAAGCGCCGCCAGCATACAATGTTTCTGTCGCGAAGACACTTGTTATCCCGCCCTTTCAGGGCTTGCAACCTTGGGGGGTCCACTTTCCCAGGGGCGGCGCTCCTTCGTCGCTTGCCCCTGGCTGTCATATTTCGCGCCGTTGGCGCTGAGATCCCTGTAACGACTTTTGCAAGAGCCTCTCCAGCTTGTTCGTCTCGTGAGATTGGTTCTTTTACAGGATGCGAATTTTAATACTTAACCGACAAGCTAAAGCTTATCGGACATTGACACAGTTAACTCTCGCGCATACAGTCCGCCTAGCGCAGCCCTGCAACTCGTCAAACGAAAGCAGAGAATCGGGAGGTAAATGACATGTATTTCCGTCGTTCCGTTTGGTTACTTGCAATTCCTCTTCTCGCAGCAATGTCCTTGTCCTCTGAAGCGCAAACTCGTTCCTCAGCGAAGACGAGTAAACAAACGAACCCAGCCCCTGCGAGTACACAACCAACGCCCGCACAACCAGCAGTCTGGGAAAGTTGGGACACACTGAAACCGGAGAACGAAGACTTCTCAATCCTCATGCCAAAGGACACATCAACGGAGATTACAAAATTCGACTACCATAAAATGGAGTTGAATGCCCGGCTCTATATGTCAGCGCCAGCAACTGGACCTGTTGTAGCGGTCGCGTCGATGAGTGGCATCAAGTCTAACCCCGCAGCATATTCAGACTTTGAAAGATTCAATTCTTACGCTGATGCCTTTAAGCAGTTTTTCCCGTCAAAGGTGCGTAAGGATCCGGTTACAAAAATGATCCTCACTTCCACGAGACAATTTCACGGCTACACGGGTCGGATCTACAAGCTCACTGTGGGAGATTTAAATGGAACCGTTAATGCCTACGTGACGAAGAAACGTTTCTACGCAATAGCTGTTCTGAATACTAAGAAGGACGATGCACTTGAAGAAAAGTTTCTCAGCTCCTTTGTAATTCCCGATAAACCTTCCGAGCAGAAGATCGCCGCCGCCGAAACGGCTGAACCAAACGCTATCGCGCAGTCAGAGAACGGCGAGCAGGTCCGACCGAAGCGCAAACCGCGGGTCGAGACGGAAGGCAATGCAAACAACAACGGTACAACTCCGACTGCAAACGCCAACACGACGGAAGATCCTGTCGATGCAAATAACTCACAGGCCCAGCCAGGTACACCACAAAAGCGAGCGCCTATTTCGGGCGGTGTGCTGAATGGCAAAGCAATCTATTTACCGCCGCCAGAGATGCCTCCGGGCGAAAAGCCTGGAGTGGTGATGGTGCAGGTGCTTGTTGACGAGCAAGGTTCGGTAATTGACGCGAAGGCAGTGTCGGGTCCACCCAATTTACAAGTTTCTGCTGTAAACGCTGCGCGACTGGCGCGTTTCTTACCGACAGTGCTTTCGGGCGAACCAGTCAAGGTTAGCGGCACACTCGCTTACAACTTCGTCCATTCAAACTGAGCTCGTAAGATAAAGCCACAGATAAACACAGATGAGACGGATCTGAGGTTTGAATCGGTCTTATTTGTGTTTATCTGAGGCTGACTCGCTTGACGCTATAACCATCACGGTCTATCTTCGCTCGACTTTTCTTACTTAATCACTGGAGCTTCATTAAACATGTCGTCAGGAATAGCCGCACATTGTCCGGCCTGGTCAATTCCAGGATATCTGGAAGTGCGCGAAGGTCACTTGGCCATTAATGGTGTCGATGCAATTGATCTCGTTCGCGAATTCAAGTCGCCACTCTTTGTCTTTTCCGAAAGTCGTATCCGCGACAACATCACGCGTCTCAAGCGCGCGGCCGAAGTTGTAGATCGACCGATCAAGTTCTGTTATGCCTCCAAGGCAAATTCGAACATGGCTATCCTGCAAGCCGTGCTCAACGCTGGTATTGATTGTGAAGTGAATAGCGGTGGCGAACTCTTTAAGGCCCTGCAAGTCGGATTTAAATCCGAACAAATCATATTCAACGGTACCAGTAAATCTGATGAGGAGATGGATGAAGCCGTTCGTGCCCAGATCTATGCCATCAACGTCGACTCCATCTACGAAATCGATTTGGTCGAACAATCAGTTCTGCGTCTGCGGGCAGGCGGTGAAAACGTTCCGCCAGCGCGTGTGACACTGCGACTTGTTCCTGAGATAGGAACGCGCTCGCACCTGGGATTACAAACAGCTTTGCTGACATCAAAGTTCGGCATCTCTTCCTCGGAAGTCCTTGCAGCTTTCCGTCGAGGCTTGAAAAATCCGGAACTGGTAAACATCTGCGGCATTCACATTCACGTTGGATCACAAACGCCTGATGTCGAACCATTCGCCGAAGCTTTCAAGACCATGTGGGAACACCTTGTGACCATTCACAATGAAACCGGTCACACTCTTGAACACATCAATCTTGGTGGTGGAATCCCGGTTAACTATCTCCGCGATCGTTCGCAAGCTGATCAGCTGCCAGAACATGAACGCGACATGTTAGGTGCCGAACTCGAGCCAGCAGATGTTTTGACTGAAGTGATGCGCGTTGCCCGCGAGTCAGCTCGTACTGTTAATGCCGAGCACTTGTTGGATCAGGTGACCATCCTTCTCGAACCAGGTCGCAGTGTTATCGCCGACGCTGGTCTCGTGTTGACGACCGTCAACAACATAAAGACTCGACCGGAAACGGGTGATGTGTGGCTGCTCACGGATGCTGGCTACAACATCATGCTCTCAATGAACAATTACAAGTGGTACTACCATCTGATCTCTGCGTCGCGTGCCGGCGAAGCGTCGGGTCGTGATTACAAGGTCGCCGGGCCGCTCTGTGATTCGGGAGATGTCTATTTCGATA
>DATEXA010000077.1:0-5282 GCA_035257465.1 Pyrinomonadaceae bacterium | reverse complement strand
GGCGGTGGTGGTCGCGACAACGATCGCTACGAGAGAGAACCACGCTGGTAATTTCGTAGGGGCGGCACTCCGCCGACCCTCGTCACTTTAGCATTCCAACTTGATATTGCAGGAAATCGAATTGGAACTTCCAAATCTAAGGGCGGCACTCTGTGGCCGCCCTTATTTTATTAATTGTGGTTTCGGAGAATTAAGCGGAGTGACGATGGAGTGCAACTACTTCCGAACTTCTGGCTTAATTTTCAACGACAACCTCTCACCCGATCGCATAGCTTCAATCAAATATTCATCGCCGGCTTTCATTTCTCCGAGTGCATACGTGTAGTCGTAGACGTTCTTTATCTCGCGCGTTCCGATCTTCACGATCTTGTCGCCGGCTTTCAAACCAGCTCTTGCGGCGGGTGAATCGTCACGAACTCCGTCGAGAAGTAAACCATCATTGCTGTCGCTGTAGTTCGGTATTGTGCCGAGGTAGACACGAAAGCCTGTGGAGCGTCCGGCAGGAGCATCACTCTTCGCAACGGTATAGGTAATTCGCTTGTCAGCATTGTCTAAATCGCGAAAGATTCTAGCGACAAGTGAAAGGACGCGGGCCTCATCGTTGTAGTTGATCTTGTCGAAGGTGTCGGAAGGTTTGTGATAGTCGTTGTGAGTGCCGGTCCAGAAGAAAAGCACGGGAATCTGTTTTGCGTAGAAAGACGAGTGATCGCTGGGACCGTAGCCGTCTTCCTGAAGTGTTAGATCGAAAGCCTTCGAAGAATCGACACTCATGATGGGCCGTCCATTGGCTGAAACCACAACGGGCATTCCCGATGGCGGAGCGGCTCCGGTTGTTGCTGTTACATGGACGCTCTGAGCGATGTTTCCAGATCCGATCATCTCTCGCCACTCTTTCGCCGTGCCGACTCCTCCGACGATCAACTTGCGATCTTTCATTCGCCCGATCATGTCCATGTTGATCATTGCGACAGTGCTTGCCAGAGGCACGACCGGATGATTCACGTAGTAGTTTGATCCCAACAGTCCCTCTTCCTCGCCGCTGAAGCACATAAACACGATGGTTCGTTTTGGTTTAGGACGTTGTGAGGTAAACAAACGAGCCAGTTCGATGACGCCGGCAGTTCCAGAAGCATTATCGTCGGCGCCGTGGTGGATCTCGCCCGAGCGTGGCGCGAGACTGCCTTCACCACCGGTACCAAGGTGATCGTAGTGGGCGCCGATGATTATGGTTTCACTCTTGAGTAGACGATCGGAGCCTTCAAGAACACCGATGACGTTGTAGGCCTGCACTTCTTTGCGGACCACGTCAGTTGTGAGAGTCAGTTCCCCAGTCAGAACTCGGTTAATGTTCGCGGTTTTTGCTGTTGTTGCTTGTTCGATCTGCGAGATCGCTGAGTTTGAAAGCTGCAGAACACGATCGGCTGCCGGGCGCGAAATGACAATTACAGGTAGTCCAGCGTCACCGCCACTATTGTCGTAGGTTAACGTAGATAATCGGTCTTCTTTCAAATTTGCTTCACGTGCGATCACGATCAGAGCTTTGGCTCCGGCATTTCGTGCCGCGATTGCTTTCCAACGTACACCTTCGAGTCGCGCAAACTGGCCGTGAGGGTTTTCGCCATCTGGTGTTCCCTGAAGTGCAATCGCAATTCTTCCTTTGGCGATACCGCCTGCATAATCATCGTGACTTAGCTCAGAAGCAGTAATTCCAAAACCAACAAAGGCAAGCTGACCATCTACTTTAGTGTTCGAAGAAAACCCTAAGGGCATCCAGTCCTCGCCGGCGCGAAGTGAAGAGTCACCAATCTTCAGGTCATTTCCTCTACCGAGTTCCACGCCAGCCACGTAAGGAAACGGCTGAAGATATTGAGTCATTGCAAGGCTCAGTCGTCTTGATGCCCCAGCCTTTTGAAGCGCCGGTCGTAAACCCAATCTCGAGAACTCACCTGCGATGTAGTGTGCTGCGTCGTTGGCCCCTTGTGTGCCAGTACGACGACCGTTTAATGCGTCGGAGGCGAGGTAGAAGATGTGTTGCTGGAGACGCGCGACGCTGGGATCGGGTTGCGTGGCTGTTTGCTGTTGAGCGATCAGGCCGGCGCTGGTGAGAACGATTATTAAGATCGGCCAAAACGTAAATTTGATTTGATTGGTTCTCATAGTGACTGAAACTCCTGAAGTTCAAGCTAAGGTCGAAGAAGCTTAATTGTGAAGGACGCAACCGCGCGAAGTTAGAAACAGATCCAGGCTATAAACATGTCGTAACTCCTTCGACAAGCTAAAGCATATCGAACATTATTCAATCCAATCGGCAATGAACACATTCGTATCGCCCTGTTTGGCGGAGTGTCGGTTTGAGGCGAACACCAGCTTCTTCCCGTCTCTTGAAAACATTGGAAAGCCATCAAACGTATCGTTGAAAGTAATCCGCTCGAGCCCAGTGCCATCAACATTGATCACGTAGAGATCGAAATTTCTTCCCTTCGGATCGTCCATGTTCGACGCGAAGATTATTCGCTTGCCATCGGGAAAGAAATAGGGACCGAAGTTGGCCTTACCATTGCGTGTGACCTGTCGCTTGTTTGAGCCATCTGCATTCATCACCCAGATTTCGAGAGTCGTCGGGCGAATCAGATTTTGCTTCAACAGACCTATGTAATCTGACTTTTGTTTTTCCGTTTCGGGATGATTCGCGCGATAGACGATCTGCTTGCCGTCGTAAGACCAGAATGGACCTCCGTCATAGCCAAGTTCATGCGTCAGTTGCTTAACGTTTCGACCGTCCGCGTCCATCGTATAAATATCGAGGTCGCCGGAACGCATGGAAGTAAAAACAAGTTTCTTGCCATCGAGCGTAATGGTTGTCTCGGCATCATAGCCCGGAGAAGTCGTCAACTGTTTGATGTCTGAACCGTCAGGCTTGGCGGTAAAGATGTCGAAGCCCGGATAGACAGCCCAGACGTATCCCTGGGAAAAATCTGCTTTCGGTGGGCATTGTTTGTCGGCAAGGAAAGTCGATGAATACAGAACACGCTTGCCGCCCGGAAAAATGTAGGAGCAAGTTGTTCGACCTTGGCCGTTTGAAATCATTTTGACTTCGGACCCGTCCACGTTCATTGAATAGATCTGATCACAGCCACGCCCATCGCGAGTCGACTGAAAGATGAGTTGTTTGCCGTCGGCCGAGAAGTAAGCTTCTGCATTCTCGCCGCCGAACGTGAGCTGTTTGAGATTGCGAAGATGCTTCTCGCCAGGAAGAAGAAGTGATTCGCTTGATGCTTGTTTCGGAGAGCGTGACAGGCCGGCGAGAAAGATCGTTGTAATAATGGCGAGCGCTATGATGGTTTTCAAATTAAGTCTCCTATGAGCGGTTTCGGCGCGACGTGACGTTGGGCTGGAACCGCAGACGTCCTCGCCTGCCGTTAATGTTCAACGAGAACAATCTCCTCAAAGACGAGAAGCAAATTCAGGAATCGCTAGTCGAGATAGCTAGCTCTAAGCGCGGACCGACGCCAGCAGCTCTTTGGACGAACCAGTCGCACTGGCTCGCCGCCAACGGACAATTAGCAAGACAAGCGCTCCCACGCCCACTACCAGGCTAATGAGTTGTGAAGTAGACAACCCGGTCAACGTCGTCAGGCCGAGGATATCGCCGCGTGGATCGTCGCGCACGAATTCGATCGCGAACCGCACGATTGAATAAATGAGCGCGTACACCAGGATCACCTGTCCATCAAAGCGCTTGCGTTTGTGAAGCCAGACTAGCAGAAAGAATGCAAGCAGCATTGCAAACGATTCATAAAGTTGAGTCGGATGCAGGTACGTATTTGTCGGTACTCCCGTGATCTCGTGTCCTAGCTCAGTAAACTTCACGCCCCACGGCAAAGTGGTTGGCTTACCCCAGCAACAACCCGCCGCGAAGCAACCTTGCCGGCCAAAGAAATTTCCGATCGCGATGCCCGGCGCACATGCATCAGCGGTCTTCCACCATGGCAGCTGATATCGTTTCATCAAAAAATAACCCATCAGAATGGCGCCGATAAGTCCACCATAAAACACGCCTCCCGAACGAAGAAAATCCAGCGAGAGCAGTTGCCATGGATGGTCTCGGTATTCGGGTTCCGTGAAGAGCATCAGCAGCTTTGAGCCGATCAATGATGCGACCAACATCCAGAGGCTCAAGTCGTAAATTTTTTCCCGTGGTAGACCGTCACGCGCCGCCAGTTTTACTGAGATCAGAATTGCACAGAGGAAGGCGATAGCGAGAAATACGCCGTAAGTGTTTATGGGGAAGCTGCCGATGCGAAAAAGTTCAGGGTACATAAGAATGCGGCCTTGGGTCTTTGGCCTTTGGTCTCTGTTGAGTAAACCGAATCGTAGCGATCAAAGGCCAAAGACCAAAAACCTAAGACCAACCCCCGGAGGCCTAAACCTTCGAACGCCTGTGTCCAAACACCAAATCGTACGCCAACAACACCGCCCCCAGCGTTATGCTCGCGTCTGCGACGTTGAAGGTTGGCCAGTGATAACTGCCTGCATGCAAAACTATGAAATCGATAACGTAGCCCAGCCGAACGCGATCGGTTAAGTTGCCAAGAATTCCGGCCAGCAAAAGTGAGCAAGCCCCGAGCACTCGATCGTCGTTACGAGGTGTTCGGATGAAGTAATAAAAGACTGCTACGGCAGCAGCGATCGCGAGCACCACAAAGAACCAACGTCCAAACGCACCACCTTCCTGCAACTGACCGAAAGCGATTCCCGGGTTCTCGGTGTAGATAAGATCTAGAAAGCCCTTGATGATCTGCTTGTCGTCACCAAACCGAAGAGCTCTAACCGCCCACGCTTTCGACGACTGATCCACCATGTAGATTCCGAAAGCGCAAAGCAGATATCCTGCCCGCCACGCGTAACGGGTGCGTGTTGTGGGTGTTGCTGTTGGCGTTTCAGCGCTCATTAATTGGTTTAGATGCGGCCAGAATTCAATTTCATTCAGGTGCGTTGCGAGATTCTTCGCATCGGAGGTGCGTCATGTTTATAGCCGTCCACAAAATATTTGTTTGTCGCCTCAGCGCTGAGCACATTTCGCCCCTAACGGGTCGAAGAACGCCCTTCAAGCAGGTATGGCTATAAACATCTCGCCCCGCTGCGGCGAAAAAACAACAGGCACCATTGTCAGTCTATCGGGCTTCCTTCTTTCTCAACCTCTTGCAACGCGGCTACACAACGTTCACATGCAGTTGGATACCTACTTGACTCGCCTACACGTGGGGAATAATTCCAGCATC
>DATEXA010000076.1:0-8454 GCA_035257465.1 Pyrinomonadaceae bacterium | reverse complement strand
GGGTGCCATTAATGATCAACGCGGGTGATTTCAGCGCCTTAAGAATGGAAGCCATGTAAGGGTAGAGCTCGGCTTCAATTTCCGGAGTTAGAAATGCTTCGCGATTCTTCGTGCTGAAAATGAGGTGAATGAGGATTGACGCAAGGATTGAGGCATGTCTTGGCCTCGCTTTCTGATTGTGAGGTTGGTAAAGCGCCGCCAGCATACAATGTTTCTGTCGCGAAGACACTTGTTATCCCGCCCTTTCAGGGCTTGCAACCTTGGGGGGCCACTTTCCCAGGGGCGGCGCTCCTTCGTCGCTTGCCCCTGGCTGTCATATTTCGCGCCGTTGGCGCTGAGATCCCTGTAACGACTTTTGCAAGAGGTTCTTTAGCTTTGTCGAAGGTGCTCACAAAGGGCGATAAGGGCTACTCACAAGCAATCAGCAGGCGAGGACGCCTGCGGTCTCGGCGCTACGAACCAGGCTTGTACAACTCGTCGCTTCCCACATCGAAAATACGGTTCAGACGCGCGCGATAGTTCTCAAACGCGAGCTGTGCGCCCAACTGTAAGAGCTGTTCTTCAGAAAATTCTTCGCGCAAGCGAGAGTAAAGAACATCTGAGATATTCGACGGCGTGTCGGCCATAGCGTCGGCGAGTTCAATAATCAGGAGCTCCGTTGCGTTGAGGACAGATAAGTTATTAGTCGTGATGGCTAACAACTTTTCGTCTGTGAGTCCAGCCTTTCTGCCAACTGCAGAGTTGATGTCGATTCAAAAAGGACATCCGATTCGCCACGCTGTCCGCACCTTGCCCAGCTGAATGAAGCGTAACGAAACTCTGCGCTTCTTTGCTAAAGCTGTTTCCATCGCAATGCCGCCCCAAACCAAACCAGGGACTCGCATCTGCTGCTTTACCGGCGTCAGATCTTTGCCAAACATCTTTCGCATCACACTGTAGAACCAGCGCAGGTGCCACGGCGCTTGCTGCTTCTCCAGACCTGCAATGCGATTCATCGAAGACTACCGCTGGTTTTACTTTTGATCGGAACCTTGGAGGTGTCTGGTTGTTTGTTCAGTGACACTGAACGGAGAGGCACTAAAATCATTTGTGTCAGGAGCAGGCAAGGATTGCTGCGTGCCGCCCTCGAGGTTTTTAGCCTCGTCGCGTTTCGAAATTTCAACCAGCTTTTTACTGACGACAAGTCCGTTGGTTATAAGAGCCAGTCCAACAAAGAAGGGTATGATGCCAGCGACCCAAACATTACTGAGAATCACGGCTGCATCTCTCGACACGTGGCTGTTGAGAATCAACCCCTGCATAAAGACGTAAAGAAATATGGATACGGCAATGCCGACGCTGCTCGCGATCACGCCGGCTTTGATCTCGTTATAGCGTTTCACCTCAGGCGTAATGCCGATCGCACGCTCAATCGCAGCCTTCCGTTTCTTCTGTTCCTGCGCAGTAAGAAACATCTCGGCAACCCACGTATTACTCCAACTGAACTGGTCTTCAGGTCGAACCACCAGCGCCTGTCGAACTGCCTGCAAGTTGGCTCCGCACACGGTGCAGAACTTCACTTCATCGCTCTGAGCAGAATCACATCTCGGACAAGTCATCACTCAACTCCTCGCACAGTTCGCCTGAGCATACCTCGCCTGAACATACGACGTCTGGTTCAAGTCAGTTTCTACATTCATCCCACCAGTTGAGAGTAACCTAACCACTTCCTTAGATACGCCATCTGCCCGATGTGATATGTCTCATGATAATTGAGGAACACTATCGCACCGCGCCTTGTCTTGTCGCCTGTTGGAACCGGAAAAGGACTCGGTTTCAACAGTTCATCATCATCGAGCACTTCTAAACGAGCCATTAACTTTTGCGTGACGGCGTCCCATACCGAGATTATGTCTGCAACTTCCGGGTAAGACACCTTCGCGTCAACTGTAACGCCACGCGCAAAGGTATCAGACCAGGGATTCTCTATCTTTTCGCCTGTCATTCTGGTCAACGATGCGCGCGAAGTCATTGCGTGCCCCGCAACCCAGATCAAAGGATTCGAACCATCGTGTGGTCGACGTAAGAGATCCTCGGTCTTAACGCCATCGAGTGCACGATGAAACAAAGAATCACTTGCGCGAAAGAGAGGGACTATCGTTGCGATTGCTGCGTCCATCGACTGAACACCTTTCGTAGGAGGTAGGGATAATCTACACCAAAGTTGTGAGGTGAGCATTATATTGGTATTGAGGGTTGATTTCTCAGCGCTAACTCTGCGCTCTCTGCGCCTCTGCGGTGACAGTCACTCAACTACAAATTCCACCGCAGAGGCGCAGAGGATGCAGAAGTTGACGCAGAGAATACTCAAACCCTCAACTAATAAGTCAACTTTGCTCCTACCGAACCCACTCCAAATGCAAATCTCTTTCAAGAAATAAGGCATACGATTCCGCAGCGCGAATAACGGCCTTACGCGCAGGCTTTGTCAGCTCTATGAATGGCCTTAGATGAACTGTTACCAGCTTTTGGCCTATCACCCGATTCCAACCACCGACCGCCTGACCATCAACCACCAATGGCGCATCGAACACCAACTTTGTCACCATCGTCTTCTGATCAAAATCTCGATGAATCGCTGCAGCTCGATCCTTGTAGGAAATAAAGTACTCGTCGTATGCGGGCAACAGGTAAGCTCGAATGACTTTGGTTGAACTTGTGATAGCCCTTCCAGCGGATAGAGTAAAACCCTTTCCGTCGATCACTGCAGTTCGCAGATACTTCCCCGCAATCTCGAGACCTCGCTTCGCCTGCGTAGTGGTCAACCCGGACCACCACACATAGTCCTGGATAGTTGCCGGGCCGCGAGTTGAAAAATAACGTTCAGTAAGTTCGCCAAGTGCTTCATCGTTTTCGAGTTCTCTGGACCGTGGCGCACGCTCATCAAGTAACGCATAGGTAAACTGCTTTCCTCTTCGAGCTCCACTACAAACAACACCATCCAGTTCCGATCGATGCATGATGTAACCGAAACGCACCGAATCACCTGGCTCAATTCCGGCTCGCTTGATTGTCTCTCGCAATTCTCCCCGCGTTAGCTGTCGCCCTCCTTCCAACGCTTTGATCAGCGCTTTGTTGGTTCGTTTGAAAGTGGCGGTATCAAGTTCAGCCTTCCTATAGTAATGACTACTCACAGTGTTAACGCGCGGCGCGGTTAGACGCACTAGCCAACGAATATCGTCGGGTGTAACAAAGTGCCAGGTCGGACGCATCACGTGTAACCGCAGAATGCGTCCGGCTGTGAACGCATCTTCTACAACCGTGTCAGTGCATGCGACGGTGCGTTGACTGAGCGCCCACTTAGCGCCGTAATAATCCTGGGCCTGAATAGCGACCAGAGACTTCAACACATCAACTGGATCTTTGAGAGTTGGAGTTAACAAATGCTGGTTCCGCAGGCGGACGTATGGAATTTTAATGGTCATGCGCAGTTTTATATTACACAACGCCGGAGTCATTCTGGTTTGAAACAACGCCGAAGGCGTCCAGCGTACTATTCAAGAAATCACGGTTTGGATCTACTCGACCCGCTAAAGCGATTTACGTTACGCTGCTATGCACGGAGGAAAACCTAATGTCCAGGCACTTTTCATTCGACGAACGCACTTATGACTACTTGCTCAAGACGTCTGTGCGACAAACTGACGTCGCGCGTCGACTTCGTGAGGAGACTCAAAAACTACCGCAAGCTCAAATGCAAATCGGACCTGACCAGGGTCAATTTCTACAGCTCCTGGTTCAACTGATTCAGGCGACCAAAACTCTCGAGGTCGGCGTGTTCACAGGGTACAGCTCGCTCTGGGTGGCAATGGGTTTGCCTGAAAACGGCCGCATTGTCGCGTGCGATGTCAGCGAGGAATTTACTTCGATAGCACGCCGGTACTGGAAGGAAGCTGGAATCGATCACAAGATTGATCTTCAGCTTCGCCCGGCTTTGGAAACGCTTGATGAACTGCTGTCGAATGGAAATGCAGAGACGTTCGACTTCGCGTTCATCGATGCTGACAAGACAAACTACGATAACTACTACGAACGTTCCCTTAGACTTGTCCGGCACCGCGGGTTGATTGCTATCGACAACACTATCTGGTCGGGGCGCGTGGCGGATCCGGAAGCCACTGATGCCGACACTCTCGCAATTCGTAAACTCAATGAGAAACTACTTAGCGATGAACGGGTCGCGTTGAGCATGCTAACTGTTGGCGACGGATTGACGCTGGCAATGAAAAGGTGAGCGGGCTGGTGTCCGATAAGCTTCAGCTTGTCGGAGTATGATCGCTACGGCATCAGCTAAACAGGTTCTCCGACAAGCTGAAGCATATCGGACATTAGGTCCCCAAATTCCCCCGAGCCGAAAATCTTTTCGGTAAACTTCCTCGTACTTCTTCATTGCATTAGACTGTGGTCCCCAACAATGAAAGAACTGCGCGAGCAAGCAATCGCACATTACAGGATTATGGAACCCATCGGCGCTGGGGGAATGGGCGCCGTCTATAAAGCGTACGACAAGAAACTTCACCGCATTGTCGCACTCAAAGTTCTTCCGCCTGAGTACGTCTCACAACAAGATCGCCGTCGACGGTTCTTTCAAGAAGCGCGTGCCGCCTCGGTGCTGAATCATCCACACATTCTCACCGTCTACGAAGTTGGCGAAGACGGTGGCGTTCCGTACATCGCGATGGAATATGTCGAAGGAGAAACGCTCCGGCAAAAGATCAAAGCCCGAGTTTTACAGCTGAAGCAGTCCCTGGACATTGCAATTCAAATCGCTGACGGTCTGGGCAAAGCACATGATGCGGGCATTATTCACCGGGATCTGAAACCTGAAAACCTGATGATCAACCGCGACGGTTACGCCAAGATCCTTGACTTCGGTCTTGCGAAACTCGTCGCACAGCGTGAACGCGCACTCGCCGCCGACAGCGCACAGAAGACCCTGTTACGAGTTGATACTGAGTCGGGCACACTCATGGGTACCGTCAATTACATGGCTCCTGAGCAGCTGCTGGGTCAACGCGTAGATCGCCGGTGTGATGTCTTTTCGTTTGGAGTCGTCTTGTGCGAAATGATTACCGGGACAGCGCCGTTTGTTCACGACAATCGCATCGACACGATGCATGCAATTCTTCATCGTGAACCTCGTCTTCCGGATGCGGCCCACCCTGATGTGCCTGTCGATCTGCAACGCATCCTTAGCAAGGCTCTCGCAAAAACTCCGAAGGATCGATACCAATCAATAGCTGAATTGGCGGCAGAGTTGCGCGCACTGAAACGCGACCTCGATCTCGGTAAGGCAGTCCCGATAGGAACTGTTCGCACGAAGCTGGTGTTGAAGCGGGCCGTTGTTGGCAAAGCACGCGCAATCGACTACGACGCGGATCTGAACGAGGCTCAACGTAAAGCAGTAATGACGACAGAGGGTCCGCTGCTTATTGTCGCGGGCGCGGGTACAGGCAAAACACGCACGCTGGTTTATCGCGTCGCCAGGCTGGTTGAGATTGGAGCCAAACCCGAATCAATCCTATTGCTCACGTTCACTCGTCGCGCCGCAGCAAGCATGCTGACCCGCGCGGCGGCTTTGGCTGATGCTCGCTGTCAACGTGTTTCCGGAGGCACGTTTCACTCTCTGGGGCACTCGGTCTTGCGAAAGTTCGCGGAACAGGCCGGCGTCCAACGTAACTTTACCGTGCTGGACCAAAGCGACACCGAAGACGTAATCGATCTCGTGCGAAGGCAAGTCAAGTTAAATAAAGGCCGTCATTTTCCGCGTAAGCGAACCATCGCAGCGATCTTCAGCATGATGGTTAACAAAGTTCTGCCGCTGAAGACTGTCCTAAATCAGGAGTACCCACAGTTCCTGGAGGAGCGCCCCGAGTTAGAGACTCTCTTCAAACTATTTGAAGAGTTCAAACGATCGAAGCAGATGCTGACCTACGACGATCTGCTCGTTCGTCTGAAAGAAGCTTTGGAAATGAGTACTGAAATGCAGGAGCAGCTGTCAGATCAATACCGGTACATCATGGTCGATGAGTATCAGGACACTAACAAGCTGCAAGCGCAAATTGTGAAGCTTATGACGACGCGCCAGGACAACGTGGCCGTCGTCGGTGATGAGTTCCAGTCGATCTACTCGTTTCGTGGCGCCAGCCACAAGAACATGCTCGAGTTTCCCAAGCTGTTTCCTTCGGCACAGATCATCAAACTTGAAGAGAACTATCGCAGCACACAACCAATCTTGAACGTCGCAAACGCGATCATGGACGAGGTGAAAGAGAGTTTCAAGAAGCGGCTTTTTTCGAACATCGACGGCGGTGAAGTGCCTGTCGTGGTAGGCGCGCACGATGAAAATGAGCAGTCGCGCTTCGTCGCCCAACGAATCGACGAGTTGCGGGACGAGGGTGTTCCCTTGAGCGAAATCGCCGTGTTGTTCCGGTCGAGTTCACACTCTTTCGATCTCGAGATCGAGTTAGCTAAACAAGGAATACCATTCAGAAAATTTGGCGGAATCAGGTTCGCTGAATCGGCCCACGTAAAAGACGCCTTGTCGTTTTTGCGAGTGGTCAACAAACCATCCGACACACTGTCATGGTTTCGCATGCTGAAGCTTATCGAGCACATCGGCGATGCCACCGTTTACCAGATACTGGAACATCTCGGTGTGGAGCAACGCGATTTTCGATCGGCCCGTACAAAAGAGGCGCTGTTCAGAAAACTCCATCGCTTTCCTGGTAGAGCAAGCTATCAAACTCAGTTGGTCCGGCTGGCGCGCGTCCTTACAACCGTTTCTGAAAGCAAAACTCCAGGCGATCAACTTTCAGCCGTTCTTCGTTTCTATCGGCCGCTTCTGAAGAACAAATATGACGATGCTCAGCGTCGCGGCCGTGATCTTGAACATTTGCAGGCTATCGCTAAACGTTACAAGACGTCCGCAAAGTTACTGGAGGATGTTGCGCTCGATCCAACAGAAGCAGTTGGTGGTAATGCAACCAGGCGAGCTACAGGTTTTGTGACGCTCTCCACCGTTCACTCTGCAAAGGGTTTGGAGTGGAACAATCTGTTTGTGATTTGGATGACCGACGGGTGGTTTCCTTCGAACCGTTTTCAGGACGAGTTCGATGATCTCGAAGAGGAGCGCCGGTTATTGTACGTGGCAGCCACACGCGCCAAACGTGATCTAAATTTTGTCTATCCGATCAATGTCTATCGTGGACCGGAAACCGATGGCACTCCTGCGCTGTCTCGGTTTCTTGAACCCATTCCAGCCGACATTCTCACCCACGCAAGTTTGGATTGAGGGTTGGTCTTTGGTTTTGGGTCTTTGGTGTTTGTTTTTATTAGATTCGACACTCAGCCAAGTTCAGAAACCGAAGACCAAAGCCCCAACAAGACCTCGTCCGGCAACCTTTTCTTCAATCTTTACCCTCCCCGTGCAACAATGCTTCCATCAAAAGACATATCGGGGAGGTTAAGACTATGCGTTGGCGAGGTGAACGCGAAAGCAGCAATGTCGAAGATCAACGAGGCATGTCGGGCGGCGGAAGAATAGCAATCGGCGGGGGCCTTGGTACTCTCGTAATCATCATCATCGCTGTCCTTCTTGGCGCTGACCCACGCCAACTTTTGCAACAGGTTCCAACGGAGACCCAGCCTTCAACCTCACAGAGTTCGCGGCCGGCCAATCCTAAAGAAGAGGAACTGAAGCAGTTCGTTAGCGTGGTGCTGGGCAAGACTGAAGATGTTTGGCAGGAAATCTTCCGCCAGAATGGAAAAGAATATCGCGAACCAAAGCTGGTGCTCTTCAGTGATCAAGTGCAATCAGCCTGTGGAATGGCGAGCGCGGCATCCGGGCCCTTTTATTGTCCAGGCGATCAAAAGGTGTATATCGACTTGGCGTTCTATGAAGAGTTGCGCCGTCGCTTCAGTTCACCGGGAGACTTCGCTCAGGCGTATGTGATCGCGCATGAGGTGGGCCATCATGTTCAGAAACTTCTGGGTATCTCCGATAGAGTTGATGCAATGCAGCAGCGCATGAGTGAAGTGGAGGCAAACAAGCTCTCAGTTCGCCTGGAACTACAGGCAGATTTCTTCGCGGGAGTCTTTGCCCGTTACGTCCAGAAACAAGGTCTACTTGAGGAAGGCGATATCGAAGAAGCACTGCACGCAGCCTCGGCTATTGGTGATGACGCAATCCAAAGACAGACCTCAGGCCGGGTCGTGCCGGATTCATTTACCCACGGAACTTCAGAACAACGTCTACGATGGTTCCGCAAAGGCTTCGACACCGGTGATATCCGGCAAGGCGATACGTTTGCAGCGACTAATCTCTAATGATTGATCGGTGCCGTAGTGATCGGTGCAGTAGCCCGACTGTCAAGGAGCGCTCGAGTAACTGCTAAAGACTCGACGAGCCCTCCT
>DATEXA010000075.1:0-3447 GCA_035257465.1 Pyrinomonadaceae bacterium | reverse complement strand
TGGTCGGCGTCGACGCTGCCGCGCCTGGAGTTGTGGTTGAGCCTGGTTGGCCCGTTTCCATTGTGGTGATGACATACTTCTTCGTGGTGTCACTAATCTGAAGCGTCCGTTTAAGGTCACATTGCGTGATCGTCACGGTGTCGTAGCCATAACCCATGTGACTCTCACTACGCTCGCGCGCTCCCTTGATCATTGTCACTGTTTCTGACGAGTGATCTCCTGCTCCACCACTCGCGAGAGTAACTTTGTATCTGACACGAAAGTCATTTGCGGGTCTATTTTGACCTACAAACGCGGAAACTGACGCGAGGACAAAAAGCGTTACCAGAAAAATATTTACAACCAGAATCCTATTTCTCACCAGGTATGTTCCCCCTTCGAGCGAATCTTTGATCAATCACGAACTGTTTTGAGTTTATCTGTTGCCCGCTTGATTGCCTCGGCAATTCTTTCGAGCGACTCTTTTGCGTTGGTTGAATTTCTATCGTCAATCGCCTGACGAAAATCGGTTAGCGGTTGAGCAGCGTAACCGGTGTAGATGCCGGGAGCATAGATTTGATGTTTATACCAACTTCTGCCTCGCAATCCTCGCTCGTCAGTAAATTCCCTCTCAACCTGGATGAGCAGATCATTGATGGAGCGGAGTCTTGCAGAGTTTGCCTTTTCAGCAACAGCTTTTCGCCTTAGACCCTCAATTCGAGCGGCCTCTTTTGTAAACGCGTCAACTGTGTCCAAAAAGGACTGCGAGTCGAGAGAAGAATCCAGTTTACGTTGCTTGGCGAGCTTCAACGCCTCGGTGAAGAAATCGCGAATCTGAGTTGCGTAGTCAGTGTAATCAAAAGGCAGAGCATCAGCATCGGCCAGGCGCAAAGCCAGTGTTCCCCAAAGCTGAGCCGCTGCCACGTGATAGACAAAACTGGGATCACCAAAGTGATCCATCCAATAAAAGGAGTCGTAGGCGGAATGATACACGCCGTAATCGCCGTTGAATCCCATGTCGGTGGATGGTACGCCCAGGTGTTGCAGGAACGGCGTATAGTCTGACCCAGAACCTAGCGCTCCGATGCGCGCCTCGGATTTATCAGCCGCATCATTCGTCGAGTTATTTTCCCCTGCGTGATCCTGCCACTGCTGATAGATCGTTTTACCTGTCTTCGGATCCTTTACCTCACGAGTAACGTCGCGAATTAATTTCCACAACGACGGTACTGAGGATGCTCCAAAGGTTCCACCAGAGACAGCGACATCAACGTTGAGATATGCAACAGCTTTTTCACGAAGCTCATCTGCGTTTTCTTCTGCCCATTCTGTCGAACCGATTAACCCGTACTCCTCAGCGTCCCAACTGCACAAGATAATTGTACGTTTCGGCGTCCATCCATTTTTCAACAACTCTCCGTAGCCGCGAGCGACCTCGAGCATTGCGGCCGTTCCACTGTTGGGATCGACTGCGCCGAAAACCCACGCATCACGATGATTGCCCAGAACAACCCAGCGATCCTTATCCTGGCTTCCATCGATCCGCGCTACAACGTCCCAGATGGTTCGTTGTTTGTAATCCATGTCTGTCTTCAAACGAACCTTGACATCAGGTGTGCCGCCAACGTGATAGGCGAGCGGCAACCCGCCTTGAAAACCCTTCGGACGCACGGGTCCTCGCAAAGGTGAGATCAAAGTCCTGGCGACGTCGTAGGCGATTGGTTGCACTGGGATTCGCGTTAGGTCAGTTGCTTCTTCAGGCTTCAATCGAGGAACACCGGGAATGGAAGGTTTGCCAGGCGTAAGCGGATCGCCGGGATAATCGAACAGATATTGAACTGAACCGCGTTGTCCGGAAGCAACGGGGCGCCATGGACCTTTCGGATAGACGTCACCTTGCATGTAGCCATCGTCTGCCGGGTCGGAATAGATGATGCAGCCGATCGCTCCGTGGTCCTGCGCAACCTTGGCTTTGACACCGCGAAAGGAGTTGCCGTAACGAACAATTACGATCTTGCCAGTGACGTCGACGCCCACCTTCTTAAGATCTTCATAGTCACCTGGCAAGCCGTAGTTGGCGTAAACAAGTGGACCTGTAACGTCGCCACTGGCACTGTAACCGTTGAAGAGTGGTGTGATCTTTGGATTCGACGAGGTTGGGTCTCCGGGCACAACCGCTTCGGTCACCGACAGTCTCTGTGTGCGGTTAGTTATAAGTTCCACAGTGCTCGGAGCGTTTGGATAGGGCAGCCATACGTCATACTCCTTCAACTCGGCGTTCAACCCATAACTTCGCAACTGATCACGAACGTAGATCGCTGTTGCATAGTCTTCTTTAGTTCCAGCGATGTGTGGTTCGAGCGTCAGTCGACGTAAGTGCTCGCGTGCGGACTTTGGAGCGGGCACAGCACGAAATTGTTCTTCCCACCGACGCTGCGTGGCGCTGCTATCGGCAAAGAAACCATCGAGCAACATCGCCGTCTGTCCTTGCGGGAAAACGTAGCGAAATGAAAAAACGAAGAAGAGAAAGACAGCACTAATTCTGATCAGTTTAGTTGGCATGTGAAATCCCGAAGCGCGTTTTTGATGAGAGCAACACAGCGTGAACAATAGCCTGCGTCTTACCGTACAATAAATTTGAGCGGGGTAACCTTTCGGCACTACCGCACAGGACCAAAAACCAAATACAAAACTCAGGAATCAAAATGGACAGCAGATACTACCCAAATGTAGAAGTCGAAATTCCCAGGTTGAATGCGGAACTTCGCAATCTATTTGATAGCGATTACGAAGTTCAGACCTTCCAGGTATCGACAACGAGTATCGTTCAGGCGCGGAAGTCAAACACATTGCGCGACCTGACAGGTCTCTCCTCTGCATTGACGATCAAGATCACACCAGAAGCTGGCGGGACACGTGTAGAGATCGGAATGCAGAAGTGGTTCGACAAGGCTGCGGTTGCGGCGGTCGGCGCTATAGTGTTTGCCCCACTACTCGCGCTCGCGGCACTTGGCGCTTATTGGCAATACAGACTTACAGAAGACGCGTGGAAGATAATCGAAGATCACATTGCAAGCAAAGCGGGCAGTTATGTACCTCCCTTGCCCGGACGATGTGGCACTTGCGGATCCGCCAACGTTATCGGTTCCGACTTTTGTTCGGCGTGCGGCGCGAACCTCAAGATTGGTCACACATGCTCGTCGTGCGGTGCTGAACAAAGAGATCCGGGAGCACGCTTCTGTAATCGTTGTGGAAAGTCTTTGACCGCTTCGTAGCGAGTACTCTTCCTCAAAGTAATCTCAAATGTGATCGGCTTTGCCGCCTGATGTGAGGCGGTGGCTGTGCCCCGCCGTAAACTTCAACACTTAGACCTTGGGGCTACGCCCTATCTTCAGAAATTTCCAGGGTATGAACCAACGCAAAGACACGGGCGTAGCCCAATAAATGACTAGAGCGTTACCGGCGGGG
>DATEXA010000074.1:0-16227 GCA_035257465.1 Pyrinomonadaceae bacterium | reverse complement strand
AGTAGCGCTACGAGAAAAGCGCCAGTCCCGATGATCTTGAGCAGGTTTGGGAAGTAGCCGACAAGGGTCGCCACCAACATGGCGTACATGGCGAGGTTACCCACCCCACCCACGAACTTCTGACTCTTTTTCGCTAAGCCGGGCAGAAGTTGAGCGATCAACATGCCGACGCCGATCGGCAGTAGCATTTGCATCAACAATGCCTTGGCAATGGCTACCGCATTCACGCTGATGCCAGACAGCAGCAGCGGCAGCACGAACGGCACATAGACCACCGTCACAACCATCAAAAGCATCATCACCGCGGCGCCCAGCGCTACCTCATGCTCGGCCGTCTGCGTCAGTTTAATGAGAAAGGGAGCGCCCGCGCCCAGGCTGAAGATGAGCAACCCTGCTTTCAGCGCAGGGTCGAAAGGCGCAATGTATAGCACCGCTACCATCACAAGTGGGGCTAAGATGAAGTTAGCAACCAGCATCTTGATGACGAACGACAAGTTCTTCAGGTGGCGGGCAATATCCGAGGGCTTCTGCGTCAGTCCCACGTTAAGCATCGTGGCGATTACAAAAACCGGGGCGATGTACTGAACAGAACTTCTAAGAAATTCGAACATTTGCTTCCTCCCCAACAAACGAGTCTGCGGTGCCCCGCTATCCACTTCCCATTGTCATGACGGCTAGTTGTGTAAACCAACCATTTCGGGCAAAGAAGCAAACTTCACTCGTGGTTTACCTACGCTTTGGGCAACGATAACAAGCGCGGGGCTGGTGAGTAACTGTAAGTATTAACAGGTTTGCTTTATTTCAGGTTTTGCTGATGACAGGAGACCGAAAGTTTTCAGGATATCGCTCCAAGTTGATCCGCATTCGATTGCCCACCATGCGTCTCTCCCTGTAGCCACTCCTGGAACCGTTCAAAGTAGAGATACACAACCGGTGTGATGTAGAGCGTAAGCGTTTGCGAAACAATTAGACCGCCGACGACGGCCAGTCCGAGACCACGGCGCGCTGACGCTCCCGCACCGAAACCCAATGCGATTGGCAAGGTTCCCATCAATGCTGCCAGCGTCGTCATCATGATTGGCCGGAAGCGAACGATGCACGCTTGATAGATTGAGTCGTGAGCTGAGTTGCCTTCGCGTTGCGCAGAGATCGCAAAGTCAACCATCATGATTGCATTCTTCTTCACCAGACCAACCAACATGATTAAGCCAACAAATGCATAAATGTCCAACTCCCTGCCAAAGATTAACAACGTCAGCAAAGCGCCCAAACCAGCTGCCGGTATACCGGAAAGAATGGTGAGCGGATGAATGAAACTTTCATAGAGGATGCCCAACACGAGATAGATCACAAGTATCGCCACGCCGAGAAGCAACGTGAGATTCTGAAGAGATGATTGAAAAACCTGTGCCGTGCCCTGAAATGTAGTCGTGATGGAAGCAGGCAGAGTCTGTTTAGCAAGATTCTGAACTTCGAAAGTGGCCTGGCTCAATGAAACACCAGGTCTCAAATTAAAGGACACCGTTGCTGAAGGAAGTTGACCAAGGTGATTGACTTGTGAGGGACCAACCCCGGTCGACAGTTTCGCGACTGTCGCAAGTGGAATCAGGTTTCCGGTTGACGACCGTACGTAGAGACGACCGAGGGCTGCCGGATCGAACTGATACTCCGGTTTCACTTCGAGGATTACCTGGTATTCGTTTGTCGACGTATAGATGGTTGAGATCTGGCGCACACCAAACGCATCTCCTAATGCCGTTTGTATTTGCGCTACGCTGACACCTAATGCCGATGCCTGTTTGCGATCAATGTCGACGTTGATTTGGGGTGTGTTGATTTGCAGATCACTATTCACATCCTGAAGTATCGGCATTTGCCGCATCTTGCTCTCGAGGAGCTGCTCGCCGTCATAGAGCTCAGACGTGCTTGTTCCTTGAAGTGTCACCTGGTAAAGACTTCGCGATACCCGGCCGCCTATGTTTATTGAAGGCGGATTTTGGATGATGACCCGCAAGCCTGGCTCGTGTGAAACCTTTGGTCGTAATTCTTCAACTACCTGATCAGCGCTTACTCGTTCTTTCAATGGTTTAAGAACGATAAAGAGAGTACCTGTGTTACCACCACTGTTTCTTCCTCCGGCGCCTGCAGTCGAACTCATCGCAGCCACATTGGGATCTCGTCTGATGATCTCCGCTACCGTGTTCTGATGTTTGACCATGTCTTCGAACGAAATGCCCTGGGCGGCTTCGGTGCTGGCTAATAACAACCCGGTGTCCCCGCTGGGTATGAACCCCTTTGGCACGACACGAAAAAGGAAAACCGTTGCTCCGGCAAGTAAGACCATCACGATAATAGTAATCAGGCTGTGATCCAGGACACGCAGAAGCGTCCATCGATAACCACTCAGAATGAAGTTGTAGGCATGCTCGCTGATGTGCCACCAGCCCTTCGGATTCTTCGCCGCCGCCGTTTCATGATGCGCGCTCTCGCGAATTCCTCGCTCCTTCAATAACCGGCTACACAACATTGGTGTCAAAGTAAGAGCAACAACTCCGGAAACCAGGATCGCGGCGCTGATCGTAATTGCAAACTCGCGGAACAACCTGCCGAGTATTCCACCCATAAACAGAACCGGAATGAACACTGCCACCAACGACACCGTCATTGAGACAATCGTGAATCCTATTTCGCTGGACCCGTTAAGCGCTGCCTCTTTGACGCTTTCTCCGTGCTCAATTCGTCGCACGATGTTTTCGAGCATCACGACAGCATCATCAACCACAAAACCTACCGACAACGTCAGCGCCATCAGCGACAGATTGTCCAGACTGAACCCCAACAGATACATCACTGCAAAGGTACCGACGATTGAGGTCGGCAACGCGAGCGTAGGGATAATCGTCGCGCGCACATTTCTGAGAAATAGAAAGATAACGAGGACCACCAGAGCAACTGCCAATAGCAGCGAGAACTGAACGTCGTTCACTGAGTCGCGAATGGAGTTCGATCGATCGTAAAGAATGTCCAGGCTGACTGAAGCCGGTAGTTGTTGTTTGAATTGCGGCATCAAAGCCCGGATGGCATCGACGACTGCTAGAGTGTTTGTTCCGGGTTGACGTTGTACGGCGAGACTTACTGACCTACGACCATTAAACCAACTCGCGACCTTGTTGTTTTCTACGCTGTCGCTCACGTGCGCAACGTCTTGCAAACGAACGGGAGCGCCGTTGCGATAGGTCACGATCAACTGGCTGAAAGCAGCAGCATTTGGAAGTTGATCGTTGGTCTTTAAGGTGAGATTTCTGAAAGATCCATAAAGCGTTCCAACGGGCGTGTTTGGATTTCCAGTTCTGATTGCATTGGTAACATCATCGACCGCAACACCACGGTCCGCCATTGATTCAGGATCCATTTGTGCGCGCACTGCAAACTTCTGCGCGCCGTACACCTGGACCTGGGCTACTCCTTCTACAATTGAAATGCGTTGTGCGACGAGCGTTTCAGCATATTCATCAACAGTGGCAAGGGGCAGCACCGGCGAATTCAATGACATGAACAGTATTGGACTGTCGGCCGGATTAACTTTTCGTAGACTCGGAGGCGACGGCATGCCGGGCGGAAGTTGTGGCAGCGATGCTGAGATGGCAGTTTGTACGTCTTGTGCCGCTGCGTCGATATTGCGACTTAGATCAAATTGCAGTGTGATCGAAGTTGAACCCTGCGAGTTGGAGGAGTTGATCGAATCGATACCTGCGATTCCGGAGAACTGTCGCTCTAGTGGAGTCGCAACCGAGGAAGCCATCGTTTCAGGATTAGCACCCGGAAGACTGGCGTTAACGTTGATGGTTGGATAATCGACCGCAGGAAGATCACTAACCGGCAGAGAGTGGTAACTGATAAATCCAAACAGGACGATGCCAACCATCAACAGGGTGGTCGTGATCGGCCTTCTGATAAAGACCGGCGAGACACCACTTGTGTGAATCGGCGCTTCAAGATCTTTTGTCTTTTGTTCGTCCGCCATTATACGAACCCTGTACTTCCACTCTGCGCGTTCTCTGCGTTCTCTGCGTCTCAGCGGTTATTAGGAGAACATGAACTAGTCACCGCCGAGACGCAGAGAACGCAGAGAAAGCGCAGAGATCAAATCAAACTTCTACCGGTCCTAAGTCTTCACGCTTATGCCTTCTCTTTTGCAACCAATTCGTGAGCCACGCCTGAGCCAGCTCAAAATAGATGTAAACAACCGGAGTCAGGTAAAGCGTGAGCACTTGCGAAACCGCCAGACCACCGACCACTGCAAGTCCTAACCCTCGCCTCGAAGTCGCGCCAGCGCCCCAACCAAGTGCGATTGGCAGCGTGCCCATCAACGCGGCCATAGTTGTCATCATGATTGGTCGAAAACGAATGATGCAGGCCTGAAAGATCGCTTCTTCTGCTTGCTTCTTTTCGTTTCGCTGCGCATCGAGCGCAAAGTCGATCATCATGATTGCATTCTTTTCAACGATGCCAATTAGCATGATCAAACCAACGAACGCGTAGACATCAAGCTCTCGACCAAACAACAACAGTGTCAACAACGCGCCCAAACCAGCAGAAGGCAGACCGGAGAGAATCGTGAGCGGATGAATAAAGCTTTCATAGAGGATGCCGAGTACCAGGTAGATAACCAGGACGGCAACCACTAACAACAAAGTGAGATTCTGCAATGACGTTTGAAAAACCTGCGCCGTACCCTGAAATCCGAAGGTGATCGTTTGTGGCAGCGTATCGTTGGCCAGTTTCTGAATTCGCTCAGTAGCCTGGCTAAGTGATGCACCGGGGCGAAGGTTGAACGAAATCGTTGCCGAAGGCAGTTGCCCGACGTGATTGACAAGCAATGGTCCAACACTGTTCGAGAGAGTTGCTACGGCGCTCAAAGGAACTAATCTCACAGTTGAAGTGGGAGAAGGATTCGACTGAGCTGACGGTAACGCCGACGAAGTCATAGCGTTAGGTAAAACAGACGAAGCAGTTGGTGTCTGCGCCATTTGAGATTGTGCTGTGGGGACGTTCGTAGGCGTCGGTGCTGTTGGTCGCACGTAAAGCTGACCCAGTGCTGAGGCATCGCGTTGGTATTCAGGTTTCACTTCTACGATGACTTCGTATTCGTTACTGGTTGCGTAAATGGTCGAAATCTGACGAGTACCAAACGCGTCGTTAAGTATGTCTTCGATCTGCCCAACTGAGATCCCCAAAGACGATGCCTTGTCTCGATCGATCTGAACGTTAAGTTGTGGATTGTTGACCTGGATGTCTGAAGTAACATCAATTAGATCGCCAAGCGTTGAGAGCTTGTCTTGCAATGCTTTCGCATTCTTGTACAACTCATCGCGATCTGGTCCCTGTAGTGTCAACTGGTACGGACTCTTTGTTACCTGTCCACCAATCTGAACCAACGGTGGATTCTGGAGGTAAATCCGAATCCCTGGGACTTGACCAAGCTGTGGGCGCAGTTGCTCGATCACCTTGTCAACATCGGCTTTCCTTTTATTAAACGGTTTCAAAAGAATCAGAATATTGCCTGTGTTACTGGCAGCACTGACATCGCTCTGTCCTACAGTTGAAAGCACTCCCTGGACGTTAGGGTTGTTTCTGATGATGTCGACGATCTGTTCCTGATGACGTGACATCTCAGGAAACGAAATCCCTTCCGCCGCCTCCGTATAACCGATGATTTGGCTCGTGTCGTCGTTCGGTATAAAGCCTTTGGGAATAGAGTAGAAGAGCGCGATCGTCACGACGAATAGAATTGCGCTTACCAGAACGGTCAGCGCGCGGTGTCTGAGAACAACTTCAAGACTCCAACGATAACCGCCGACCAGACGGTCATAAGCCGTTTCGGTCCAACTCCAGAAACCACTAGTACGAGCATGAGTCTCCTTACTCGCATCCGGTTCAGCATCAGAATTGGGAGATTCCTTTGTGCCTTTCGCTGCTTTCAACAAACGACTACACAGCATCGGGGTCAAACTCAGCGACACAAATCCTGACACTAAGATTGCAACGCTGATGGTGACTGCAAACTCGCGAAACAGGCGCCCAAGAATTCCACCTAGAAACAGAACGGGAATGAAGACCGCAACGAGCGATATCGTCATTGACACGATCGTGAAGCCAATTTCTCGCGACCCTTTTAAGGCAGCATCCCTAACGTTTTCGCCTAACTCGATCCGGCGCCAGATGTTCTCCAGCATCACCACTGCGTCATCGACAACAAAACCGACTGATAGTGTCAGTGCCATTAGCGAGAGGTTGTCGAGACTGAATCCAAGCAGGTACATCACCGCAAAGGTGAATACGATCGAGGTCGGAAGGGCGAACGTAGGAATAATTGTTGCTCGAACGTTGCGCAAAAACAGGAATATCACGAGCACAACGAGAGCAATCGCGAGCAGTAATGAAAACTGCACATCATTTACTGACTCACGAATTGAGTCCGAACGATCGTAAAGAACGTCAAGCGTTACTGACGCTGGAAGCTGCTGTCGAAATGAAGGCAACAATCGTCGAATCGAATCTACGACTTCGACGGTGTTTGTCCCCGGCTGTCGTTGAATGGTGAGCGTGACTACTTGCTGGCCGTTGTAATAACTCGCAAGGCGACTGTTCTCAACGCTATCGACAATGTCACCAAGGTCCTTCAACAAGACGGGTGCGCCATTGCGATATACAACAATCAATGACTTATAGGCATCGGCATCAGTCAGCTGACCATTGGCCTGCACTGTGTAGTTACGGTGTACGCCATACAGTGTGCCTACCGGTTGGTTGACGTTGCCTCTTTGTAGAGAACTAACGACATCATCCAGACCGATCGCACGGGTTGCGAGTGCTGATGGATCGACTTGTACCCGAACCGCATATTTTTGTTCGCCCGTCACGAGAACCTGCGCGACCCCATTGATTGTGGAGAGGCGCTGGGCAATCAACGTATCGGCAAACTCGTTGACCTTTGAAAGCGGCAGTGTCGACGAGGCAACACGCAGATACATGATCGGTTGATCTGCCGGATTCACTTTCTTGAGTGTCGGCGGATTCGGCATTCCGATTGGCAATTGTCGAGCGGCTGCGGCAATAGACGTTTGAACGTCTTGTGCGGCTGCGTCGATGTTGCGTCTGAGGTCAAACTGAAGAGTTATTTGAGTACTGCCGAGAGTGCTCGTTGAACTAACTGAGCTTAGACCTGCGATCGTGGAGAACTGACGTTCAAGCGGGGTGGCAACGGACGAGGCCATCGTTTCCGGATTTGCGCCAGGCAAACTCGCGGTGACTTGAATGGTGGGAAAGTCAACGTTGGGAAGATCACTGACAGGAAGGGCACGGTATCCGATCAGACCAAAAAGAACTATTCCCGCCATCACCAACGTGGTGGTGATTGGTCGTTGAATAAAGAGTTCTGACATGTGCGACCCGCCTTATTTGTTTCCCGTGCCAGACCTCTCGGACGCTGTCGGAGGAACTCCGGCGCTCTTCTGAGGACCGTTCTTCTGTTGCTCCTTCGCTTGAACTGCCGCACCGGGAACAAGACGTAGTTGTCCGTCGGTCACGACCTTCTCTCCAGGTTTGAGGCCGTCTTCGATCAGGATCATTCCGTTATAGGTTGTACCTGGTTTGACGGTACGTACTTCGACTGTGTTGTCAGGCTTGACCGTGTAGACGAAGGAGTTGTCCTGGCCGATCTGGACCGCTTGCGAAGGTATTACGACTGCCTGATGTTGTGTACCCAGTGTCAGCACAACGTTGGCGAATTGACCCGGGTACAATAATCGATCAGCGTTTTCAAAAGTTGCTTTGAGCCGAATCGTTCCCGTGCTCGTATCGACCGTGTTGTCGATTAAAGAAAGTTTCCCTTCCTCAGTGTGCTGCGAGCTCCCCGGAAGGGAAACCGCGGTGTGAAAATCCTGATGGCTTGCATACTCTCGTATTCTGACGAAGTCTGGTTCCGGAACTGTAAATGTCACGTAAATAGGCGACGATTGAGTGATCGTAACCAGGGGAGTTGTGTCGTCGGCACGAACCAGGTTGCCGGTCGTGACTACAAGATTCCCGGTCTTACCGCCTATGGGCGCTCGAATGGTTGAATAACTCAGTTGCACTTGCGCATTGCGTACATTTGCCTCCTCAGCTTTGGCTGCAGCGTTGAGACTGTTAATAGCAGATTGATCAGCACGAACCGTCGCTTCAGCAGCTTGCGAAGCGGCGACAGAGTTGTCGTACTCTTCACGCGAAACAACTCCTTGCTCAACCAATGTCAGATCCCGTTTCATGATTATCCGAGCATTGGTGGCGTTGGCTTGGTCTTTAACCAGCACTTGCTTGCCCTGGTCCACGGCCGCGACTGCTTTGGCAAGATTCGCATTTGCCTGTGCAAGCATGGCCTCCGAAGACCTCGGATCGATGGTGAAGAGTGCATCGCCTTTCTTCACTTCCTGTCCCGGAGTGAAGTGAACAGCCCGAAGCGTACCTTCAACCTGCGAGCGTATAGCGACGGCTGAAATGGATTCGACGTTCCCGATGCTTTTGATCTGGTCAGGAACGTCCATCGTGGTGGTGAGAGCTATTTCGACAGGAACAACTTCAGCTCGTTGACGGTTTGCAGCTTTGTTAGGTTTGGAATCGAGGAAATACCAGACAAGCACTAATACGATTACGAGTCCAACAACACTGGCAAGCTGCACAATCCGTGATCTTCTGCGTGGTTTGCTTCGAGTACTTTCAGAGTCAGTCTTTTTAGATGTCGGCAATAATTCACCGGTTTCTATTGAGGCATCTTCGTTCATCACTTGTGCTCTTCCTGTGAACACTAAAAAAAGAGGGCCTTCGTTTAAATGGACACACGGGCTTATCAGGCAAGATGAGGGCCGAAAACTTTCAGTAACCGTTGCTGTGCAGACCTCGACACCCGGACCCACTTTTAACTGTCATACCCATTTTGAGCTCAGATGCTGGTAAAGGTAATCGAAATTCAATGAAAGTATCGTAAAGTTTTGTAAAGCTTGCCCTTCATTGTGGTGCAGTAGCGGCTTGCAATCCGAGTTCAATTTCGAATCGTGCGGCCATCCGATACAGCGTCTTGCGGTTGATATCAAGAATTTCGGCAGTCCGTTTTCGATTACCACCCGTCGCGTCAAGCACATGCAGAATGTAGCGACGCTCCAGCTCATCCAAACTTGGCAAACCAGAAAACAGAGCATCAAGATCATCTACCGACAGCGGTGGCATGACTCCGCCTGTATGTGCCGGCAGAATTCTGGCAGGAATATCCTCTGTAGTAATCTGTCCGCCCTGGCTCAAAGTCATCGCACGCTCGAGGACATTTTCCAGCTCCCGAACATTTCCTGGCCACCAGTAAGAACAGAGTGCCTCCATTGCCTTTTCATCAATCGTCACGGGCTGTTTGCTGTCGCTGGAGTGCTTCAAGAGAAAATGGGCCACTAGCAGCGGAATATCATCTCTGCGCTCGCGCAACGGCGGTAGGTGCAATTGAATTACATTTAGTCGATATAGCAAATCGCGTCGAAATGCACCGGAGCTGGAAAGCTTTTCGAGGTCACTGTTACTCGCCGCAATCACTCTCGCAAGAACCTTAATCACTTCCGCACCACCAACCGGTACCACTTCACGTTCCTGCAACACGCGCAACAGTTTCACTTGTAGTGCTGGACTTGTCTCACTCACTTCATCGAGGAATACAGTGCCTTCACCTGCTTGCTCGAAGATGCCGCGTTTGTTTCCAGTGGCGCCAGTGAACGAGCCTCTTACGTGGCCAAACAACTCCGACTCCAACAGTGTTTCGGTCAATGCGCCACAGTTGATGGCGACGAATGGCGCTTTAGCGCGCGGGCTATGCGTATGAATGGCGCGCGCTACCAACTCCTTGCCCGTTCCGGATTCCCCCGTTACCAGGATCGACGCCGACGAGTCAGAAACACGAGCAATCATTTTGTAGACTTCGAGCATAGCCGGGGTACGGCCCACCAGTCCGTTCGTGCGACCTTCGTCTTCCAGAATTGCTGAAGTTTGTTTCGTCGTCCGATTGCTGAGTGCCCGGCGCACAATGACTACCAACTCATCGATGTTGAAGGGTTTACTGATGTAATCGTAAGCGCCTTCCTTGACAGCACGAATCGCTGTTTCAATTGAGCCAAACGCAGTCATCAGCACGACTGGTGTGCCCTCATAGTTTTGCCTCACCAGCTCGAGTAGCGAAAGGCCATCGAGCTTCGTCTTCATGCGAATGTCGCTTAGCAGTAAGTCGGCTGGTGTCGTCGCCAACTCCGCTAAAGCTTCTTCGCCACTTTGTTTGAAGATCGCGTCATAACCTTCGTGCGTGAAGACTTCACAAAGTAACTCGCACGTTACTGGATCGTCATCGACCACCAGGATGCGTGGTGTCTTACGCGGCATCTTGTTCCACCTCAACGTATACTTTTACTATTTCTGCCACCCTGGCTGCAGGTAGTGTCAACACGAAAACTGCACCGGTTGACCCTGGAACCAGTTCGATTCGACCACGATGTTCAGCAATTATGTCGTGCGCGATTACAAGACCGAGGCCGCCCCCGGATTGTTTGGTTGTAAACATGGGCTCAAACAAATGTTCGATTACATTTGGTGCAATACCCACGCCGGAGTCGCGAAACATAATCTCAATTTCATCTCGCTGTTGAGAGTAATGCGTTGAGATGTCGAGTTGTCCTCCATCAGCCATTGCATCACAACTATTGTTCACGAGATTAAGAAAGACCTGGTGTAGGCTGTCCCGGTCAGCAAGGATACTGGGCAGCCCGTCTTCAAGTTCGATAGCCGCGGTAATATTGCGTGATTCAAGCATTGGTCCAATCAGCTGCACCAACTCCTTCACCACTTCGTTGATATCAGAAGGGGCGAAGCTGACAGCCCTCCGGTGAGTGCGTTCAAGTAAACCTTTGACGGTTTGCACAATTGCGCCCAATTGCCCGTTGATTATGCTGAGACGTCGTTGAGTAACGGGCTCGTCGCGATGGTCGCGTCCCATTAATTGAAGGTGTCCAGCCACTGCATTCAAAGGTGTGCCAATTTCATGGGCAAGAGAGGCTGTTACCTGTCCAATTGCAGCCATCCTTTCTGACTGTGCGAGCCGCTGTTGTGTACGAATCAGGTTGGCGTTAGTGCAGCGCAATTCATAGGTAGCGAGCTCAACCTTTTTCTGAAGCTCGCTGTTGAGAGCGCCGATCTGCTGCAGCAGGTCTTCTCGTTCAGCTGAACGGGCGGCAACGTCATCCATGAGTTCGTTAAACCGTTTAGCAATTTCGCCAAGCTCGTCGTTTCGTCGCACAGGCACGCGTGCCAGGAGGGCCCCGCGGCGAGTTTGCGCCATGGCATGAAGTATTTCCTTCACCGGGCGATGAAAAAACAAAGCGAACACCAGGTACAGTAGCCCCACCGAAGCGGCAACTGCACCAAACAAGACCACGTTGTATTCACGATGGAGGTGATCAACCAGTTCATGATGAGTGCTTTTCAATACCAATGCCTGAATAAATCCGTTTTGCTGCCCGTTGTTAATGTCTGCAGTAATTAACCAGTAGTCACTCTTGTTGCGAGTAATCTCTTCTGAACGCACTTGGTTGTTCGGTTTTGCGTTGTTGCTCCTGTTGGTCGTGTTTATTGAGGACAAACGAGAAGCGCCTGGAGAGGTTGTGACCAGAAGCTGCGGTCCGTCGACAGAGTTTTGGTAGACATCGATCTGTTTGAAGTCAGGTCTGGAACCTGCGACCAGCTGCGTTTCCTGCTGAAGATCCTCGAGGCTGTTGAAGTAACCATAGTGAGAGATCCGATCACTGAGAACAGTGATCTGACTAATCGCACTCTCGTAATGGTTATTTGCAATGACGGCGCGAGTTCTCACGGTATGCAGGTATGAGGAAGTGAAGAGAATCAAAAGCATGGAGGCGGCGACAAGCAACAGAATCTTCCACTGCAGATTAAGCCTGAGATGCAAACGCTTGTACCTCCTACTAATGTTGTCTTTCAGAGACTGAATCAATCTTGTTGCCCTCATACAGAGAGTCACACCCACACGGACCTAACAATCGGCACAGCAAGTAGCGTGCTTGCTTCGCTCAAACTCTCAATATTGATCGATCAAGCACCTGGCGCGTTCTAGTACGATTCGCCCGGTAAAACTGTTGGATGCGATTGTCGTGGCAAGTGTGGCCTTTCTGCCGCGTCGGGGAAAAATGCCTCACAGAAAAACACAGGTTCCAATGAGAGCGAAGTGCGAGCACGAAAAAGTGAGGCGGACTCCGGAAGAAGAAGTCCTACCAAAAAACCGCCAAACGCATGCTTCAACAATAATTCGAATTAACGAGTGATAACGGCTAACTCACGGTCCACTTTGGTATCGCAGACCATCGACGGCCAATGTTTCACTCCTCATGAAAAGAGGAATCCATCACGTTATCAACGATGAGTCCACCTTACGTCGGCACCCGCGTTGCTTACGAAAATTTAGACAATATCGAATTCTTCGGGCGAGTAGTCGATTAAACGCTCCGTCTTGAGGTGCGCGCGGGACCAGTGCGCCTTACGTTTGCAACAGACGCCGCTGGTAAGTGACTTAAGCACATCAGGATCAGGAGCCGACTTCTCATCGGTCGCTTACTAATCTGTCAGGGTTTAAGGGGTAGAAAGGCGGGAACCAATGGTAGTAGCTATTCTCAAGCGTATACGGTTGATTAATGTCTCCTCATTGCTGGTGCTTCTGGTCTGCGTATCGTCGCTTCACGCTCAGGTAACTTCAGGTACTGTTCGTGGCATTGTTAAAGATCAGACTGGTGCCATCATCCCAACTGCAACGGTGACGATAACCGATCCAAAAACAAAAGTTTCGCAAACTGTTCAGAGTGGTGGTGGTGGTGAATTCCAGTTCAACAATCTTCTGGTTGGGACTTATACGATAACAGTTCAGCCACCGGCAGATTCCAACTTCAGTACACTTACTTTGCAGGATGTTGCGGTCCAAATAAATCAGATCACTGATCTCACGCCAGTTCTTCAACCGGCTCAAGCGCAAGCCTCCGTTACTGTGTCTGCAGGTGGCGTTGAGCTAGTCGACACTACGTCGATAAATCTTTCGAAAACTTTTAGCTCACGGCAGGTAATTGATCTGGCGCAAACTGGACAGGGCGCGGGGATCTACAACCTCGCATTGATTTCTCCAAATGTCGTCAGCAGTGGCGGAGTAGGCCTCGGAACTGGTGGTTCCGTCGGTGGTCAGCGTCCTCGTAACAACGACTTCATCGTTGATGGTATTGACAATAACGACAAGACAGTTTCAGGACCACAGATTTATGTTTCGCCTGAATCAGTCGCCGAGTTTAACGTCTTGACAAATCAGACCTCGGCAGAGTTTGCTCGGTCAACAGGTGGACAATTCATCACCGTGACGAAGTCGGGCGGCAATGATTTTCATGGTACTGCGTTCGAGTTCATGCAAAACCGACATCTGAATGCGATCGACAATCTACAAACGCTGGCAGGCATTACGAGAGACACCCAGCCTCGCTTCGATCAAAATAGATATGGATTCAACATTGGTGGTCCTCTCTACATCCCACGGTTTGGTGAAGGCGGACCGCACACCTATCCCTGGAGCGGGAAGAACAAACTTTTCTTCTTCTTCCAATTTGAGCAATCAGGATTGGGTCAGGCCGCATCGCCCGGTAACGTCTCTGCGCCCACTGCTGATGGGATAGCTCTTCTTCAAAATCTATCAGGTCTGTCGACTAACAACTTCGGCATCTTCCGCCAATTCGTCCCGGTTGCACCGACGAATAATGCAGGCACAATTCCGGTCTGCGCTGTCTTGCGAGATTCGAGCGGAAACTGTCCTGGAGGTAGCCAGATCGCGGTGCCCATTGGCAATATCGCCTTCGCATCACCAAACTTCCAAAACAATCGCAACATCGTCTTCAATCTTGATTTCACGCAGAGTCCCAACACCGAACATCACTCGCGTTTCATCTTCAATCGGCAGCGCACCATCGACAACAATGCAACGTTCCCGGAGTTCTTTGCGCCCGTTCCCGTCGATGGACGTTTGTTTTCTTACACGCTAATCCACAACTTCAGTCCAAAGTTCACGAACGAAACTCGTCTTGCGTACCGACGCTTCGTGCAAAGGTTTCCTGTACCAGACGTAACCTTCCCCGGTCTGGATCAGTTCCCGAATCTTGATTTGGATGACCTTGGGTTGAGTATTGGACCAGATAGCAACGCCCCCCAATTCACCATTGAGAACAGTTACCAGATAGTCGACCAGGCGACCTACACGCATCATCAACACTCGATCAAGTTTGGGGTCGACTGGCGTGACATTATCTCGCCGCAGTCATTCGTGCAGCGCTCACGTGGTGATTATGAATATCCAAACTTAGATTTCTATTTGCGTGATATCCAGCCGAGCTTTGGTGAACGCACAGTAGGTGCTTCGCCGTACTACGGCAACCAACATCTCTTCTATGGATTTGTTCAGGACGATTGGCGGATGAGGCCGCGTTTGAGTGTGAACCTTGGCCTGAACTACGTCTACCAGCAGGTTCCTTTGACTGCTCAAAAGCAGACGTTAAATTCAATCGCCTCGGTTCCCGGTGTGCTTACCTTTGACGAACCAAAAGCGCAAAAGAAAAACTTTGCGCCGCGCGTCGGTCTAGCCTACGCACCAAACTTTCAATCAGGTTGGATGCACAGAATTTTTGGAGATTCTGATCAGAGTTCGATTCGCGCGAGTTTTGCAATGGCCTACGACACCATCGTAGACAATCTCTACGTTCTGTCGCTCCCTCCGCAACTTAATCAGACAGTAGACGTTGGAACTAACTTTCCCGGTACCCCACTCGTGACGCCGGCTTTTCTGGCAAACGGCGGTATCTCGCCGAATGTGCTCCCGGGTGCAACCACCGATCCAGCTGCCGCACGCGCCGCAACTTCAGCCTGGATTGCTGATCAGCAGGTTCCCTACTCGCTTTCGTGGAGCCTGACCTATCAGAGAGAACTTCATAAAAACTACGCGTTGGAGATACGGTACCTCGGCAGTCGCGGAGTCCATTTACCAACTCAGGCTCGCATCAACATTCAGCCGCAGGTGTTTAATGGACCAGGTGGTTTCCTGCCGACGTTCCTTTCAGCTCCATCACAAGACACTCTCAATTCATTAACAACGACGCTCGACGATATCCAGTCGCGATCAAATATACTGCCTCAGTTCGAAAACGCAGGATTTGTTTCGCCGATAACAGCGTTTCAGTCGAATGGAAATTCAACTTATCATGCTGGATCAGCTCAGTTAACCAGGCGCTTCAATCGAGGACTGCAACTCTCAGCAGCTTACACATGGAGTCATTTGATTGATGACAGCACAGCAGAAGTATTTAGTACTGTGCTGACACCTCGACGCCCGCAGGACTTCCAGGACTTTCAAGCGGAACGCGGGGATTCAGCGCTCGACCACCGGCAACGCTTTGTAAGTTCGGCACTCTACGATCTGCCGTTTTTTGCACACAGCAGCAACCATTGGGAGCACTCGATACTGGGTGGCTACAGTTTAGCCGGTACGCTGACTTTCGAATCTGGTTCGAAGGTTACGGTGTTGAGTGGAATTGATTCAAACCTGAATGGCGATCCGGCGCCGGATCGTACAATTGTCAATGTCAATGGTGTGGCTGACACTAACAGCCTTGTGTCACCGTTGGTTAATAGTGAAGGCGAAATCGTCGCCTATCTCGCTCAGAATCCGAGTGCCCAGTACATCCAGGCGGGGCTGGGTGCGTTAGCTGATGCCGGACGCAACACGATGCAGTTGCCGGCAATCCAGAATCTTGATTTCTCGATCTTCAAGAGCTTTGGCATTGGTGAAGGAAGTAAGAAGATTCAGCTACGCGCTGATTTCTACAATGCCCTCAACCATCCGCAATATGTTCCTGGATCTGTGAATGGTGTCGAGCCAATTACGACGACGGGTGTCGCCCAGTTCAATACCGTCGGGAGAAACGACTTTGACGTGGCGTCGCATGTGTTCAGCAGTCATCCGCGAGTAGTTCAATTAGCCTTACGGTTCAACTTTTGATCGTCGCGCCGGGCGATGGCAATTGCGACGGGAAGCAGCTGGAAACAGCTGCTTCCTTTTTTTGTGAGTGATAGATA
>DATEXA010000073.1:0-2604 GCA_035257465.1 Pyrinomonadaceae bacterium | reverse complement strand
AGCGACATCTTCAGCGCGACCATCTCCGATCCAACACCGTAGCCCAACACCGGGGATCTTCCGAGCAACCAACGCGAGGCGGCTGACGCTTTCGCTTGTCGCTTTGATTGGACCGGGAAGGACGGGATCATCGTTCAGTTTACTTTCGGAAGCTCCACAACTTCCCAGACTTCGTAAATAGAACTGCCCGGCTCTAAACCCAGGCGGTAGTGTAATTTCAACGCAGTCGTGAAATAGTGAAGAATGGGATATTCGCACACTCGCTCATATTCCCACTTCTCTATCCGGATTACTCTCTGCCCAACACGGTAAAAGCAACAGCCTCGGTGTTCGATCGCCTCAGCTTCATACTTTGTTTGTCCATAACACCGGTCGGGAGAATAGCTGCACTCAGCAGGCAGTGCTTTAACTTGCACTTTAGTTATTTTCATAAGATTGGCAGGCGGTGCGGGAATCCACCAGCGGAGGCGAGATTTGATGTTTGCAAGGACATCTGAATTCGCTGCTTGGTGAAGTCCGGGCGACGCTGCGTGTAATGGCACCACCACGTGCCGTTATTGTTCCAGAGGTGATGATTTGGATTTGCGGCGTGGATCCACAGCACAATTTTCGATGAGTTCATGATGTTTTCTCCTGTTTCAGTGCATCAGGAACTCTCGGAAAAACAAAAACCGCCAACCCATCAGGGCGGCGGTTTTCATTCCTCCGGCGGAGATTTTATTCAGCGAGTTTCCTCACCGCACATCGTCGGGAACTTCCGTTCTCGATCGAGGGCACCTTAGCTCTCCAATGCCAGGTTGCCAGACTCGTTATCGGAGTCATTCCTGATGTTGGGTCACAGCGTATCGAGGTTGCCTGCCGGCGCAACAAAATTCTGTGTCATAGGAAACACTCTTCGTTTCTGAGCAAATTGCGGCGAAAATCAGCGTCTCATTGTGCGTACAGATGAAAAGCTGACTGCGTTTCTGGAACTGGAAAGAGCGATATCCTGAATTCAGGACGACCGAAGTGTTATTCTTGTGTCGGTTGTGCGCCTACTGACCTTTGCTAAGGCGCTCGTTGAAGTCACAGTATTGGACGATCATCGTATATGTTTCCTCGGCTTGGTCACGGCGGTCCATCGCCATAAAGAACCCTCGCAGCAGTAACAGTAGCGCGACTGTTACCAGGTTAAGGGCTTCGGCGATTTCACCCTCGCTGTAGTTTGGCTTTACCTCATCGGACATAAAGCGTTGCCTGATCTGAAAGGCACCCGAGTGCGTGTAACTGCACATGGGGCGCCACAGCCTTTTAAGGTGTCTCAACAACTCGTTGAGTAACGCCAGTTGTTCCGGGTCGTCCTTGTCGCCATAGGCTTCTTTGATGTCGTCGTGCAGGTCGCGCATGCGTGGAAACTTCAACTTGTCGTCAAACGCTTTCTCGATCTGCTTCGCAGACGCGCAGGCGTTGATCCACAGGGCGCGAAGGAGCGTGTCAAAGACTGGCCGCACCAATGTGAAGGCTGAGCCAGCCAACTCGGACTCATGGAGTTGCCAGATCGCTTTGTGATGTTCCAGCGCAATGTCCACGTATGCCGCCAGCACGTGACTCTTGATGCCGGGCGGATACTTGTAACCTTTGAGTAGCTCCCTGAGTCGGGTCCTGATCTCAGTTCCGCGGATGGCAATGTCTTCAAGCAGGTTCACCTTCGATGCCGTCGTCGCTTGATCGGTGTTGCTCGCGGAGCTCGTGGCGTTCACTTTATTGACTTCGTTCCATAATTCCTCGACCAGCGCCCAGCCTTCTTCCTCGATCCCCTTGAGGTTTGAAAACAGTTTCGCTGGGTCGTCATCGTCCCGATGTTTCATGTAAGGGCCAATCGCATTGTGAGCGACGTAATTCCGCTTCTTCAACGCGTTCTTGAGTCGCTCGATAAGTTTGTCGTTGTCACAGTGATGTTTGAACATTTTGATTAACCATTCGAGCGCCGCGTTCTCGTAATCGTTGCTGGAATAACGAAACGGGACCCGGCCGGCAAGCAGACGTTGAATCTTGAAATGCGCGACTTCAACGTATTCTTTCAGCATCTCTTCGATCAACTGATAAGGCGAGAGCGCTTCGCCGATTTGCCTCAAGAAATCCCTCTGCTCATCGTCGTCTTTGGAGTGGCCCGCCATGATTGGCGTTCATCGTTTCAGGGCTGGTCGCAGCGTTCAAGCTGGAAAAATCGCGGTCCCTCGGGTGAATCCGGGGTCGCGATCCGCCTCCAGACCACCCTTGTCGCTTCGGTGGGCCCCGTCGCGAGTTTTGTGAGGGAACCGGGGTCTGGACCCTCGAAGCCCCAAATCCCTCGTTAGTCCGTGTGATACTGGAATGTGCTACTTCTCCGTTTCGGGCGAGGTTTCGGCCATAGATTCAGTTCGAGTTGCTTGAGGCGCTTGCGTCGTTTCGGTCGCGGTAGGCTAATGCGAGACCGCCAGCGTTTTAGGATCAGAATGTTGTTCATGTTCATATGAACATATTAACCCTTGGCGATAGTCAACACAATTCCTGACAGGCCAAATCGACTCCTGCAATCAGCCTCGCGCTCGTGCGTTGCGATCACATTGCCAGCGTCAGCATAAA
>DATEXA010000072.1:0-6700 GCA_035257465.1 Pyrinomonadaceae bacterium | reverse complement strand
CAAGTCCGATGAAGGCGATGCGAGCGTTTGCCAGCGGATTTGAATTTGCGACTTCCTCTTTCGGAGTTTCGGTTACCATGAGACGTCCTTTGTCGAGTGATGAATAACGAGCATAGCGTAGGATTTGAGAGATGGGCTACTCTTACGAATGTCCGATATGCTTCAGCTTGTCGGTCAGTAACAAATAGATTTCGACAAGCTGAAGGATATTGAACATCTTTTCCGACAAGCTAAAGCATCTCGGACACCGAAAAACTTCAATGACCATCGACGAACAACTTGCTTACCTCAGAAAAGGCACAGTCGAAATAATTCGTGAAGCCGACTTGAAGTCCAAGCTCGAGAAATCGGCAAAGACAGGCAAGCCTCTCCGCATTAAGTTGGGTGCCGATCCCACTGCACCCGACATTCACCTCGGACATACGGTCGTTATTCGAAAGCTTCGCGCGTTCCAGGAGTTGGGTCACACGGTAATTTTTCTCATCGGTGATTTCACGGGATTGATTGGCGACCCGTCAGGGAAGAGTGCAACGCGACCTCAACTAACAAGAGAAGAGATCAACGCCAACGCCGAAACTTACAAGGAACAGATCTTCAAGCTGCTCGATCCTGAAAAGACTGAAATACGTTTCAACTCGGAATGGATGGACAAACTCGGATCTGATGGTTTCATTCGTCTTGCCTCGCACGTAACAGTGAAACAAATTTTGGAGCGCGACGATTTTGCGAAACGCCTAAAAGAGGAAAAGCCAGTCGCACTGCACGAGCTGCTGTATCCGCTGACGCAGGCTTATGATTCAGTCGCACTCGAAGCCGATGTTGAGTTGGGGGGCACTGATCAGAAATTCAACTTGCTGCTGGGAAGGAATCTGCAACGTGAGTACGAGCAAGAGTCGCAAGTCGCAATGATCACGCCACTGTTGGAAGGAACTGACGGTGTGCAGAAGATGTCGAAGAGTTTAGGAAATTACATCGGCATCAACGAGCCGCCCCAGGAGATTTTTGGCAAGGTGATGTCGATCTCCGACGAAATGATGTGGCGCTATTTCGAGTTGTGCACTGATTTGACTCCCGCTGAAATTGAATCAAAGAAAAGTACTGCTCAACAGAACTCCTTAAACCCACGAGATTTGAAGGTTGAGTTGGCAAAGCGAATCGTCAGTGATTTTTATTCTCCGAGCGATGCGACTGAAGCGGAAGAAGAATTTGTACGGAGGTTTCGTAACAAGGAGATTCCGGATCAAGTTGAGGAGCGACATGTACCTTCAAATCAAGTGCAAGGCTGGGACCTTTCTCAGCTGCTGGTTACTGTAGGGTTCGCTGAATCAAAAGGTGAAGCGCGTCGACTGATACAGCAGGGTGGCGTGTATCTTGATGGCGAGCGTCAGACTGTCGCGAGCCCGACAACCTCTTGGAAACCCGGGATGAATGTTCTCTTGAAGGTCGGGAAACGCCGTTTTGTGCGAGTGATTTTCGATGATTAGGGCTTTGCTTGACGGGAGTTTCCTTGAGATTCAGAATTGAGTGGGGTATTAAGCAAATAACATGAGTTTCAGACCTCCCGTCAAATTAAGAGTTGTTCGAATGAAGCGAATCACCGTTCGCAGAATTCCTGGCACTAGTCGACTTGAACCTTCTGTGCTTATTTCGCGGGTTTGGCATGCACACAAGACACTGATCGGGAACGCGACTGTCCTCACCGGTGCGCAACAATCATCAAGGCGTTTACAAGCTCTACAAGAACTTCAGCGAAGGCTAGATCTCACACCAGCCAAAGCCACACAATGGCAAGACGCTGTTCGCGAGGCTCGCCGCTAACGGCGGATGATCCATTTAGATACTAATTTTCTGATCCAATCACTCGTAACTGGAACAACGGCGTCGGCCACATTTCACTTGTGGCTTAGTACTGGTGAAGACATCGAGATAAGCTCCGTTGCGTGGAGTGAATTTCTTTGTGGGCCAATGAGCGCAACTGATTTGGATCTTGCGCGTCAGCTCTTCCCTACCGTTGAACCGTTCTTGAAAACGGATGGTGAAAAAGCCGCCGAACTTTTCAACCTGACAGGTCGTCGGGCACGGAGTCTCGCGGACTGTCAGATTGCAGCCGTTGCTTTGCGTTGTAATGCCCGGATAGCAACATCAGATAGAAATGATTTCAAGCTTTTCGAGGAGCATGGATTAAATCTCATCTAGCTTCAGCATGTCTGCCACACTTGCAACTGAAGACATTCTCATCATCGAAACGCCGGAGCGCGTCCCTTTGCACTTTGCGCTGGCGTCGATCGGTAACCGCTTTCTCGCCTGCGCTATTGATCATGCAATTCAAGCTTTGTCGTTGGCGTTGATTGCCGGTGGCTTTCTGATAGTCGCTAACTCTTTCGATTTCGAAGATGCGTTCTCTACCGCACCGAAGTGGGTTATTGCAGTGATGATTTTGGCTCTGTTCTTAATCCTCACCGGCTACTTCGCCTTCTTTGAGTGGATGTGGAGTGGACAAACTCCGGGCAAACGATGGTTGAAGCTTCGGGTAATTCGCGAAGACGGTCGTCCAATCACATTCTGGGAATCATCAATTCGAAACCTGCTGCGTGCCTTCGACATGATGCCCGGCATGTTCTATTCGATTGGTTTGATCTCAGTCTTTGCAACGACGCGCGATCAGCGAATCGGCGATATGGTAGCGGGCACAGTTGTTGTTCGGGAGCGTGAGGCAGAAGCTCCGGCCTTCGCGCAGGTCTTTGCGTCGCCTGTTAGTGATCCTGCGCTGCGTAGATCCTTCAAGCCCGTTGACTTCCAGGGAAGTCTGACGAGTTTGACTGAGGCAGAGATACAGGTTGTTGAAACGTTTCTCCGGAGGCGTTGGGATTTGTCTGATGTGCCACGGCAATGGATGGCCTGGCGGGTTTCCCTACCGATCCTCTACAAGATTCGTCCTGCTTACGACGTGGCAACGTTTACTTATGAGGGGTTTCTCGAAGAGCTTCTGCATCGATATTTACAAGAGCATCGTTTTCGGGCCAACTGATCCGGCATCAACTCCATTTGCACTGGGCACCCTACACTGAAATCTCTGCGTCTCCTCTGCGTTCTCTGCGCCTCCGCGGTGAATGCAAGCTATCTTTACCGCCGAGGTCGCTTACCGATTTATAGGCTAAGCTCAAAATTGACCTGCCTGATGGGCTTTGTTACCCTCCAAAGTTTCGTTTAGCAGTAGTTTTGACAACAAGGGAGGATTAGTTGTGTCTCGTGACGTTTTTATTCTCGGCGGTAAGCGCACACCGATGGGTGAGTACGTGGGCGCACTTAAAGATGTATCGGCAATTGACCTGGGCGCCGTTGCCTCGCGCGGGGCGTTGAACGCGTCTGGAGTTCGTCCCGAAGAAATAGATCACACAATCATTGGTAATGCGCTGCAAACTTCCGGCGATGCGATCTATGGCGCAAGACACGTTGCGTTAAAGGCAGGAGTTCCTTTCGATCGACCGGCACTGACGGTCAATCGACTTTGCGGCAGTGGGATCCAGTCGATTATCTCAGGAGCGCAAATGATTCAGCTTGGTGAAGCTCGTTCCTGCCTCGTCGGCGGTATGGAATCAATGTCACAAGCACCGCACGTGATTCGCGGAGCTCGTTCGGGATTTGCACTTGGCGAGGGAAAATTAGAAGACAGTTTAATGGTTGCACTGCTGGACACCTACTGCAACACACCAATGGCCGGCACCGCAGAAAATCTGGCTCGGAAATTTGTGATCTCTCGTGAAGAACAAGACGCTTATGCATTGCGTTCTCAACAGGAAGCAAAGCGCGCCTTGGATGCTGGTTATCTTGCAGCGGAAATCGTCCCCGTGGAAGTGCAGACTCGGAAAGGGACAACACTCGTTGCCCACGATGATCATCTTCGTCCGGAAACGACACTTGAAGGCTTAGCCAAGTTGAAACCGGCGTTTGCTAAAGACGGTTTTGTGACTGCGGGCAATGCATCTGGAATCGTGGATGGAGCTGCGGCGTTAGTTATTGCCGACGAGGCCTTTGTAAAAGAACGTGATCTATCGCCTTCAGGTCGAATAGTGAGTTGGGCTTACGTTGGTGTTGAGCCGGAAATAATGGGCATAGGTCCGGTGCCTGCAACGCGAATTGCGCTTGAAAAGGCGGGATTGAAGTTGCACGAGATAGATCTTGTCGAGGTGAATGAGGCATTTGCTGCCCAGTACCTGGCTGTTGAAAAGGAACTTGGATTGGATCGTTCGCGCACGAATGTAAACGGAGGCGCTATTGCTTTGGGACATCCACTGGCAGCGACTGGAACTCGCCTTGTCCTGACGTTGCTCAATGAATTGCATCGGCGCAAAGGTCGCTATGGTTTGGCCACTGCTTGTATTGGTGGTGGACAGGGTATCGCAATGATTGTGGAAAAGATCTAACTGTTCAAACAGTAAGAGACAGTCGGGCTGTTGGCTGTCTCTTTCGATTTTCCAATAAATCCAAATTATTGAAATGATCTGGAACCTTGGTTGTCGTTCCAGACAGAACATCTGCGGTAAAACAATGCGTTTCTCCACATCACTCAAATTGGAGCTTTCGGCACGCCTCTTGCGGATTTTACAAGTTCTATTTCGGCGTCCCCATCTCAAACGGGCGGCAGCGTTAAGAAGTTTTTCTAGTCTAAAGAAATAGCGTTCCATCTAATTGATGTTTTCCTTCTCCGTCTCATGTGCTGGTCGCGAGGGCCAGTGCAATCTCCAAAGTTTAGTTATCCTTAAAAGGAGCTTGTTTTCATGTCGAAAGTTCTAAGGCTTTCTTTGCTCGGGATCCTGATCCTGGGCTTTAGTGTCATTGTCAGTGCGCAGTCGACCACTACTGGCGCAATTGGCGGTGTTGTAACGAATCCGAATAAAGAAGTGGTTCCTGGTGCTACCGTTTCGGTTAAGAATATCGAAACGAGTAAAGAAGACTCTGCCACAACAGATGGTCAGGGAAGATTTAAAGTAGTCAACCTGCAGCCAGGTAACTACAGCGTCGACATAACCGGTCAGGGCTTCAGTCCCTATACCCTTGAAAGAGTCGTCGTTGAAGTTGGTCGCGAAACGTCTCTAGAGGCGTCACTGTCGATTGGTGCGGTCACTGGGAACGTAGAAGTCACGGCTGAAGCACCAGTTATCAATACCACTCAACAAGACTTCTCGAGCAATCTTAATCAGACATCCATCAATGAACTTCCTGTTAACGGTCGTCGTTGGTCGAACTTTGCCATTCTGACACCCGGCGCTGTTCCTGACGGCAACTTTGGCCTGATCAGTTTTCGCGGCATTTCGGGTCTACTTAACAACAGCACCGTAGATGGCGGTGACAACAACCAGGGCTTTTTCTCGGAAGAGAGAGGACGCACTCGCAGTGCTTATTCGATCAGTCAGGCAGCCATTCGCGAGTTTCAGGTAAACACCTCAAACTTCGCGGCAGAGTACGGACGTTCAGCGGGCGGCGTTATCAACGCTGTTACCAAGTCTGGTACTAATGAGTTTCACGGCTCGGCCTTTCTGTACGACCGAAACAACAAATGGGGCGCCCGCAATCCAAACACTTTTCTTAGTCAGTTAGTTAACGGAGTTCCTACCCGAGTCGCTTTAAAACCGGAAGATGTGCGCTACCAATACGGTGGAACTATTGGTGGGCCAATCGTAAAAGAGAAGCTGTTCTTTTTCTTTAGTTACGACGAGCAGCGACGTAATTTCCCCGGAGTAGCAGTGTTTAGCACTGCCAATTATCTCAATACAGTCAACCGCACCACGTTGTTGGCAAGAGGATTGACCACCCCTCAGATCGATTCGGCGTTGTCCTTTATCAACGACCAAACTGGCGAGGTTCCGCGTCGAGGTAATCAAAGACTCTTTCTGCCGAAAGTTGACTGGCACATAAACTCGAAGCACCAGTTGACCGCTGCGTACAATCGATTGCGTTGGAACTCGCCCGCAGGCGTCCAGACAGGCGCGACTGTGACGCGCGATCGCGCCGGCTTCGGTGACGATTTTGTTGAGACAGATTCATTAAACCTCCGTCTCTCTTCAACCCTGTCAAGCCGGCTCATCAACGAGTTTCGCTTTCAATGGGCTGATGAGCTGGATTCACAATTCGCGCAACCTCCACTTCCGGGCCAGCCGACTACTGCAAATGGGTTTTCTCCGCAGATAACACTGACGAACGGCCTTACAATCGGCAAGGCAACTTCTTTGGACCGCGCGGCTCTGCCGGATGAGAGGCGTTTTCAGTTCGCTGATTCGCTGACGTACTCGGCCGGAAACCACACGTTCAAGTTTGGTACGGACATTAATCGTGTAAGAGACATCGACGACAACCTCTTCACGGGAGCCGGTTCCTATACCTACAGCAACATCAACGACTTTATCGTTGACTATGTAAACTTCGCGAACAATGGTTCATTGCGAGCGGCTAAGGCTCAGTGCTTTACTCAGGTCTCCCCAGTGGCGAACACGCGAATCGCAGGCAAGTGCTACACAAGCAATTATGCGCAAGGCTTCGGACAGCCTCGTTTTCAATTGAACACCACGGATTGGGCCTTCTTTGGTCAGGACGATTGGCGTGTTACCCCGCGGCTAACGCTTAACCTGGGACTGCGTTGGGACTATGAGCAATTTCCCCAGCCATTCCTCGTGAATCCGGCTTTACCGCAGACCGCCAACAA
>DATEXA010000071.1:0-12310 GCA_035257465.1 Pyrinomonadaceae bacterium | reverse complement strand
CGTTGCTGGAGCCGAAGAAGAGAATCTCGGGTCGCAATAACGATGGTCGAATTACCGTTCGCCGTCGTGGCGGCGGTCACAAGCGATTCTATCGAATCATCGATTTCAAGCGCGACAAAGACGGCATACCAGGACGCGTGACGCAGATTGAGTACGACCCGAATCGTTCAGCGCACATTGCGCTGGTCACTTACATTGACGGCGAGAAGCGATACATCATTGCGCCGACAGGGTTGGAAGTTGGGAAGACAGTCATGAGTGGCGCTGATGCTGACATTCTTCCGGGTAATACGCTGCCCTTAATCAACATTCCACTGGGCACGCAGATTCACAATATCGAGTTGCGACCCGGTAAGGGCGGTCAGATGGCCCGCTCGGCGGGAGCCTTTGCGCAGCTGGTAGCTAAGGAAGGCAGTTACGCCCAATTGCGTATGCCTTCCGGCGAAGTGCGACGTGTTCCGTTGGTTTGCAAAGCGACTGTTGGTCAAGTTGGAAATATCGAACATGAAAACGTGTCGCTGGGGAAGGCCGGGCGTTCGCGCTGGAAAGGTTTACGACCGAAGGTCCGTGGCGTGGCAATGAACCCGGTAGACCATCCGCACGGTGGTGGTGAAGGCAAGACTTCAGGCGGAAGAAATCCTGTAACCCCGTGGGGGCAGCCGACCAGAGGATACAAGACGCGTAGCAATAAGCGGACGCAGAAGATGATTTTGAAGGATCGAAGAAGTAAATAGGTATTTCGAATTTCGGATTGCGGATTTTGAGAAGTCACGCAGCCGATGAAAATCCGAAATCCGACATTCCAAATCCGAAATGGAGAGATATGGCTCGTTCAGTTAAAAAAGGACCGTTCATCGACAAGGGCATCGTTAAGGCTGTTGAGAAAGCGCGTGCTGGTAGTACGCGTCCTCCAGTGATCAAGACCTGGTCGCGCCGTTCAACCATTACGCCCGACATGGTTGGGCTGACCTTCGGCGTGCACAACGGTAAACGGCACCTTCCTATTTACGTTACAGAGAATATGGTCGGCCACAAGTTAGGTGAGTTCGCTCCAACGCGAACCTTCAAGGGACACTCAGGAACGAAGGTTGAGAAGACGAGCAAGGTTGCAGCAGCTCCAGCGAAGTAGTGAATCGTTAATCGTGAATAGTGAATCGAAAGAGGGTTCAAATAGTCGATTCGCAAAGCACGATTAAACGATTCACGATTCACGATTAACGATTAACGAGGTTCAGGATGGAAGCAACAGCGAGTGCAAAATACTTAAGAGGATCGGCGCAGAAGGCGCGTTTGGTCGTGGACATGATTCGCGGCAAAGACGTTAACCAGGCGTTGGCGATTCTGCGATTCTCAAAGAAGCGTGCAGCAAATGGAATCGAAAAGTGCATGCGCTCTGCAATCGCCAATGCCAATGAGGCAGCGGAGAAAGCGAACATCTCGATCGATCCTGACGATCTTTGGGTCCGGACAGCTTTTGTTGATCGTGGGCCGACAAAGAACCGAAGACGTGTGAGACCTGCACCGCAGGGCCGCGCTTATCGAGAGCAGAGACATTTTTGTCACATTACGATTTCCCTTAGCAACGACGCTAAACCCGAACCAAAGGCCACCAAGGGCGCTACGCCAACAGCACCTTCAAAGCCGGCAAAGCTTGCGGAGAGCAAAGGGCGAAAACGGGGTGGTGCCGCGGCAGCTCCACGAGCGAAGAAGGTTGCTCCAAAAGCTGAGGTAACTGAAGGAACTGAAAAGCCGTCGGCCAAGAAGGCGTCCAAGAAAAAGGCAGAGAAGTCGGAAGAATAAATCGGCATACGAATCTCAGATCTCAAATTTGAGATTTCAAACGGAGAAGATTGTGGGTCAAAAAGTTCATCCATACGGTTTTCGACTTGGCTACAACAAAGACTGGCATTCGCACTGGTTTGCCAAAAAGCAGTTCGGAGAGTTTCTGTTGGAAGACCTGAAGTTGAAGCGCGATCTGAAGCAAAGATTTGCGGGTGCAGGCGTTTCGCATGTCGACATCGAACGAGCTGCTAATCGCCTCAAGATCATCATCTACACGTCGCGCCCGGGAATCATCATTGGTCGCAAAGGTGCTGAGATTGACAAGCTGAAGGGCGATTTGTCGTCTAAGACCGGCCGCGAGGTACTGGTATCAATTCAGGAGATTCACAAGCCCGAGTTGAATGCGCAGTTGCAAGCGGAAAAGATTGCGGCGCAACTCGAGAAGCGCATAGCTTTTAGACGTGCAATGAGGAAAGCCGTCGAAGAGTCGCTGCGATTCGGCGCTCAGGGAATCAAGGTTAAGGTGAGTGGACGTCTGAATGGTGCTGAGATTGCTCGGAGCGAGTGGCATCTGCAAGGACAGCTTCCGCTCCACACCTTACGGGCTGATATTGATTATGGTCTTGCTGAAGCACGGACGACATTTGGTCAGATCGGTGTAAAGGTTTGGATCTATCGGGGAGAGATCCTGGATCCGAAAGCCGCAATGGCCCGTGGTACCGGTTCAGATCCGATCAATGAAACGCGTGTCGGAGAACGCGAACGACGTCCACGCACAAGACGTGAACGCGAAGGCGGCGGCGCTCCAGACGGCAGAAGACCTCGGGGAGATAACCAATAGGAGGATTGCAGATTTCAGATCTCAGATTTCAGATTGATCCTTCCTCAATCGGCAATCGGCAATCGGAAATTGGCAATAGGTTGAACAGCTATGTTGATGCCTAAAAAAGTTAAGCACCGAAAGCAGATGCGTGGTCGCATGACCGGCGTCGCTACTCGTGGCAGCGAGATCAGCTTCGGTGAGTATGGATTGAAGAGTTTGGAACCCGCGTGGATAACGGATCGCCAGATCGAAGCTGCTCGTATTGCGATGACTCGTCATATCAAGCGGGGCGGCAAAATTTGGATTCGGATGTTTCCCGACAAACCGGTCACAAAGAAACCGGCAGAAACTCGTATGGGCAAAGGCAAAGGCGCTCCCGAATACTGGGTAGCAGTTGTTAAGCCTGGGCGAATTCTTTACGAGATTGAAGGGGTCGATGAAAAGACGGCGCGTGATGCAATGCGTCTGGCAGCTCAAAAACTTCCGATCAGAACGAAGTTTGTAACTCGTGCAGATCAAGAGGGGGGCGCGATCTAGCAATGAAACGACGCGAAGAAATAGATAAGTACCGTGACATGGGTCAGGAGGAGTTGCGCGCTGAGGCCGTGCGGTTACGCGAGTCGCTTTTCCGGCTCAAGTTCAAACTCGCTCTCGGTGAAGTCGACGCAGTGAAACGAATTCGACAGGAGAAGAAGTCCCTGGCGCGGATTGAGACTATTACCCGTCAGCGTTAAGAGGCAGAAGACTGGCCGTGAGTGCGGCGGTCGAAAGTGTGAAAAGAATGGCAGAGAATCAAGAAAACATCGCGACAACTGAAACAAAGACACCCGCAAAAGCCTCGAGCCGTGCACATCGCTCGCAGAAGGTCGGAACTGTTGCATCTGACAAGATGCAGAAGACAGTGATCGTCCGGGTCGATCGGTCTGTGAAGCACAGTAAGTATCGTCGCTACGTTCGGCGTACGTCGAAATTCATGGCGCACGACGAGTTGGGCGCTACCGTTGGCGATAAAGTTCGAATCGTGGAGACGCGTCCACTTTCAGCGCGCAAGCGTTGGCGCGTTGTTGAGATAGTTCAGAAGGCTGCTAAGTAAGAAAGCCGGTCTTTGGGCTTTGGCCTTGGGTCTTAAACATTTAAGACCAAAGACCAAAGACCAAAGGCCCAAACCGGAGGTAACGACAGTGATTCAGATGCAAACCTCTCTGGAGGTTGCCGACAATTCAGGAGCCCGACGCGTGGAGATGATCATGCCGATTGGCGGATCAACTGGAAAGATCGCCAGTCTTGGTGATCGAATCAAAGTAACCGTGAAAGAGGCGTCGCCTGATGGAACCATAAAGAAAGGAACCGTCCAGGACGCGGTGATTGTTCGCACTCGCAAGGAAGTGCGACGCGCCGACGGTACTTACGTCAGGTTTGATCAGAATGCTGCGGTCTTGATTAAGGAAGATGGAACACCGATTGGTACGCGCGTATTTGGCCCGGTAGCGCGTGAATTGCGCGACAAGAACTTCATGAAAATTGTTTCACTCGCGCCGGAGGTAATCTAAGGATGGCTGGCACAAAGCGGTCGAAAATAAGAAAGAACGATCAGGTTGCGATTATCGCTGGACGCGACAAGGGACGACGTGGTCGGGTGCTAGAAGTTGCACCGGTCAGGGGAAAGATCAAAGTTGAAGGGGTAGGTATGATTAAACGCCATCAGAAGGCGAACCCCCAGGCCAATCGAGGTGGCGGTATTGTTGATAAGGAAGCATTCATCGATATCTCGAATGTTCAACTGATCGATCCGCAATCGGGAAAGCCCACTCGAGTCAGGTACGAAGGTAACGGCGAATTGAAGACGCGCATCGCCGCGAAGAGTGGTCACTCACTGGAGAAGTAGAAGGACGTGCGCTGACGTGGGTCAGTGTATCGCACTCGCAGATTGAAATCTGTGGCACTGGATAAAAGGAACTGAAATGGCTGCAAGGTTAAAAGAGCGCTATCAAAAAGATGTGGCGCCACAAATTGCAAAGGAATTCGGTATCAAGAATCCGATGGCCATTCCACGCATTGAGAAAGTAGTTCTCAATATGGGAATGGGAGAAGCAATCGCCAACGCGAAGATACTCGATACAGCTACGGATGAGTTGAGAGCTATCACGGGCCAAAAACCCGTGATCACCAAGGCTAAAAAATCGATCGCTTCTTTTAAGTTGCGACAGGGAATGCCGATTGGTGTTGTGGTGACCCTGCGCGGAGACCGCATGTATGAATTTCTTGATCGGTTGATGTCGGTAGCGCTGCCGCGAGTCAGGGATTTTCGAGGTGTATCACCCAAGGCTTTCGATGGTCGAGGGAACTATACAATTGGTATTCGCGAGCAGTTGATTTTTCCGGAAATCGATTTCAACAAGGTCGACAAGCTGCGAGGTATGAACATTTCTATTGTGACAACAGCGCGAAATGACGAGCAGGCGCGGGCGTTGTTAAAAGCGATGGGGATGCCGTTTAGGAATTAGACCTTTGTGCTTGGTACTTAGCACTTGGTACCGAGTGAAGACTAATAAAATCGTAAAGCACAAAGTACGAAGCACGAAGAACAAAGATAAATCTATGGCAAAGAAATCACTGATTGCGAAGTCGGAGCGTAAACCGAAATTCTCGGTGCGTGCCTACACGCGGTGCAAACGATGCGGGCGGCCCCGGGCTTACTTACGCAAGTTCAACCTGTGTCGCATCTGTTTCCGCGAGTTGGCGCTCCAGGGTCAGATCCCTGGCGTCGTTAAGTCGAGCTGGTAAGAATATTTCCGATTGCCAATTGCCAATTGCCGATTCGCAAAATCGGAAATCGGCAATCGGAAATCGGCAATCAATGGAGTTAATACATGACTGATCCTATCGCCGATATGTTGACACGAATCCGCAATGCGATTGCGGCGAAACACTCGCGCGTCGATATCCCGGCTTCGAAGCTGAAACTTGAGATTGCCCGCATCCTGAAGGAGGAGGGCTACATCAACAACTTCGTCATCAAAGGCGAGGGGTTGAAGCGGACCATTCGAATCTTCCTTCGTTACGATGCTCGCGGAACATCCTCGATCACGTATCTGCAGAGAGTTTCCACCCCCGGTCGTCGTGTTTATGTTGGCTCGGGTGAGATACCGAAGGTACTCGGTGGCTACGGTATCAACATCGTGTCAACGTCGAAGGGATTGATGAGTGGTAAGACTGCTCGTCGAGAGAATATCGGCGGAGAACTGTTGGCGCAGATTTATTGAGATTGCCGATTGCCAATTGCCGATTGAATGGCGTCAGCGTAACGAATTGGCAATCAACAATCGGAGATTGGAAATGACCTTATGTCGCGTATAGGAAAAAAGCCGATTACATTGCCAAAGGGTGTAAGTGTCACCGTCGGTGAGCAGGAGCTTGAGGTAAAAGGGCCGAAGGGTACTTTGAAAACTCCGATTCCCGCCGGTATCAATTTCAAACTCGAGGGCGAAGAGTTGCGAGCCGAGAGAACATCTGATGACGATGCAGCTCTGCATGGTCTAGCGAGAGCGTTGGCGAACAATGCAGTCGTTGGTGTCACTCAGGGATTCAGTAAGCAGATGGATGTAGTCGGCGTGGGATACAAAGCTGACGTCCAGGGAAAGAAAATTCTCTTTTCACTTGGCTATTCACATCCAATCGAGTTTCCTCTGCCGCCTGAAGTTGATGCAAAAGCTGAACGTCTAACGACGAAGGGAAGCATTCAGCAATACCAGACGACGTTGACGTTGACGAGTATCGATAAGCAAAAACTTGGGCAAGTGGCCGCTGAAATGCACAAGCTGCGAAAGCCCGACGCTTATAAAGGTAAGGGCGTTCGCTACGCAGATCTGCCGATCAAGTTGAAGCCAGGGAAGACAGGGAAGTAATTGTAGATTGCCGATTGCAGATTTCAGGGCAGGCAATCGGAAATGAGGAAGAGATGCCAAACACTAATAGAGCAGTTGTTAGAAATGCGATTCACCAACGCATTCGTCGCAAGGTGAAAGGGAGTACCGACAGACCCCGGCTCGCGATCTACCGCAGCCTGAATCACATCTATGCTCAGGTGATCGACGACCGCGAAGGACAAACGTTGGTATCAGCTTCTACGATCGAGAAGGATTTGCGCGGAAACACCGGCGGAAATCTTGACGCCGCGCGACGCATTGGTCAGGCGATAGCGGAGCGAGCGATCGCAAAGGGTATTGAACAGGTTGTTTTTGATCGTGGTGGCTATCTCTATCATGGAAGGATTAAGGCTCTCACGGACGCTGCGAGAGCAGCCGGCTTGAATAAGAATGAAGCATCGGCAGCCGCAGAAGAAGCGAACCAAGAAGCAGCACCTGAAGAGGTAGCTGAGAAGAAGCCGCGCAAGAAAACTAAAGTATCGTAACAGTAAAGAATATTCATGAGACAACCCAAAGCACGTATTCCCGCGCAGGGACTGGACCTGAAAGATCAGGTTATTTCAATCAACCGCGTCACGAAAGTAGTTAAAGGTGGTAAGAACCTTTCTTTCGCTGCTCTCGTCGTCGTCGGTGATGAAGGCGGCCACGTTGGTTTTGGCACCGGCAAAGCTCGAGAAGTTCCGCTGGCGATCAAGAAAGCCATCGAAGCCGCCAAGAAGAATCTTATTCGTGTGCCTTTGATCGAACACACTCTGCCGCACCAGCTCATTGGCAAGTATGGCGCCGGTCGAGTCATGGTGAAGCCCGCATCTGAAGGCACGGGCGTGATTGCTGGGGGTGCCGTGCGAGCTGTTATGCAGGCTGTGGGTGTGCGTGACGTGCGTACTAAAGTGCTTGGTTCGACGAATCCACACAACGTTGTGCGAGCAACTTTTGATGCGTTGTTGCGAATGAAAGATCCAATGGAGCTGGCGCGGCTGCGTGGTAAACAAGTTGAGGAAATGTAATCAGACGAGGTGTTATGGCTGAAAAGCGAAGTAAGAAAAGCGACCAGGCGAAAGCAGGCACAATAAGAATCCAGTACTACCGGAGCTTCATTGCTGCGCCGAAGAAGCACAAGGACGTAGTTCGCAGTCTCGGTATCACTAAACTTAATCAGGTGGTTGAGCGCCCCGACACGGATTCTATGCGCGGTGCAGTGGCGAAGATTCCCCACTTGTTGCGAATTGTCGAGTAGAGCAAAGCAAAGCAGAAATCGGAGTAGATATGGCTATCAGTCTTAACAGTCTTCGCCCGGCAAAGGGATCAATCCACAAAAAGAAAAGAGTTGGTCGAGGTCCCGGGTCGGGCTTGGGCAAAACTGCCGGCAGAGGTGAGAAGGGACAAAAGTCTCGTTCTGGTTATTCGCGCAAGATTGGATTTGAGGGCGGACAGATGCCTTTGCACAGGCGTCTGCCAAAGCGCGGTTTTACCAACATCTTTAAGAAGAAGTGGCTGGAGGTTAGTCTGGCTGCGCTCGACAAGCACTTCAACGCTGATGAGGAGATCACTCCGGAGCTTTTGCATAACCGCGGCATCATCAAGAAAGCTAAGCACGACGTTGTGGTGCTGGGTAATGGCGAAATATCAAAACCGCTACGCGTCTCAGCGCATCGCTTCACCAAGAGCGCTCGCGAGAAGATTGAAAAAGCGGGTGGTGCAGTCGTGGAGATTGCAGGTTAGTTTGGAAACGTCGACCAGAGGAGTGAGATGGAAAAGTTTCTAGCTGCCGTTCGAAATATGTTCAATGTGCCGGATCTACGCCGGCGCATTTTCTTTACGCTGGGCTTGCTTGCCGTATACAGGTTAGGTGCGCACGTTGGCGCCCCAGGAATCAACAAGGCACGACTCGACCAGGTTTGGCGTGACGTGGCTGGAACGCTCCTTGGTGTGCTGGATTTGTTTTCGGGTGGCAACTTCCGAACGATTTCGATCTTTGCTTTGGGTGTTACTCCGTATATTACGGCGTCCATCATCTTGCAGCTAATGACCGTCGTCTCGCCGCAATTGAAAAAACTGCAAGAAGAAGGCGAGATGGGTCGACAGAAAATTAATCAGTGGACCCGATACTTAACAGTCGGCTTGGCAGGTATCCAAACTTCATTTGTAGCACATTGGCTGCAGGTGAATGGAGTTGGCGCGCCGACGTGGGGATTCTTACTGACTACTGTGCTAACACTGACGACCGGAACGATCTTCGTCATGTGGTTGGGCGAACAAATCACTGAACGAGGAGTCGGCAACGGAATTTCGCTCCTAATCTTTGCGGGTATCGTGATTGGTTTGCCACGTGGTGTGCAGCAAGTGTTTGAGCGAGTTCGCGGCGGCGATACGATGGAAACGATTGGTGTGATCGCAATGGTGGTCGCGCTAATCGCGATCATTGCTTTCATAGTCTTTGTTGAGGCGGCTCGCAGGAAGATCCCGGTCAGCTATGCGAAGAGACATGTGGGTCGCCAAATCGTTGGCGGACAGCAGACGACTATGCCTTTGAAAATCAACATGGGCGGCGTTATCCCCGTGATTTTTGCGTCGTCGGTGTTGTCGATGCCACAGAGTTTGTTCGCGGCGTTTCCACCTGATCCGAGTAAGGCTGACTCCTTGTGGGCAAAGATCTACGGTTTCTTTCAAACGTTTCATGCGAGTGATCCTTACTACGAGTTGATCTTCCTTTCGCTGATCATCTTCTTCACGTTCTTCTACGTGTCGATTGTATTCAATGTCGAAGAAGTCTCTGACAACCTGCGCAAGCACGGTGGGTTTATGCCTGGCATCAGACCAGGGAGGGCAACGGCGGAGTATCTCAATTCGATCTTGACGCGATTGACGACGGTCGGCGCAATCTACCTGGCTCTCGTCGCGTTTATTCCGCAGTTCATGCTGAGCGGATACAAGATTGGAAGGCTTCCATGGATTGGCCCAGGGCTTGAGAATTTTGTCACTACCATCCCCGGTTTGTCGTGGATGCTCACCGGAATGAATTATCAGTTCTATTTTGGTGGCACGAGTTTACTGATCCTTGTCGGTGTTGCGATGGACACTGTATCCCAAATCGAAGCGCAACTTGTGATGCGGAACTACGAAGGGTTTCTTAGCAGTGGCGGACGACTGCGCGGTAGAAGGGCCTGATCTGGAATTAGGTTTCGGGTTTTGTAACGTGGGCGTTACCGGCTATCAAATCCTGAACCGCAAAGTCTCTCGCGTATGAACAAGATTATAGTTCTGATGGGTGCGCCTGGTGCCGGCAAGGGCACTCAGGCGCGCTTGCTTCAAGACCGATTGAATCTTCCGCAAATCTCCACTGGAGATATTTTTCGCGGCTTGAAGGGTGCCCAAACACCGTTGGCTGAGGAAGTGCGCGAGATCATGAAGAAGGGACAACTGGTCCCGGATGAATTGACAATTGCTTTAGTCAGAGAGCGAACGAGTCAGGAGGATTGTAGAAACGGTTATGTTCTTGACGGCTTCCCCCGCACCCCGGCACAGGCTGCAAGTTTGGAGGTTCTTGCTCAGGAACAAAATAAAGAGATCGTTCCTATCTTGATCGAGGTTTCGCCCGAACTCCTTGAGCGAAGGATGACGGGTCGACGAAGCTGCCCGGTTTGCAACGAGATTTACAATATCTATTTCAAGCCACCTAAACATGACAACGTTTGCGACAATCATCCAGACGTACAATTAACGCATCGCGCAGATGATAATCCGGAAACGGTGCGTGCTCGCCTGGCAACTTATGAGGAGCAAACCAGGCCGCTGCTGGATTTTTACCGACGGGCTAATCGGTTGAGGACAGTAAATGGCGAGCGCGATAGTGAGGCTATCCACGCGGATATTGACGCAATAGTGAACAGTTGAAACGGAATGATTATTGGAAAGTCCAAGAAGGAAATCGAGAAGATGCGTGCGTCAGGCAAGCTTGTCGGACAAGTGTTGGCGCACCTGCGGACCCTTGTAGAGCCTGGAATTTCAACTATTGAAATCGATCACGTAGCCGAGAAGATGATTCGGGACGCCGGTGCTATTCCGACATTCAAGGGATATAACGGCTTTCCTTACTCCATCTGTGCTTCAGTTAACGAACAGGTCGTTCATGGTTTTCCTTCGGGGTACAAGCTGAAGGAAGGGGACATCTTCTCCATTGATTGCGGCGTTACTCTTGAAGGATTTGTCGGGGATACGGCGACGACCGTACCTGTAGGTACCGTCGACGAGAATCGCCTAAAACTGATTACGGTCACCGAGCAATGTCTCGAATTGGCCATTGAGCAATGTCGACCCGGCAACCACCTGGGTGACATCGGATGGGCAGTCCAGCAGCACGCCGAGGCTAATGGGTATTCGGTAGTTCGTGACTATGTTGGGCACGGCATTGGCCGTCGAATGCACGAAGACCCGCAGATTCCAAACTACGGCAAACCGGGGCACGGACCCAAGATCAAGTCGGGATATGTCTTCGCCGTCGAACCAATGGTCAACAAGGGCACTCATTTTACTAAGGTTTTGTCCGACGGTTGGACAGTGGTAACGATGGATGGCCAACCGAGCGCGCACGTTGAACACACTATTGCGATAACTGATGATGGTCCGGAAGTATTAACGCGCGTGCTTGTCGAACAAGGCTCAACACCATATTCGGCCGCCTGTAACTGATAGTCGCACCTCAGCTTGGCAAAGGTAGATCTGCGTGTTATTATTCGCAGTTTGTCGGCACGACAAAATTTCAACCTAAGAGGGTATGGCGAAGGAAGAAGCGATAGAAGTAATGGCAAAGGTGCTGGAAACTTTGCCAAACGCTATGTTTCGGGTTGAGTTGGAAGAGAGCCAGCACCAGGTGCTTGCGCACATATCAGGGAAAATGCGCAAGCATTTTATTCGCATTCTTCCCGGCGACCGCGTTTTGGTAGAACTTTCTCCGTATGACCTTAATCGCGGCAGAATTACATATCGATACAAGTAAGCATATTCGAAGATTAGAGGTTAAGTAATGAAAGTCCGTGCGTCAGTAAAGAAGATGTGCGACAAGTGCAAAATCATCCATCGCAAAGGGGTGGTCCGGGTGATTTGCGTGAACCCCAAACATAAACAGAGACAAGGATAGCGATTGAAATGGCACGTGTAGCTGGGGTGGATCTTCCGCCAAATAAGAGAGCTGAGGTTGGACTGACCTATATTTACGGTATTGGACGGTCGCGCTCGAATTCCGTTTTGAAAGAGGCGGATGTGAGCGTTGACACCCGTGTTCGAGATTTGACTGAGGACGAGTTAAGTCGGATACGCGGTGTCCTTGAGGCCCAGGGAGAGATTGAGGGTGATCTCCGCAAGCGAGTTCAAATGGACATCAAGCGTCTGATGGATATCGGTTGTTATCGTGGACTTCGTCACCGCCGTGCGCTGCCGGTTCGTGGCCAGAGAACGCATACCAATGCTCGCACTCGCAAGGGCCCACGTCGTGCGACTATCGCTAAGAAGAAAGCTCCCGGCAAGAAGTAGAGTTTTAACTTAGAGCTCCGTAGGTGGAGCTTTCGCGAGGCGCAAAGCGAAGAGCAGAACGAAGAATAAAGAGCAAAGTTTATGGCAAAAGCTGGTGGTAAGAAGAAGGTCTTTCGTAAGAAAGAAAAAAAGAATGTACCGAATGGCATTGTCCATATCGCGGCATCGTTCAACAACACGATGATTTCGATTACTGATCTCGAGGGTAATTTGATTGCCCAATCGTCGGCAGGGGCGCGCGGTTTTCGTG
>DATEXA010000070.1:0-3604 GCA_035257465.1 Pyrinomonadaceae bacterium | reverse complement strand
GAGGCTCGGAATCTGCGAAACTACTGGGGTTACAGCCCGCACAGTTTCTACAGTCCGCATCCACACTATTGTGTGACACCCGACCGAGGGACTCATCAGAATGAATTTCGTGAACTGGTGAAGGCGCTGCATGCCGCCGGCCTCGGAGTTATTCTGGACGTCGTTTTCAATCATACTGCCGAGGGTGGAGCAGATGGGCCCATCATCAACTTCAAAGGGCTAGCCAACGACGTGTTCTATCTTCTCGATCCGGCTGACCGGCGCCAATACCGCGATTTCTCGGGCTGTGGCAACACGATCAATTGCAACCATCCCATTGTAACGCGCTTTATCGTTAACTGTCTTGAGTGGTGGGTGGAGCAGATGGGAGTTGATGGTTTCCGTTTCGATCTGGCCAGCGTTTTCGTGCGTGGAGAAGACGGGGCGCCGTTGGCGAATCCACCGCTGCCGTGGAACATCGAACTTTCGCGGACGCTCGCTCGGGTGCCATACATCGCTGAAGCCTGGGACGCTAGAGGTCTCTACCACGTTGGTGCGTTTCCTGGACTTTCGTGGAGCGAATGGAACGGTCGTTACCGCGACGTGATCCGGCGATTTTTGCGGGGTGATCGCGGAATCATCAGCGAAGTAGCCACCTGCGTTGCCGGCAGCAGCGATCTCTACGCTGATGACGGACGATTACCGGCCAACAGTATTAACTTCATCAGTTGCCACGACGGTTTTACCCTTCGTGACCTTGTCAGTTACAACTATAAGCACAACGAGGCCAACGGCGAAGACAACAGGGATGGCACCAACGATAACCTGAGTTGGAACTGCGGGATTGAAGGCGAGACGGATGACACTGCGGTGGTCGCTCTCCGTCGCCGTCAGGCCAAGAACTTCATTGCGATCCTGATGGTCAGCCGTGGCGTGCCAATGCTAATGGGCGGTGACGAAATCTGGCGAACCCAACTCGGGAACAACAACGCCTGGTGCCAGGACAACGAGCTTTCCTGGCTTGATTGGAGGCTGCTTGAAACGGAGCGCGACATGCTCGAGTTCGTGCGAGGTATGATCGCACTGCGCCGAGGCCATGCCAGCCTCATGCACAACGCTTTTTTTACCGGTAAGCCTGTGCCAGGCCGGGATATTCCGGATATCGCGTGGCACGGAGCACGGTTAAACGAGCCGACGTGGCACGACAGCACGACCCAATTCCTTGCCTTCACCATCGCTGGTCTCTCTGCGAACGAAGAAGACCTTCATGTGATTCTCAACATGGCCGGCGTAGCGGTGGACGCGCAGTTGCCGCCAATACCAGGCAGAAAGTGGTATCCAGTCGTCGATACTTCCGACCGCGCGACTACCGGCATTCTCCCACGAGAAAATCAACTGGCAGTTTTCTCGATGATGTGGCGGGTGGAGCCACACTCTGTGGTAATTTTTGAAGGCAGTCCTAGCGGCTAGCTTGACGTATGTCACTCTCGACAACAAAGAGACATACATGAAAAACCATTTAAAGCGGACTTAATTACCCACCACTCTTTTGGCGTTCCCGACTTCCCACGGAATCGCTCTAAACAAATTGTTCGAGTTCGACTTTGACTGGCTTGGCATTCCAGATCTTCTCGCAGTACTCTCGAATCGCCCGATCAGATGAAAATTTGCCCATGCGGGCAGTATTGAGAATGGACTTCCTAGTCCAGTTGTCTCTATCCTTATAAGCCTCACTAACCTGCTCTTGGGAATTTACATACGCTTGGTAATCCGCGAAAACCAGGTATGAATCGTATTTCATCAGAGAATCTACCAGCGGCTTAAACAAGTTGGTGTCACCTCGAGAAAATCGTCCAGAATTTATCTGGTCGATCGTTTCGCGCAGATGCGGGTTAGATTGGTAATAATCCCACGGATGATAGCCGGCCGCTCTTTTAGCTCGAACTTCTTCCGCAGTTAATCCAAACAAAAAGAAGTTCTCGTCTCCAACTGCTTGCCGGATTTCAATGTTGGCACCGTCCAGCGTCCCAATCGTTAAAGCTCCGTTCAGCGCAAACTTCATGTTGCTGGTACCGGACGCTTCGTAGCCCGCCGTCGAAATCTGTTGAGATAAATCGGCTGCAGGGTAGATCCATCGAGCTTGCTTAACGTTATAGTTAGGTAAAAAGACAACTTTGAGGCGTCCACCTACATCGGGATCGCTATTGACCACTTCTCCTACTGAGTTAATCAGCTTGATGATGAGCTTGGCCATGAAGTATCCTGGGGCCGCTTTGCCACCAAAAATGAAGGTGCGAGGCGCGACATCAGTTTTCGGATCGTGCTTAATGCGATTGTACAGCGTGATGATATGCAGCACATTCAGATGTTGCCGCTTATATTCATGCAGGCGTTTCACCTGTACATCGAACATAGATTCCGGATTCACCGCAATACCGGTCTGCGCGTGAATGTAGGCAGCTAGGTCCTGCTTATTTGCCTGTTTGACTTTCTGGAACTCACTGCGGAAGTCGGCGTCCTCCACAAAGGTTTCGAGCTGGCGGAGGTCATCCAACTTTTTGATCCAGCTATCACCAATTCTCCCGCTAACCAGACTCGCCAGCCGAGGGTTGTTCGATACCATGAATCGGCGCGGAGTAACGCCATTGGTGATGTTAAGAAATTTCTCAGGCCAGAGCTCAAAGAAGTCGTGCAGGGTTGTCTCCTTGAGAAGCTGGGAATGTAGCGCGGCCACTCCATTAACTTTATGGCTACCGACTGTGGCAAGATAAGCCATCCGGACGTATCGTTCGCCGCTCTCATCAATCAGCGACATTCGAGCGATGCGCGCTGGGTCGTCACCAAATTTGAGGCGCACCTGCTCCAGGAAACGACGATTGATCTCGTAAATGATCTCCAGATGCCGGGGCAAGAGGCTACCAAACAAGCTGATCGGCCACTTCTCCAGAGCTTCCGGCAGTAGCGTGTGATTGGTATAGGCGAACGTTTTCTTGGTAATGGCCCAAGCCGCATCCCAATCCATCTGATGCTCATCCACCAGCAACCGCATGAGTTCGGCAACCCCGATCGATGGATGGGTATCATTGAGTTGCACTGCAAACGCTTCGTGGAAATCGGCCATGTTATTCCCTCTGCGGAGGTGAATGCGGATCATATCCTGCAGGGAGCAGGACACGAACAAATACTGTTGCTCAAGGCGCAGTTGTTTGCCTTCAATGTGTTCGTCGTTTGGATAAAGCACCTTGGTGATGTTTTCCGTCACCACCTTGTCGTGAACCGCACCGTAGTAGTCACCCACATTGAACTCCTGAAAATCGAAGGATTCGCGTGCTTCCGCCTTCCACAGGCGCAGCGTATTGGCGGTATTCACGTTGTAGCCAAGGATAGTCATATCGTAGGGAATCCCATTAACTACCTGCGCAGGAACCCAACGCACACGATAACGGCCTTGATCGTCGGTGTAAGCTTCGGTACGGCCGCCAAATTTAACCTCGACGGTTGCCTCGGGACGAGCAATCTCCCAGGGGTCGCCTAGACGCAACCATTTGTCGGCAATTTCCACCTGCCAACCATCTCTAATCACCTGGCTAAAGATGCCGAATTCGTAGCGGATACCGTAGCCGAT
>DATEXA010000069.1:0-2350 GCA_035257465.1 Pyrinomonadaceae bacterium | reverse complement strand
TTCCGCTCGCGGAACCTCGCTCCACCCTAGGCTATATGCTTTAGCCCGCTCCGCGGGCAGAGAACCAGACTGCGCGCAAACCAAGAATCTTGCCAAGAAAACAAAAAGTTGATCGTTTGCTCGCTGAGGATACGCGGAGGATGAGCAGAAGATTCTTGTGAGACCATGAGGTGACACGTAAATAAGAAAACCTGAAAACACAGACTGAAGTCTGTGCCACTTTTTAGGTTACGCCCCGTTCTTCCGTTGTGAGTCTTCTGAGGAAAGTAATTCCGTGGTGCGCTCAGTGATACTCTGGAGTGCGTCAGGGAAAGAATTTGTGGCCGCTAAGGTCTTCGTCTCAACTGGTTCTCGAAACTCGCGGGTTTCACGACCTGCTGATAGCTGAGTGCCTTTGCGAATGCTATTGAGGATACCTGCTGCGCAAATACCACTTCCGCCGAGCATCAGACAGGTGGAAGTCAGCTTAATCCATGCGCCCATGTCAAACGACTTGTTAATTACGAGCAGGAGAACACCAATTCCAAAAACGATCATTCCCCAGGTGATCCAATTGAACATCTGACGCACAACAATTTTTTCGGCGTCGGCGCGAGCGATTTTCTTTTGAACTTCCGTTGGCGATGCCGAGTGACTGGCAACGAGTTTGTCAACCGCCTCCAAATTCATCCCGCAGGTCCGACAGAACTGCTGTTCGGATGTGGCAGGTTTTCCGCAGGAAGGGCAATGCATAATCGCTGATAGAGAGTCGATGCGTACACTGACAACTGACTACTGACCACTGACTATCTTCCAAAACTTGCAACCATCCGCTCATAGACCTTTCGGGTTACGCGGACGTCGTTGAGGTTGTATTCGCGAATTAGATCGAGCTTACCGGCTTGATAGAGATCAAAGACCTTGCTGCCTTCCACTTCGGATGTCTTGCTCGATTCGATGCTTAATGCCCAGGCAAGGTCGTCGAGGCTGACGTGACGCTTCGCACCCAGCCACCAACGATGCATCGTGTCGAAGACGCCGCGAACGGTGTACTCACCAAGGTTCACGAAAGGCCGAACTGCAATGCCCTGTACCAGGCATCTTTGAAAGATGAAGGGCAAATCAAACCCCAGGATGTTATGACCGACCAGTTCATCAGATTCGTTGTCGAAATCTTTCATGAGTGAGAGAAAGTCAACCAGCGCTCGCCGTTCTCCCTGTTCGAAACCATCAGCATCAATACCAAAGACGTGTTCGGTTGACGGCTGTTCCATTCCAGCAAACTCGAGACCGGGAATCGGGCCCACGTGAACCGCGATTGACAGCACACGTCCCGACGCCGCGTTGAGTGAACCGAGTGAATAGCAACGTTCTTCTTCGGCAGCGATGTCGTCGAGGTAACGTTGTTGCTGTTCGAGACGCATATTGCCAAGTCTGAATAGCCGTTCTAGTTGGGGACCAACACGTTCACGAAAGTCGGGCAGTGTGAGAGTCTCAATGTCAAAGGTGTACGCGCGAGGCAAGACTGGATCTGACTGGAGGTGCTCACGGTATTGTTCGACCGTGATGGGCCGGTACTCGGCGACAACGAACTGCGCGCGATCTTGAAAGGTTTCGAGTCGTCCGGTAATTCCCCATAGACCTGCTTTAAGTTCACCCTGCGCTTCCACAACTTCACCCCACACTTTGAGCGGAATTATTCCGGTGGGATTTCGGCCGACGGCGTCGTAAAAGAGTCGACCTTGTTGGGTGCGCCGCGAACGGACGGAATTAACGAGCACCATTAACCAGAGATCCTCGCCGTGGGGAATGTCAGGGATGGGGATGTTGCCTCTCAAATTCGTGTCCTTGTTGCGTTGGGTTTTAGGTCTTGGGTTTTTGGACTTGGGTCTTTGGAAATTCCTTCTTCACCTCGTTGTTAATCCTTCCCGTAACCATCATCCCGATCATCTTGCAATCGCCGCGAAACGACCACAGTGGATACTGGAATGTCGCTGGTTTGTTTCTTTCAATCAGGAAGTGTCCCAGCCATGCGCCTGCATATCCAGGGATCAAACTCAATGGAAATAGAAACCATCTTCCAGTGGCGATGAAGTAAACAAGCACAATAGCTCCAGTCGTCGTTCCGATCAGATGGAGTAGCCGAGTGCCCGGACGACTGTGTTCCTTTAAATAGAACGGCCAGAATTCAGCGAATGAGTTGTACCGTTGTGCGGACATTGTTGGGCGATCTGATCAGGTCCTGAAGGGACCAAAGTTAATAGCCGGGGGGCGAGCGCGAAGGTGCAACGTTCCCGGATAACATTTACCAATTAATCTGACACTGAATGGGTCAAACAAATGTCACACGGTTCGACCCTTTCAGGGTCGG
>DATEXA010000068.1:0-46707 GCA_035257465.1 Pyrinomonadaceae bacterium | reverse complement strand
TCAATTCGATTCTCGATTACCGAGAGGGCGACCGCCCGATACATAGATCCGGTGTCGATGTACAGAAGATTTAGCGCGCGCGATAGCATGCGACCAAGCGTCGACTTACCCGAACCGGATGGGCCGTCAATGGCGATGATTAAAGGCGGCATGGGTATGTCCGATATGCTTTAGCTTGTCGCGGTTTTGAGTCTTTGGTCTTGGTTTTCTTTGTAAGACCTCGCTACACAAAGCTCGCAAAGACTTCATTCGACATCAACGCACCAGCGCGTGTCAGACGAATCAGGTCGCCGTCAAACTCAATCAGACCAGCTTCACGAAATCTGTTCAAGTCGTCGCTGTGTTCGTCACGCAGATCAACTCCAAACGATGCCTCGTAAGCTCGAGCATCGACACCACGCATCAAACGCATTCCCAGAAATACAGCTTCAGATCGAAGTTCAGCTTCGTTGAGTTCGTGCTGTTCGACAACCGCAGACCCATCGTTCTCGATCGCTTCTACATATTTACTGACGTCGCGCTCATTCGACCATCGAGCTTTTCGGCCATCGTACGAATGTGCTGAACAACCGAACCCGTAGTATCCCGCACCCGTCCAGTATTTCGTGTTGTGTCGTGATTCTAGTCCCGGTAAACAGAGATTCGAGATCTCGTAGTGCTCATATCCAGCTTCACAAGCACGCTCAAGCATCCACTCGTACATCTCGCCTGCTAACTCATCATCCGGCTCCGGTTGAATTCCACGCTCGATATGTTGCGCGAGCGGAGTCCCTGAGTGAACCTCCAACAAATAAAAGGACAAGTGTTCCGGCCTCAAAGCGAAAGCGAGTTCAACGTTTCGCTGCCAGCCAGACATAGTTTGTCCGGGTAGACCTGCGATCAAATCGAAGTTGATATTTGTGAAACCTGTCGTACGAAGGGCCTCAAATGTCTTCATCGTGTCTGCTGACGTATGCGAGCGACCGAGCTTGGCCAATTCTCTGTCGTCAAAAGTCTGGGCGCCAAAACTCGCTCGGTTCACTCCGCTATTTCTAAACGCGACCAGCTTTTCCGCAGTAACACTCCCCGGATTGATCTCCATCGTAACTTCTGCGGCCGAATCCACGGCAAAGGAGTCGTTTACCGTCTCATTTATTCGCTCGATCTGACTCGGCGAAAGCATCGAAGGTGTGCCGCCACCAAAGTAGATCGTATCAACCCGTTGGGACCCATTAGGACTCACGGCTATCTCACGAACTAATGCGTCAACATACCGTTCGGCCAGCTCCGATTCATAGATTCCGGTGGCGAAATCACAGTACGAACAACGCGATTTGCAGAAAGGAATATGGATGTAGATTCCCGCTGGTGTCATTGGTCTTTCATAATAGCGCTTTGATCAAACTTCTCTTGACCAGCTGAACCTGAGGTTAAAAAGCGCCCACCATTTCACAAATGGAAAATGAGAAATGATAAACGGAAAATGACCAATGGTTCTTCTAACGCCCACCTACCTATCACCTATTTATCCTACGTGTGCTTCCATCTCCACTGATCGATTTACTCATGCCAACCGACACGCGCTCGACTTCACCGAACACTCGCAACAAGTTCTCACCAAGTACCTTTCGGATGTCCTTTTCGGTATAACCACGTTTTAGTAATTCGTAAGTGATATTCGGAAGCATAGAAACATCTCGAGCGCCTTCCGGCATGTCGTTGGCACCATCAAAGTCTGCCCCGATTCCAACGTGATCGATACCTGCAACCTTCACGATGTGATCGATGTGATCAATCAATTTCGAAATCGGCAATGGGGGTAATGGATTTGCGGCTTCGAGCTTGTCACTTTCTTCCCCTCGCCGTTCAGGATCGTCTTTGTACTTCTCGTTAATGGCGTCCTGTTGTGCCTTCAGGCGCGCATCACGTGCCTCACTCTGCGGAGAAACTGTATCGGTATCAACAAACCCGCTGTAGAAGTTGACCTGAATGACACCGCCTTTATCGCCAATCTTCTTTAGCAAATCATCCGGGATGTTTCGCGGAACATTGCTGAGTGCGCGGGCGGAAGAATGAGAGGCAATAATCGGCGCCTGTGAAACGTCTAGTGCATCACTCATGGTTTTATCCGACACGTGTGAAACATCCACCATCATTCCCAGACGGTTCATCTCGCGCACTACGTCTTTGCCGAAGTCACTCAGACCGTTGTGCTTCTTTTCACCACGACCGGCATCGGCCCAATTGTTTGTGTTATTCCATGTGAGCGTCATGTAGCGAACGCCAAGTCGATAGAACTCCCGCAAAGTAGCCAATGAGTCTTCAATCGCGTGGCCACCCTCAATTCCCATCAACGCAGCAATCTTGCCCTGCTTCTTCGCGCGTTGAATGTCGGCTACGGACGTCGCAAATATCAATTCGTTTGGATGTCGTTCCACAGCACGATAGACAGAGTCGATCATGTCCAGTGTTCTGCGCGCAGCCCCACCTCCTTGAGCGTACTCGGGTTTGATATAGACGGAGAAAAACTCGGCGGTTAGTCCACCTTCCTTCATACGATCAAGGCTCGTGCGGTAAGGCACCGGCGGCTCGCCACCAAGATCGTAATCATCATTGGTCATAGGTGTAGTGATGTCGTTATGACTGTCGATGACGATGGCTTTGCGATGAATCGCAAGTGCGCGTTGCCACAGTTTTTCATCGCGAGGCGGCTTTGGATTTGATTGGACTCCCTGAGGCTGCATGACTAGTTTCGCGTTGGTTGTAGTGATAGCAAATAAGGCAAGAGCAAGAATATTTGCCATGAAAACAATTTTAGTTTTCATCGAGACACCTTTCGGGGGGATAACAAAGCGGGGTAAATAGTCACTGGAAACATTTCGATCGTCAAGCGACATGGCAGGGATGGCACTATTTCGAACCGGGTCGATCAATGAATTGCTAGCAGCTTGACGACGCGTGAATTCAAACTCGGAGCCAAGGAGTGCCACCCCTTCGATGTGTGGCCGGCCACATTGTGTGATTTTGTCAGCAGGTTGAGACTGTCTTCATGAGAAGACTGATTCTTCGAATGATCGTTGCCTTTGTGACGTTGTCGATCGGCCTAACGCTGAGTGTTCTGTATAAGCGTTTCAATCATCCGAAACCACAGCCACAGTCAACAACTCCCTGTTCAATGCCTTCGCCTGCACCGCCAACGCAATGTGTGGCAATTCCCTACGAAGACGATGACGAGTATCCAGACAGCGCGGAGCTGACGCCACGGGATATTGCGCGGTTTATTAATGATCATCCCCTCGCCAACCTCGCGCGATTATGGCAACGGCTTCACGTGAAAGCTGACCAGAATTTCATTTCAGATTTCTCCAAATGCGTAGGCTGTATCGCCAGCGTCCAGGATTATGATCTTGATAACGAACCCGGCGATGAAACCTTGTTGAAGCTTGCCGACGGTCTGGCGGAATCGTTCAGATATCTGGTGTTCAAACGTCAGACGAACGATAAATGGAGACTGCTAGGCCACGTTGATGCGTGGGGAAAGTACAAAGACTCGCAGTCGATCGTTCTTGCGAGTGGAGGTCACTCATGGCTCGTGATACAAGGCCAGAGTGCTTCGGGAAGCGACGTGGCACTCTATTTGAACCGAGCATTCTCCATTTCAAATAATGGGCTAAAAGAGATCGCCTCTTACAACTGTGATGGTTTCCAGAGTGATCTCTACCCCTGGCCGACAAAAGAATTTACAAGCAGAATCCTATCGTGTGAACTCGCAGGCAATCAGACGAAACTAACAGTTGAATTCACCATCGAGTACTGGACATGGACTTCCGATGACAAGCGCCTGCCGTTGTTCTCCAAGCGACAAACAGCTGTCTTCATCAAGTCTAAAAACGGCAAGACCGTCCTCGATCCGAACGACTCGAGCATTACCGAGCACGAGATGGCTCACGTTTACCAAATCGACTCGATGACCGATTTCGATTTCTTACAGTACAATTATTCTGAACTTCTTAACCTGGCCACTCGGGGCAACCACGCTCAGAAGAGTTGGCTAAAGAACTATCTCAAGGCGTACGCTAGCGACTCTGTTAAAAAACAAACGCTCGCCGCCCTCGCTAAATAACATGTCCATCCTAATTGCTGAAGACAACATGGCCCAGCGCCATTACCTGCGTGAGATTCTTGAAAAAGAGTTCCCGTCTCACGTTCCCGTTTTCGAAGCCAGCGACGGCGAGGAGACCGTAAAGATTGCGCTACATGAAAAACCAGACGTTTGCATTCTTGACATTCAGATGCCGAAGCTCTCGGGCGTGAAGGCTGCGCGCGCGATCTGGCGCGACTTTCCAACGGCGCGAATTATTTTCTGGACACAGTTCCCTCACGAGATTTACATCAACGAAATTCGCAAGATCGTCAAAGCCGTCGATCCACCACCCGCCTACGGGTTCATTCACAAGAACAATCCAGAGTCACGCTTTCTGCGTTTTGTCGCTGCGGTGCTTGAAGACGGCGCCGACATGATCGACCCGGCGTTCAAGGATTCGTTCAAGCGACCGTTGCTCACGGAGTTTGAAGCAGAGGCTCTCTACTATCTTGCCCTCGGGCTTTCAAACTGGGCCATCGCCCGCAAATGTAGTTTGTCGTTGCGAGGCGTTGAGAGCAGACTCGCAACTCTGTATGAAAAGCTCTTCGTAGCTGTTGCTGAAGGGACCGATCAAGAAGTGTATGAGAAGTTGGCCTACAACATACGCACAAGGGCGTTTTTTGAAGCACTGCGACGCGGGCTGTTGAATAGCGACGAATTGGAAAAAGCTGCCCAGGACCTTGAGGCGTGGCTAGCGAGAGATCAAAAGCGGTTTGCTGAAGAGCAGAAACGCGAAGGGACCGTGAAGAAGAAGTAGGTTGTGAGCTCTCACCACCAACATTCATGAAGCTGCTATTACATTTCGCACTCCTATCTTGCGCCATCGCTGGCTGCCAGAGTTTCGCGGTAGCGCAGACCTCAAATCACTCCATTTCAGAGATTAATATCTATAGCGCCGAAGTTGAACGATTCACCCAGATCAACAAGGAGCATCGCATCTTTGGTGATGTCTCATCAGCCAAGACAGACAAAACCGATCTTTGGAGGGAGTTCAAAAGTGAGAAGGAACTCGAAGATACCGGAAATGGCGAGAACTTAAACCAAATGGCGACCTTGTGGACCAAACAAGGAAAGGTGATCGCTGCCAAGTTCAACTTCACCAGCCCTTCGGGTGACTGGAACCATTTCATCAACTACTACTTTCGGGAAAATGGTTCTCTTGCCAAAATTGACGCACAACTGAACACCTTCGAAGGAAATATCAGCGTCGTTCGCCAGCGGTATTACAATTCAACTGGACCCTTGATCAAATCAACTGAAACGTTCCGCGACCTCGAAACTCACAAGCCCAGGAAATCCGCCGACTTTATGGACAATCCGATACCGATTTACCTGAAAGTACCTGACTTGCCTTTTCATCAACTTCTGTGAATACGCTGTCGAACCAAATTGAGAATAAAACCAGCCTACAATTACGGCGTAGCTGCTCGTTCATTCTCTTGGTTGGATTCACGGTTCTCGCAGGCGTTGGTTACTTCTCGTCCCACAAAACCGCCGCTCAGGCCGGCGACACTCAAAGTGTCGCTTCAGCTTCGCCTTCTCCATCACCTTCACCATCGCCGTCACCAACTCCAATCACCGGACTTCATCAATGGGGGGCAGTAACACTCTTTCACGGGCTGCCTTCCGATCGTGTTCGCGCGATTGCGCAAACTAAAGACGGGACAATGTGGTTTGGGACCGAAGCTGGCCTGGCGAAGTTTGACGGACGACGCACACAAACAATCAACGACCCGGCATTGCCAACAGGTCGAGTACTCGCATTGCAGTCCGATCAGGACGGCTCGCTGTGGATCGGCACTGAAGGAGGCGCCACGCGCTACACGCCGAATGGCTTCGAGGCGCTCAAAGAAACTGCCGGTCAAACGATCTCTGCGATCATCGCACCAGAACCGCGTCACACATTCATCAGCAGCGAACAAGGTCAAGTCTTTGAAGCGACCGTTAAGACAGTAACTGAGACAGCCGGCAGCAGTGACATTCTTAGTCGCAACGGAAAACCAACTGCCGTCACTTCTGAGGTCATCAATACTCGACAGCTTTTAAGTACCCCACTCCAAAGTACCGATCATGATCATCCGGGACCGCTGGCCATAACCAGTTTGGCTTTGACCGGCAATCATTTGTTCGTCGGAACGCTCGGTCGTGGTGTCATGCGCATTGACGATGGGAATGCAAAAGAAACCCAGAAGAGGCCTCTCGCCTATTTCGTCAATGCTCTGCTCAACGACTCGAACGGTGACCTATGGGTCGGAGCGCGTACCAAGAAAGAAGAACCAGGTGTATTGGTAGGCAAGGAACCATCGCAGGTTTCTCGGGTCGACGCCACAACCGGTCCAGTGATGTCGCTGCGGTCAATTGGCGACGAGATGTGGATTGGAACCGATGGCAGAGGAGTCTTTCGTGTTTCCAAGCAGCGAACTCAACGTTTAACGTTCGACGGAACGGCTGGTGGACTCCGTTCCGATCACATCTACGCAATCTTCGAAGATCGTGAAGGTGTCATCTGGTTTGGCACCGACCGGGGCGTTTGTCGCTTTGATCCACATGCGCCACGTGTGGAATCGATAGGTGATAACAGCGACAGTAACTTTGTTCGCGCGCTCTTTCAGACCACCGACGGTAGAACCTTTGCCGGCACAAATCGTGGTTTGTTTGTTTACGCCGGTGAGGCCAAAACCTGGTTACCGGTTGCCGAACTCGGCCGCAATATCATCTATTCGATTAGTGAAGACAAACAGGAACGACTACTGGTCGCTTCGGCGAGTGGTTTTTATGTTGCCGCAAATAAGACTGAGAAGCCGGAGTCACTCACTTTTACTCGAATTGAATCAAGCTCGGGGACTGCTGATGCGGCAGGCAGCGTTAGAGCAGTTACTCAATTTCGTGGATCAACTTACTTCGCAATCTACGGCCGCGGAGTCGAACATCTTGACAACGGCAGGAACAGTCTCGCCTGGCCGAATGCCACAGGCAGCAACCGCGAAGTGATCAGTCTTCTGGCAGATGGCGACTCCAGACTCTTGATTGGCACAGCGAGAGACGGAGTGTTTTCCTCGGACGGAAAAACGATCGAAACAGAATCCGCTTTTGATCCACTCAAGGGACCAGCTGTGCGCGCCATGGCTCGGACCGCCGACGGGTCCTTGTGGTTCGGCACAGGCGGCGGAGTGTTCTTATGCGCAGCCCAGGGCCCGTGCAGTCAGGTTGTGCCAAACGTCGACTCACGTTTTCTCCTTCCAAACTCGTCGACATTAAATGAGGTTTGGTGCGGAACCCGAGGTAACGGTCTTCTACGCGTGCGACTGGATCCGGCTTTGGGACCGATTAGCGCTGAGCTTGATTCAGAGCAGGGACTTCCTTCACAGAATGTCTTTGCTGTTCTGATCCAGGGTGAGACGGTGCTGATCGGCACGAATCGAGGTGTCGCGCGATACGAACCCGGAAAGTTTGAACCAACGCTGTATGCGACGCGCGTGGTCAGTAAACGTGTTCACGCACCGTCCGAACTGCAAGCCGGACTTGATCTCGAGTATCCGCAGAACAGTCTACTTCTCGACGTCACAGCAATCAGCAGTCGAACATTTCCGGAACAGTTCCAATATGCCTTTACGCTCGTCGACAGCGGAGGGCACACGGTCAGACAGAAGTTGTCGCGCGATTCCCAATTCACGATGGAAGGTTTAAAGCCCGGCAAGTACACGGTCTCAGCGCGTGCGTTTACGAAAGATCTGACAGTGTCGCAGCCACTCTCCTTTTCTTTCACAGTGGCGAAGGCCCCGTTTCCATGGACCTCAACTGCGTTAGCGATTCTGCTCGCCCTTGCATTGCTCGCTTTGCTTTGGGCGATCCTTGAGCGGCGAAGAATCGTAGCAACGAGTGCTGCACTGGTCGATGCAAACCGTGAACTGGCTGACGCGCGGCTCAACCTTGCAAACGAAGCCGAACGAGAGCGAGGAAGGATTGCGCGAGACCTGCACGATCAGACGCTCGCAGACTTACGACACCTTGCATTGTTGACCGACCAAATCAAGCCCAATGGAGAACAAACTCAATCGTCGGCACTGAGGGGTGAGATTGAGTCCATCTCACATGAGGTACGTCGTATCTGCGAAGACCTGAGCCCTTCAGTGTTGCAAAATGTCGGCTTTGCAGCAGCGCTTGAATTTGCTTTGTCGCATGCAGTTCAGGACGCACCTGCCGCGAAGAGATTTGACTACGAGTTCCACTGCGACGATTCGATCGAAGAGCGAAGTGGGTTAGCTCCAAGCGTGCAGATGCAGATCTATCGAATCGTTCAGGAGGCGGTGAATAACATCTGGCGCCACGCTGATGCGAGACATGTGAAGATGCTGGTAACAACGAATGAAGCTGGCGACTTTTCATTGAGAGTGGAGGACAACGGCCGCGCCTTCGATATGGTGACCAGGAACACAGGAGGTCGTGGTCTGGCAAACATGCGCGCTCGCGCCGGATTGATCGACGCGGAAATTTCCTGGGACAAACGCACTGAAGGCGGCACAGTGTTTACATTAACAAGGAGAGCACACGCGGGTGTTGAGACGCAGAATTGATAGACGGTCATTCCATTATGCTTTCACCTGACCTGTTTCAAATCTCAACCGAAGTTGCCTACGCGCTTCACGCAAGCAAGCCCATCGTTGCTCTTGAATCAACAGTGATCTCGCATGGATTGCCGCGTCCCACGAATCTCGAAACTGCACATCGACTCGAATCAATCGTTCGCGAAGTCGGCGCCGTTCCAGCCACTATTGGAATAATCAGCGGCAAGTTGATCGTCGGACTGAATGACGATCAACTTCAGTTGCTGGCCGAAGCCAGTAATATCAAGAAGATCAGCACGCGCGATATTCCGATCGCCGTTGCGCAAAACTGGCACGGCGCAACCACTGTCGCATCGACATGCTGGATCGCTCACCGCGCCGGCATAAGAGTCTTTGCCACTGGAGGTATTGGCGGTGTCCATCGCGGTTCGTTGCCGGATATCTCCGCGGACTTACCTGAACTCGCTCGAACTCCAATCATCGTCGTCTGTTCAGGCGCGAAGATCGTTCTCAATTTGCCTGCAACGCGTGAGTGGCTGGAGACGCACGCTGTAACGGCGGTTGGTTATCAGTGTGATGAAATGCCGGCGTTCTACTCAAGGACCAGTGGGCTTCCGATCGATGCCAGAGTCGACTCACCTGCGGAGATCGCAAAACTGTTCAAAGCACAACGAGACTTGAACATCAGTTCAGCTTTGCTAGTGACCGTTCCCGTGCCGAAAGAGTTTGAAGTTCCTTCCGAACAATTGAGAAGCGTATTGAATGAGGCATTGGTAGAGGCTGAACGAAACGGCATTGTTGGTAGAGATCTCACACCCTTCTTGCTGTCGCACATGGCTCGCCGCAGTGAAGGTTCAACTCTGCGTGCAAACATCGCCCTGTTGGAAAACAACGCTCGAGTCGCAGGCTCAATCGCCCTCGCCCTCATGTCCGATATGCTTTAGCTTGTCGGGAGTCTCAGGGTTCTGTGGCAGTTCCGACAAGCTAAAGCATATCGGACATTCAGAGCAAAATGGTCCAGTACAATTTTTTGTACTCATCCATCCTTCGTACGAGAGAAAGCATCTCAGCGGTTGAAGCTCAAAGTGGACACCTCCCCGGGCCCACGCACTAACAAAACAATTGAGTAGTACCAGGTGGTGAAAACGGATTCTCCCCGATGCTGAAGTGTGTCCGTTGATCTGAACCCGCTGGGTTCTTTTGGAGGCTACCATGAGCCGCAGATGGCTTCTCTCTCTCGTCTGCGTAGGCTGTGCTCGGTTCTCTTCCTCGAAGCAAACGGTCGTCTCCCCTGGAACATTTGTGGTCAGGTAAAGTCTAACTTTACCGGGCCTTGTTCTTGGGCCTTGGGTCTTTGGACTTAGTCGAACGTGTTTGTGTCTCTGCATTTCGATTCAAAGACCAAAGAACAAAAGCCTAAGACAGTTCTTTCCATTGAAAGGAGCTTGTTATGTCAAGCGACGATTTTGCGAACCGTTTTCAAATCACCTCCCCTTGCCACGAAGATTGGGATTCAATGATTGGAAACAATCAGATTCGTTTCTGTACTCACTGCCAGAGTTCTGTTCATGACTTCTCAACAATGAATCGAAAACAGATCAAGAGACTCGTCGCAAACTCCAAGGGCCGGCTCTGCGTCAAGTATTCGAGCGTAAACCCTCGTCCCCAGATCACTCCGCCTGTGATCGTTAAGATTGGCAAGCGAACCGCGAAGATAGCTGCGAGCGCTTTTTCAGCTACTCTAAGTCTCTCGAGTGCGATGACAGCCTCCGCGATTTCGACACCGTCCTCGCTTTCCCATCCCGCAGCCGTTGCCTCGGCAAGCCGTGTTCGAGAAATCCAACTGTCGGGAGGAACCGCATCCATTCAAGGAACAATTCTCGACCCGAATGGCGCGGTGATCCCTGGAGCGCTGGTTACGCTAACCAACTCGGAAACAAAACAGATAGTCAGTACGGTTTCCGACGGCAGCGGCAATTACAAATTCAACGTCGAGACTGGAACTTACGACTTGAAAGTAGAAGCACGCGGCTTCGCAACCAACGACGTTTCCACGATTGTGCTCCGCGAGAACGATAACAATCGTATCGATCAAACGCTTGGCATCGCCTCGATAAGTGAGACCGTCGACATCCAATCAGGAGAGACAACGACACGATTCATGGGTGGGGCAATGGTCGCGATGCCGACTGATCCACTTGTAAAAGCGGCCAATGCTGATGACCTCGATGCAGTACGGGACGAATTAGTCAGGCATGAGGTCAACACGCGCGATCAGTTAACAGAATGGACGGCCCTCGAATGTGCCGTACGAAATGCGAATCGCGAAATGGTTCAACTTCTTCTCTGGGCCAAGGCAGATGTCAACTCTCGCGACCGTAGCGGCCAAACAGTTCTAATGATGATGGGTGAATCAGTCACAACGGATATCGTCTGGGATTTACTAAATGCAGGTGCGAAGGTGAACGCAAGAGACAACGATGGCGACACGGCGTTATCTGAGTCAGCCAAGGTCAACAACACTGAAGTGTTGAAGACCCTTCTAGATGTGGGAGCCAAAGTTAACGCGGTGAATGGTGACGGACAAAGCGCGTTGATGCTCGCAGCTGGCGATGGTTTAGTTAATAACATCCGGCTGCTTATTCAAGCAGGGGCTGATATCAATCAACGCGACAAGGAAGGCAAGACAGCGCTGACGTATGCCAAGGAAAATGAGCACAGCGCCGCCGTTCGGTTGTTGATTTCACTTGGAGCAATTGAGTTTGAACGCAAAGAGAAGGAGGAAAAGTAGTCTGGATCTGTATCACCGTCGCCTGGACGGCTTTGATGTCAAACCAATGATCTGTGCTACTCTACTCCCACAATCTAGTTACAATTCAGGAGGCTCCCAATGGCAGACGATCAGAAGAACCAGTGTAAAAATCCCGTTTGTACCTGCGCGCCCCAGCCTGGCGGTAAGTATTGCAGTGCGTCGTGTGAAGGTACAGGCGACACAATCGAACTCGATTGCGACTGTGGTCACGAAGAATGTGGCGGTAATTTCTAATTCTGCAGTCCAGGGTAAGTTGACGTAGATGAACTTTCGTCCAGGCGTGAATCTCAATCGATCCAATCTGCCACCTCGGAAGGCCAGCTCAAATTACCTCTAAGCAGCGCTAAGAATTTAGCGGGTCAGAACGGGAATCTTCCTTCTGGCCCGTTAACTTTTCATTGTTCCCTTCGCATTTGCTAAGTCGATAAACTCTGCCGCTAATTTTGGTCCTGTTCCTTCGTCCTCATGTTTGAAAAACACGAAGGTTGTTTCCCACTTCTGGGCGTTGATACGTTTTATCCATTCGACTAGATCTTCCCTGGCGTAATTTACCCGTCTCAGGCGCAAGTAGCCCCAGTCGGCCGTCTTATCTATTGTGTTGGCTGGTAAATCGTCAGTATCTGACACACACAAGGCGCGATTGTGTTGCCGCAGTAGTTCCAGCACCTCATCATCAAACCAGGTTGGATGTCGAAACTCGAAAGTGGCTTTGATATCGCTCGGCAAGATTCCCAGGAACGAATCCAGTCTTTCAATATCCTTCTTCATATTGGGCGGCAATTGAAACAACACGACACCCAATCGATCCTCCAGCGTGGAAACCGTGTCGAACAGTAGCTTCGTTGCTTCTGCTACTTCGTTGAGGCGTTTGAAGTGGGTAATCCTCTGCGACGCTTTTACTGAGAATCGAAAGTCAGGTGGAACCTGCGTCCTCCAACTTTCAATCATGGCTCGTTGCGGCATGCGGTAGAAAGTATTGTTCAGTTCGACGGTTTTTAGTCGTTCGGCGTAGTAAGACAGCATGTCTTTTGCCGCAAACTTCTCGGGATAGAAGCTTCCCTTCCACTCCTTGTAACTATAGCCACTTGTGCCGACGAAGAGGTTTTTCATTGAGGTACGACTTGAGTGGAGCGTCCGTCTTGTTTCTTTAATGCACTTCAATACTGCTGGCAGGCTGTTGGCGCGTCAAGCAATTCTGTGGTACACAACCTCGCAACGTAAAGTTTGAACATTCCGCCGGTGGCATAATGAGGGTTCGTGTCAACTGCTACTACCAACATTGATTCAGTGCTGCATGAGGAGCGAGTTTTTCCTCCGCCAAAATCGTTTTCAGAGCACGCTCACATCAAGTCGATGGAGGAACTTGAGCGGCTCCGTTCCGAAGCGGACACAGACCCGGAAGCGTTCTGGGCTCGGTACGCAGAACAGGAACTGCACTGGTTTAAGAAGTGGGATTCAGTGCTGAAGTGGGTGCCACCTCATGCTGAATGGTTTGGTGGCGGCAAGATTAATATCTCTTACAACTGTTTAGATCGTCATCTTTCCACGTGGCGTCGCAACAAGGCAGCATTGATTTGGGAAGGCGAACCCGGTGATACACGCACCTTCACTTACCAACAGCTGCACACTGAAGTCTGCAAGTTCGCAAACGTTCTCAAACACGCGAACATCCAGCGCGGCGATCGGGTTGCGCTCTACATGCCGCTAATTCCCGAGCTCGCGATAGCAATGCTTGCCTGTGCTCGAATCGGTGCTACGCACTCCGTTGTCTTTGGTGGTTTCTCGAGTTCTGCTCTCATTGATCGGATTAACGATGCCAGTTGCAAGCTGGTCGTTACTGCCGATGGCGGTTGGCGACGTGGCAGCGAAGTTAAGCTTAAAGCTGCAGTTGACGAGGCTTTAAAAGAAACACCGTCAGTTAAGGCTTGCGTAGTCGTGAGACGTACGGGCTCCAAACTTCATATGCAAGCCGGCCGCGATTTCTGGTGGCAGGAGTTGATGGAAACGGTTGACGCAAAGTGTCCAGCAGAGGAATTGGATAGCGAGCATCCACATTACATTCTCTACACCTCGGGTACGACCGGGAAACCAAAAGGTATTCTCCATACGACCGCTGGTTACCTTCTTCAATCGCATCTCACAACGAAGTGGGTGTTTGATCTCAAGGATGAAGATGTCTACTGGTGCACTGCGGACATCGGTTGGGTAACCGGCCATAGCTATGTTGTCTATGGTCCACTCTCAAATGGCACCACGGTACTTATGTACGAAGGAGCGCCAAATTTTCCTGAACCGGATCGCTTTTGGAGCATCATCGAGCGTCATCGCGTAAACATCTTCTACACAGCACCGACCGCGATTCGAGCCTTCATCAAATGGGGAGAACAATGGCCGTTGAAACACGATCTTTCCAGTCTGCGTTTGCTGGGAACCGTCGGCGAACCCATTAATCCAGAAGCGTGGATGTGGTATCGCGAACTGATAGGCAAAGGCCGTTGTCCAATCGTCGATACCTGGTGGCAAACCGAAACCGGTGCGATCATGATTACTCCCATGCCGGGTGCTACGCCCACTAAGCCAGGTTCCGGAACAAAACCTTTCCCAGGTATCGACGCGGATGTGATGACTCGTGAAGGCAAGTCAGTCGAGGCTAACCAGGGTGGTTACCTCGTAATTAAACGGCCGTGGCCGTCGATGCTGCGAACCATCTGGGGCGATGATGAACGTTACAAACAGCAATATTGGTCACAACTTGAGGGCATTTACTTTGCCGGCGATGGTGCCCGTCGTGACAAGGACGGATATTTTTGGATTATGGGTCGTATCGACGATGTCATTAATGTTAGTGGACATCGTCTCGGAACGGCGGAAGTGGAGAGCGCACTGGTTTCACACCCGGCCGTAGCTGAAGCCGCCGTCGTTGCGCGCCCGGACGACTTGAAGGGGTCGGCCATAGTTGCCTTCGTGACATTGGAAGGCACGCATCATCCTTCGGACAGCTTGAATCAGGAACTTCGAGCACATGTTGTAAAGGAAATTGGAGCGCTCGCCCGACCGGACGATATCCGGTTCAGTGACGCCTTACCAAAGACTCGATCGGGAAAGATTATGAGGCGTTTGTTGAGAGAGATCGCCACCAGTGGTTCGGTTGCGGGCGACGTCAGTACGCTTGAGGATTTTTCGGTGTTGGAGAAGTTAAGAACAGAAGAAGAATAAAAATTGATGCGTTTGAACTTGGTTCTTTGAGCTTTGTACTTTGATTTGGTTTTAAGAACTTACGTTCAATGTGCAAAGCTCGACACAAAGGCTCACTTCCCCCGGAGGTTCCAACATGGCCCGTCACATGGAATTCGAGAATCGATCAGGACCGCGCTATCTCGCCAACCTTGAAGTCAAAGCAGAGTGGGATGAACCGACAGGAACCCACATAGTTGCAGAGGGCACGACCGAAAACGTTGGTCCGGAGGGAACGTTGGTCCACCTGCCAAGACAGTTGCCCGACGTCGGTAGCACAGTGCGCCTTGAGGTGCTCGGCGAACAAGGAGAACGGCTCCAGGTTATCGCTGAAGTGCTACGCATCGAACGTAATCCGGGACATCCGCTGGCAGCGTTTCAGTTGGTGGGTGAGACTGATGAATGGAGGGGGTTGGTCTGGGAACCTGCGGCACCGCGCGTTGCTCCACCGCCACCACCAGAAGAGACAGAATCCGATGAGGATGTGGAGGACGATGACGACTTAACCCACTGAGGTCACAACACATGGCAGCACCCGACGGTCCTGGAATACCGCCAACCGATAGACGAAGGTATCCTCGCTACTATGTCTTCTCCCGGCTCATGCTGGCGATCGAGGATGAAACATTGAAAGAGTCGATCGGAATAGGTGAACCCGGCGACGTCAGTCTCGGGGGATTGCGAGTCACGAACCTTCCATCCTGCCCAAACGTCAAAGTCGGTGATCAACTCGGTCTGCTGTTGCTCGATGCTGATGATTCACTATCCTTACGAGGAGAAGTAGTCCATCATGGTACAGTCGATACGTTTGGCGTGGAGTTTCAAGAGTTGTCGATGAATCAACAGAAATCAGTCGAAGAGATGATCGCTCGGTTACATTCGCGACTGTAGTTAAGAGCACATAGTTCGCTTGAATACACAAGAGACCAAAGAAGCAGCAGCTACTGCCGCCCGCGCAGCCGTTGAAGTTGCCGGCCCTCCAACACGCGCTATCCTCAGAATAATCTTTATTTTTTTGACCGTTGCCGTTTCGCTCTGGGTACTCGTCAAACTAACCGGTGTAATTCTTCTATTCGTACTTTCAATTTTCTTCGCTTATCTCGTCTCGCCCCTGGTGGAATTTCTGCAACGACCCAGGCATATCGGACGACTCGATATTGAGGTTCCCAGAGCCGTCGCCATAATCATGGCGTATGTGGTGATCTTGGGAGCGATCCTGGTGGCCATCTTTGTTGTGTTACCCGGTTTGAGTAATCAGTTTCCCGGGTTCGCGGATCAAGCAAAGACTTATTGGAAAACGCTGGGTGAGAAGTCACAACAGCTCAACGAATATTTCCGTTCGCGCCGAATGCCGGAGCCGATCGTCAATGCTGCAAACAATGCAGTGCCTCGACTGATTGAACGAGTAAGTGCGGTCGCGAGTGAGCTTGTTACGGGAACGTTAGCTTACCTAACCTTTCTTCCGTGGTTAATCCTCATTCCAATTCTTGCGTTCTTTCTGCTGAAGGACGTTGAGAGTTTTCGACGCTCGGCTTTGCAGATGTTGCCGAAAGGCCGCTGGCGATGGCGTGGCGATGAGTTCTTTCAAGATGTCAACTCCACGCTTGCGGCATACACCAGAGCGCAACTCACTGCTTGCTTGATGATCGGACTTATATGCTCGCTGGGTTTTACCCTTCTTGGTTTGCCTGGTGGTCTCGTAATGGGCGTTATTGCCGGTGTCTTTGAATTTGTTCCGTTGGTTGGTCCGTTGCTTATCGCAGTCATGGCGTCGTTGCTGGCTCTTCTGCACGCAGGTCCGGTCAGCGCATTTGTAATTCTGCTCTTTCTCGGCGTCGTAAGAATCGCTCAAGATTACTTTATCTATCCACGTCTCATTGGACAGGGAATTCACCTTCATCCGTTAGCTGTAATCTTCGCGATCTTGTCAGGAGCAGAGCTGGGAGGAGTTGCCGGGATATTTCTTGCGATTCCGGTTGTCGCAATTCTGACTGTGAGTTTTCGGCACTGGATGGAACACAGAGGCAGTGAAGGTCTGGCTGATCTGTTAGAACCAACGCCGGCAGTTCTCAAGCCGGAGCCGGACACGGAAGAAACTCAGCAGCCAAGACTCGCGCCCGATCAACATGCCCGGCAGGTACATCCGCATCATCACATCTCAAATCATCCCGACGTTGACACTACTCCGGAAGAAATGGCACGCATCCGCCCTGATTTGACTACGGGTGAATTAAAGATGCCGGAATAGAATTGGACTTGGGTCTTGGACTTGGGTCTTGATTCGACGTGGACATTCCACCGACTTGTACGAACATGCTGTGTCGTGAAGTCAGGACCAAACTGCGGTAGTGGGTGGGTAGTTCAGCGGATCTTAAGAGTGAGTACCCAACGTCATCTTTTCTTTCTCCATCAACTCCACAAACCTTTTAAAGTGATGTTCAGCGTCGTGAGGACCGGGTGCTGCTTCCGGATGGTACTGAACTGAAATCACCGGCAGCGTACGATGACGCATGCCTTCAACACACTGGTCGTTGAGATTGATATGCGTGACTTCAACTTCGGCAGGCAAACTCTCCGCACTCACTGCAAAACCGTGATTGTGTGAAGTAATCTCCACTCGGCGACCCGATACTTCTTTCACGGGTTGGTTTCCACCGCGATGCCCAAAGGTGAGTTTGAAAGTCTTTCCTCCAAATGCACGACCCAGCAGCTGATGACCAAAGCAAATTCCAAAAAGCGGGACGCTAGCTCCCAACAGTTTTTTGATCTCCTCAACTTCACGGTTCATCGAAGCGGGGTCGCCCGGCCCATTCGATAGAAAGATGCCATCCGGATTGAGAGCTAACGCATCCGCCGCCGATGTAGAAGCAGGTACAACCGTGGTCCTAACACCAAGTTGCGCCAGCTCGCGCAGCGAGTTTCTTTTAACTCCGAAGTCGTAACAAACAATATGAAGACGCTCCTGACCTTGCGCCGGAAAATCATAAGCTTCCTTCGTTGTAACAACACTTGCCAGTTCGCGGTTCTCCATTGGTGGAGATTCCAGTGCTTTTTGAATAAGGCTCTTTTCGCCGGTATCAATGCTCGAGAGGCATGCACGCATGGCCCCCTTATCGCGAATGTGACGGACGAGGGCGCGAGTATCGATACCTTCCAGCGCCACGATGTTCCAGCGCTTCAGATAGTCGGCAAGGCTTTCTTCAGCGCGCCAGTTTGATGTCACTCGGCTTGCCTCGCGAACGACAAATCCTTCTACCCAGGGTCGCGCGGATTCCGAATCTGTTTCGTTGACACCATAGTTACCAATCAGTGGGTACGTCATGCAGACGATCTGACCGGCGTAGGACGGATCAGTGAGCACTTCCTGGTATCCGGTCATGGACGTATTAAAAACTATCTCGCCGCAGACTTCTCCATCTGCAGCCCAGGAACGACCACGGAATGTGCGGCCATCTTCAAGAGCTAAGAGGGCAGGGGTTTGTTTGATTGGTGACATGGCAATGGTTGTGCTTGGTGCTTTGAACTTTGAACTTTCAACTTTGCGCTTTGTGCTTGGGTAGCTAAACCCACGCTTGAAGAGCTATGCGAAAACCGACAAAGAACAAAGCTCAAAACTCTTCCTTACGAAGCATGCGACTTCAAAAACTGCTGGGCCTCGTTCATCCATCGCTTACTTGCGCGGTACTTGTAAGCAGGTGCTGTTTTCACGGCCTCGATACATTGCTGCATCAAACTCTTCGCTTCACGTTGATGGCCAAGTCCAGCATGGGCGCGTCCCATCAAATACAGTCCTTCGGGATCCGAAGGGCGGTGTTCCAAAAACTGCTGCAGCGCTGTTCTCGCATCTTCATATTGCCCCGCTGCGATGTATGTGGCAGCAACTTCACGCCACACTTCGTGCTGCGAGTGAGTTGGGTTTCGTGCCACCACCTGTTCGAAGTGCTGAATCGCATCAGAGTATCGCTTCTGCGCACACGCTATGCGTCCAAGTTGATAGCTGGCATCGATCTCTTCCGGATCAATCTTGATCGCACGTTCAAATCTTTCACGAGCTGAGTCAAGTTCACCTCGACTTTGATGGATGAGACCCAGATTGTAGTGGGCTGAAGCGTCAGCTGGATTCAAAGTAGCGGATTCAAGATTCTGTTTGAAATTGGCCCGCGAGCGCTGGCCGCTCATGACCTCCCCGAAATACCCGCGCAGGAGCATAAAGACAAAGAACAGCAGGAAGGGCGAGCCGAATATTCCAGAAAACAACCACAGCGCCATTGGCGAAACAAAGAAAGCTCCCACGCCGCCAACTATTGATATGCCAAGCGAACGCAACGTCGAGATCCGAAACGTTTCCCGCACTGCCAGCACTATTCCAATACAGAGGAAACCCAGCTTTACGGTAAGAAAGAACATTGCCGAGACATTTGCGGCGTCCTTCAAACGTTCCGCTGCCTCCGCAGCTTCTGGCGTATCAGGAAGCATCGCGCGCATACGATCCGATTGTTGGATCATACTTGCGACTTGCACAGCTTGTATTCCGGTGAAATGTAAGAACGTTGCGGCAACAATTGATGCGATGTTGGCGGCGGTGATGACATAGAGAACTGTCGCGACAAACGACGCATACTCCTGTGTCATCACTACGCGAAAGCTACCCCGGCGGTCGAAGACATTGGCTACAAACGTCAGGATGGGAACAACAACGACTGCAATCAGGATTATGAACACTACATCCTGAAAAACTTCTCTCCAGATTAAATGACCCGAGTTCCAGGACGGTGAGACGGACAATTTGGCAGAAACAAAGCTGTAAGCAATCTGACTCAGCAGCGCTATCAGCGCGATTGGCAATAGCGCTCCTCGATCACGAGCCTCACGCATTCCGCGCAAGGGCGCGTAGAAGATCATTAGCACTAACCGCAACCAACCGATCATAGAAGTTTGAGTGCTGAACTAATCGGGTGAGTCATTCGATGGCAAATCCGGTACACCCGGGTTGTAGCTCCCCGGGGGAGGCACAGGATATGAAATGTTCTCGTGATGAATCACGCTCGCGGCGCCCAATGGCCAATAACGAAACAAAGCTTTTCCGTAGATATATTTTTTAGGCACCAGACCCCAGATTCTCGAGTCGCTGGAGTTGTCGCGATTATCACCCATCACGAAGTAATAACTCGGTTTGACGTAGGTTGGAGCAGAACTGCGATGAGCAAGATTAAGTCTTGGATCCAGATAGGTCTCATCCAGATCTCGGCCATTCACCCGGACTATTCCTTCGTGAATCTCCACCGTGTCACCCGGAAGGCCGATAACTCGCTTGATGTAACTTTTCGAGGGATCTTCCGGAAACCAGAAGACGACAATGTCGCCTCGATCAAGCTTAGGCGCCCAGCGGTAGTCGTCGTAGTAGATCAGCTTGTTAACGAAGATCCGTTCCCCATCGTGCAGGCGTGGCAACATGGAGGTGCCCTCCACCTTCACTGGCTGAACAACAAAAACGACAACGAGCGCTGCGATCATCAGGGCAAAGACCAGATCGCGTAACAACAAACGAGCTTCCGACCATAGATCGTCACGTGACGAAACTTCGGGTTTATGAACCTGAATGTCTTTGTCGTCATCAATGTGGACACCGCCAAACGGTGGTGGCTTTCGTCTTCGAATTCCAAGCATAAATTTTCAAAGGCGTACGAGGCTGCAGGAAGGTCGGTCTTCCGGAAGCAAATTTGAGGTTAGCTTTCAGTTCAGCGCTTGTCAAACGAGCATTAAGTCGACTAACGCAGCAACTCGGCCGCGAGTGCATCGCGTCGTTCAACTCGTGCAGTGTCAATTTGTTATCTGAACATTGCTTGACAGTCTTTGCTGGCCCTCTCTATCATCCTGACCTGCTCTACAGCCCAGAGGTGTCCGGCCCCCGGCGGAACGGAAAAAGAGAGGCTCTTGAGTCGTGATCAAGTTAGACATCATCAACCGCGTTGCTGATAAGACCGGCGTTCCCAAGATGAAGGCGGAACAGGCGGTTGAGGCCCTTTTCCATTCGATGAAGGAAGCGTTAACAAGGGGGGAAAGAATCGAACTACGTGGTTTTGGGGTTTTCGTAGTCAAACCCAGGAAAAGGGGCGTCGGGCGCAACCCGCGGACGGGCGAAGAGGTAGCAATACCATCGGGCAAGACCATTCGTTTCAAGCCAGGCAAAGAATTACAAGCTCACGAAGACGGTAACGACGATTAGCTGAAATTTCGTTCGCAATTCATTCCAACATTATAATTCCCCGAGAGTTCTACTCCTCGTTATCCAATCAACCTACGAGCAACCAGAACCTGTATTTGTGTTTCCAATTCCACCAACCGAAAAATTGTGTGAATTGGGCTGAAAGCATTCGTCAAGTCTTAGATCGTCGGGAGTCAGGTTTCAGTCCTCGTGTGCCAAACCAATTGCAGGAGACGGTAGTCAGTTCGGATGATTTCTTGTTAAGTTATCGATACTGACTATTGTTCAAACGCGCGCATAACAAAACAAGACATGGCTGAATCGATTAGCAGTATTTCACCGGCTCTCGAGTTCCCGAATTCATCGCTAAACCCGACACGGAAAGAATGGCGATTCCACATTCTTCTTTTCGCCTTTACTATCATCACAACGATTCTGTCCGGTGTGATGCTCGTAATGCCGGAGTTAGAAACGCCTTCGCCGTCATTGGCGCGGCCACTCGATTACCTCTTGTATATTCCGGTGGCCTACTTCAACACTGTCGTTGATTTCTTCACCTTCGTCTTGAAGCACCCCGAACTAATGCTGCAGGGAATCACTTTCTCAGCATCGTTGTTGGCTATATTGCTTTCCCATGAAATGGGCCACTACCTCGCATGTCGCTATTATGGCATTAACGCAACCTTGCCGTTTTTCATTCCCGCACCGCCTCTGTTTCTGGCAGGTACTTTTGGCGCTTTCATAAAGATTCGTTCACCTATTCCGAATCGACGCGCACTCTTCGACGTGGGCCTGGCAGGTCCTATTGCAGGTTTTGTTGTTGCAGTACCAATAGCAATCGCAGGAATTCTCTCGATTGGGCAGCCACAACATCTGGGCTCAGGGATTTTCTTCAACGATCCGCTGATGTTTCGCCTACTGGCCCGATTGCTAGGTGTCCAACTTAATCCTGATTCTCCTATTAATCCTTTTTACATGGCTGCATGGATCGGTCTGCTCGTCACCAGTTTGAACCTGATGCCGGTGGGCCAACTTGATGGGGGTCATGGCACCTTTGCTGTCTTTGGACAACGCGCACACAAGATCATCGGGAGGCTTGCCTTCGTCACGGTTGCGGTCCTGGCATTACTTGGATTTTTGTGGCACGGAAGCCCCAGCGGTTTTCTTTACACTGTGCTTCTCGGAGTTATGTTACGCGTGCGACACCCCGCGCCACCGCAGATGGAATCATTGGGAACTAAACGAATACTGGTAGGGATATTGACGTTGATTGTATTTGGGCTGTGCTTCTTACCCTTTCCGATCACGATTTTGTGAATCAAATCGAGAGTCGGACGCTGATGAGGAACCTTCAAGTCGGCTGCCTTAGCCCACGGCAGAAGGAGATGGTAACAGGCCTTTAATTTCTCTGACTACTTTGGCGATTTCGGCTTGATCGGCAAGGGCAATCATGAAGAACTTGTAACCCTGATGGAAACAGATAACGCCATTTGCAAACAACCAAACACCGTCCAGAAACGGATTTCCACCCAACAACCAGCTGATCGGAGCTCCAGTTATTGCACCTGGCTGGAAAATCTGCGCCCACATAGCAGCGCCTGCTGCGCAACTAAAAGCGCCTAACAAAGGAGCGCCAACATACTTAACGATGTTTCTCTCGAACTCCGCACGCTGAGCTTCCGCTTCCGTCAATTCGCCACGCCCAACTAATTCCTCTTGCTTCTTCAGATACCCGTCGAACTTTTGGAACGCTTTGTTGAGACCGTAAACCGGTAACGCGGAATGCGTCAGCCAGTGAGGATGTGCACCTAGCAAGACTGCATCCAGTCCTGGAAACGCGGAGCCCGCTCGTATACCCAGTACCAGGGAAACGGAGACGACCGCAGCTTTACCAGGATTCTCCTTGATCCAATCGCGTGCTTTTAGTAAACCCGACGTCGCCGCAGTTGAAGCTCGCGTAAGCTTCGCCCCGGTCCCGTAAATCTGGTATGCACGGTCGTAATAGTTCTTCGCGTCGTCGATAACGTCGCTCGCCTTTTTCCCGGCATCTCCGGCGACATCACGAAACACTTCGCCAGCTTTCTTAACACCTTTCACGGTTCCCGTGGCCGCACGTCGCGCTGCTTCACCCATTTCATCTTCGTCAGACAGTTTTTCTGCTTCGGAGCGCAAACGATCAGCTCCTGTCGCCACGGTCTCCGCGCCGCGCTTAGCTGCCTCGCCGGCAACTCGAGCGCCTTCGTTAACAAGGTCCGAGATGGCGAACTTCTCGTCCAGCTCACGAGCCTTCCTACGCGCTGCCTGTTGCCATTCGTCTATCTTGTCCTTGTAATCTGCCATCACAAACCTCTACGTAGCGGAACTCTGCTTCCTCTCCATCTGTACGTCCTGGCTAACGGCTGAGTTCGATTTCATCGCCTCCTGGCCGACTACCTGGTCACGCCCATTCCCTTTGGCCTGGTAGAGTAAATCATCGGCCGCCTTGAGGATGTCTATTGAAGTTTGCGCACAGGAAGGACATTCAGCAACCCCAAAGCTAGCGGTGATGTTCCCTGCCGTTCCTATTGTCATGCTTCGTATGGCAACGCGTAGACGTTCAGCCACCTCTATACCATGACTTAGATCTGTCTCAACTAAAATAATTGCGAACTCGTCTCCGCCGATCCGTGCGGCGAGATCTATCCCGCGAGTTCCCTCACTCAGTACCCTGCCGACCCGACGAATGGCCTCGTCCCCGATATTATGACCAAATGTATCGTTAAGCCGCTTGAAGTTGTCTATGTCGAGCATCAGGAGGCTAAACGGATGGTCCAGACGCAGTGAACGACTCAGCTCACGCTCCACTTGTCGCTCGAAGCGGCGACGATTGGCTAGTCCGGTAAGGTGATCAGTAAACGCGGCCTCCTCACACACGTCCAAATAGGCTTTAAACTCGAGGAGCGTCCTGGTCCGCGCCAGCAGAAGATCCAAGTCAGTCGGGTCCGTAATGTAACCCAACGCACCGACCTCTGAAGCCCGGCGTGAGTCTTCAACACGTCTGCCGGCGGCGGTTTGCATAATGACAGGGATGAACCTTGTCACCGGATTCGCCCGGATTCGCTGGGCTAACTCGTAACCGTTCATCCTCGGCATCATCACGTCTGTGATTATTAGATCCGGTTGAAAAGACTCAATGGCTGCAAGGGCTTCTTCTCCATCAGTGGCTGTGGTTACACAGTAGCCAGCAAAGGTGAGAGCAGCTTCAAGAAGATGCAGTTTATCCGGGTTATCGTCCACGACTAGGATGTTTGATTTAGACTCCATATGCTCTCATACTTGGACCTTGATTGTTCTTGCGCCCGTTTTGGGCTTCATGCTACAGTTCGCCCATTCGGTTAATTCGTTTCGTGCCGGCACTCGCCAAGCATTGAGTCAAGTTCATATCGCCGAAAGCAGACAGTCCTGTTAGAGTTTGCAGGTCTCCTTACAATTTTCATTCGCTACTGACCTGCACTACGACCACCTTGGATATGCGCAGTCACGCCGCAATAACCGAGTCAAATAGGAAGCTGTGACTCCACGCCCAGAGGGATAGGCTGATGAAAGTCGTGCAAGACCAAAAGCGCGCACGGGATTTAACACCCAATGATCGTGCGGAGATAATTCGGCGACTTGATTTTGGTTCATCGCTAAACGAAACCGTCGTTTCGGATCTCTCAAACAGCTCCGTCGTTCTCGACTTTCGGCGCCGTAGATTCGTTTACCGAGCCGGAGAACCTGCCGACTGCCTTTACGCAATCATCAATGGCCGGGTAAAGCTTTGCCGAATTGAGAGCGATACGAGTCGAGAGGCAGTAATAGACATCCTTCCTGAGGGATCTCTGTTTGGGGAGTCGGCTCTCTATTCAGCTGCGGGGCAACGCGCAAATTCGGCAGTAGCATACGAAAATTTAAGGTTACTCCGAATTCATGTCGCTGATTTCAAAAGGGGGATGGCTGAGGACGACAGACTTCATGATTACACTTTCCGCCTGATCGGTCAACGACTAGATCATGCGGAACGTCGTCTCGCCGACTTTGCTCTGAATGCGATTCCGGCCCGTCTCGACAGGTTGCTCGCAGAGTTTTCCGATCGTTACGGTGTGTCAGAGCCTGAGGGCGTTCTTATCGATATTCCACTTCCTCATCGAGAGATTGCTTCTATTGTCGGCTCAACTCGTGAAAGCGTCACCGTGCGCTTGAACGCGATGCGCCGCGAAGGTACGATCGAATTCGTTAACCGACGAATTTTGATCAAGCGGCCAACGTCTCCAGTGTAAAGACGCCTGGTCGGTGGTGCCTTCAAGTTCATGAAATGTCCTACCTGTAGTAAACCAATCGAGTGGAAAGACAATCCATTTCGTCCTTTCTGTTCGGAGCGGTGTCAGCTCATTGATCTCGGCCGATGGGTCGAAGGCGATTACCGCGTGCCAGGAGAAGCGTTACCGGAAGAACACTCAGAAGAAACTCCTGCGAGTCGCGAGGTTGAGCATGAAAACTAACTCATGCGAAATCCACCGTCGTCTTTTTCCGACCGCCTTGAGGCGAGGCAAATTAGCCTGGACCGTTAGTCGCGTTTTCTTCTTAGCCGCATTATTCTGCTGCGTTGCTGTGATCGCTGCGTGCAATGGCATCGACACCACCACCGAGTCGAAGACGCCGGTCATTTCCGGCCCGCCGAAGACCTCCCTTCCAATGCCGCCTTTGAACGGCAAGTCGCTTGAAAGCATGGGATGGGATTTAGCTGACGGAACACGCAACGCTTTTGCGGAGTTCAAAGGGAAGGTCCTGATTCTCGACTTCTATGCCACGTGGTGCGAACCATGTCGCAACAGTATTCCTCATTTAGTCGGTCTCCAACACCGCTACCAGGACGAGGTGAGAGTGATTGGTTTGAACGTAGGTGGCCCTGGTGACACAGCGCTCGTTCCTGAATTTGCCAAAGAGTTCAAGATCCAATATCCGCTCGGTCTCCCGGACGAGGACCTGGTCAGCCTGCTGATGGCCGACAGCGATGCAATTCCACAGACATTCGTTTTCGATCGCAAGGGCCAACTGCTGCGACGTTTCGTGGGATTTGGCGAACAGACCGGTGCCGAAATAGACCAGGCGGTTGAAGACGCATTACACTCCAGTGCCGATTGAGCAGTTAAACTCGACAAGCAGGCCCACTCGATGCTTAGAGAAAAGCTAATCGAAAAACGAATTGGCAGCAGCACTTCTTTTCGCTGGCGCAGTGAAGAGGTTTCGCGCATTGAGGGCTTGAGCGATGCAGTCTTCGGTTTTGCAATTACACTGCTTGTAGTTTCACTGGAGGTACCAAAGACTTTTCATGAGCTGGCTTCGACAATGAGTGGCTTCGGAGCATTCGCGATCAGTTTTGCTTTGCTGTTTCTGGTTTGGTACAACCAGCACAAGTTTTTTAGACGTTACGGACTTCGGGACACAACTACCACCCTTCTCAATGCAGTTCTCCTCTTCGTGGTTCTGTTCTATGTTTACCCGTTAAAGTTCTTGTTCACATTTCTGGTCAGCAAGTTCACTGGTGGTCATGGTGAGATACGCCTGCCTAACGGTAACGTGGAATCGATGCTTGATAGCGAGAGCCAAATGGGGAGTTTGATGTTGATTTTCGGGATTGGCTATTTCGCCATCTTCCTTGTTTTTGTTTTGCTGCATCTTCACGCCTACCGCCGGAGAGAGCAACTCGAACTGAATACTCTGGAACGATTCGACACGATTGGCAGTATTCAAGAGAGCGGGCTAAATTGCACTATCGCACTGGTGTCTATCTCACTCGTTTGGTTTGGCGGTTATCGTTACTCTGGACTTGCCGGACTGACTTACATGTTGACCGGACTGGTTATGGCAGTACATGGATTCATCATGGGCTCCCGCAGAAAGCGGATGGAAAGAGAATTCACCTCTGAAGTTTCCGAGCCGGCATATGAACCAGAGTTGCAAAACTGAAAGTTGATCATGACCATTCTTTCAGGTGTTGTCCTTGTGGTTGTTGTTGTTTCGTGGGTCTCGTTTGCAATAGTCTTTGTGATCCGGCCAAAGTCACCGGAATCCCTACACAAAAAACGCGACCCCCGTTCATTACAGGGAGTTGTTCTTCAGGGAATTTCCTTCGCACTCGTCTGGGCGTTACATCGTCGTTATTTCACTCCTCTATTTCCTGGCAAAATACTTGAACCGATCCTCAGCTTGATTACGGTCATAGTCGCAGCTGGTTCTCTCTTGCTCACAACAATGGCCGTAAGAGCTTTAGGAAAAGAATGGAGCGTGACGGCGCGTGTGATTGAAGGACACAAGTTGGCAACACACGGACCTTATGCTTGCTTAAGGATCCAATCTACACGGCAATGTTAGGCATGTTGGTCGCGACGGGCTTGGCAGTTAGCTATTTGCCAGTACTGGTTATTGCGGTTGTTATCTTCATTGCCGGCACGGTAGTCCGTATTCGTAGCGAAGACAAACTCTTGCGCGAAACCTTTGGAGCAACGTTTGACGACTACGCGAGGGCGGGTAGCGGCGATTGTTCCCGGAATTTTTTGATACAAACTTTTAAGCGACAGGAATAATTTTGAGAAAAGCAAAAATCCTTATTACTATTGGCCCAGCTTCACGAGATCCACAGGTGATCGAACAACTCCTCGCCGCTGGCGCTAATGGCGTGCGCATTAACATGTCGCACGGAACTCATCTGGAAAAGGCCGCTGACATCGAACGCGCACGCGCCGCTGCACAGAAAATGGGAAGGTCACTAGCAGTGCTTGTGGATCTCTCAGGACCCAAAATTAGAACCGGGGAATTAAAAGGCGACGAGCCAGTCAAGTTGCAGCCAGGTGCGCGCTTTATAATCACGACGCAGATCATTGAAGGCGATTCCGAAAGAGTATCAACTAACTACAAGGACCTTCCCAAGGTTGTTCAGCCAGGTAGTCGTTTACTTCTTGATGATGGGGCTATCGCACTTGTCGTTGAAAGCACGACCGAGACGGAAATTGTCTGCCGGGTCGTCGATGGAGGATTCCTCAGTGAACGCAAGGGGATCAATCTGCCAGGTGTAGCCTTACCAATCGACTCACTAACTGAGAAAGATATCATCGATCTAAAGTGGGCTGTACAACAGCAAGCAGACTACATTGCACTGTCGTTTGTACGTCGTGCCAGCGACTGTGAGAGGGCTAAAGCTTTAATCCGCGAAGCTGGCGGACAGGCGCCTTTGATTGCGAAGATCGAAAAGTCAGAAGCAATTGATCATCTGGACGAGATCATTGCAGCTGCAGATGGAATTATGGTTGCGCGAGGCGATCTTGGTGTAGAGACAAGTGTTGAACTCGTCCCAGTCTATCAAAAGAAGATCATTGAAAATTCAGTAAGAGCAGGCAAGATGGTGATCACTGCGACTCAAATGCTTCAGTCAATGGTAAGCAATCCACGACCAACTCGCGCCGAAGCGTCAGACGTAGCCAATGCTGTTTGGGACGGAACGGATTGCGTCATGCTTTCAAACGAAACAGCTACAGGTGCCTATCCGATCGCGGCCGTTTCAACAATGTCGCGCATCATAGGATCAGCCGAATCAGGAAGAGAACCAACAACTGGGAATTTCACTCAGTGGGCAGGTAAACAATCGGGGAGGGTTAGTCGTGCATTGTGCGAAGCAGCAGCCTTTGCAGCGGACGAGATGGGAACAACCGTCACGGCCGTCTTTACCGCGTCGGGATTGATGGCTCGACGCTTGTCAGCACTTCGCCCAGCACAGCGAATCATCGCCCTAACGTATAAACCAGAAGTGCTAAGTGAGTTGGCATTGATTTGGGGAGTCGAACCATTATTGACTAGAAGTGCGACTTCAACCGAAGACATGCTACAGGCCGGGGAGCAATCTCTCCTGGAAGCAGGCATCGTGAAGCAGGGCGATACGATTGTTGTGATGGCCGGGAGATTATCCGGTCTTGGCTTGTCGAGTTCCGTCACTATTTACACGGTTGCTGGGGATCTGGGCCCACATCTAAGTGAACTTCCAAGTTAATATGTCGGCGAGTGAGTTGTTTGATCTCGTTCGGCCCGTCGTTGTTGTTGCCTCTGCACTCTTTTCAACATGGATTCTTTTCTCGTCGCGTAGGCGATTTCCTTTCTATCAGGCGCTCCTCTGGGCCATTACCACCTACCTGTTTCCACTAATCATCGTCCCGCTTTATTGGGTCGTGCTGCTTTGGAAACATCCCCAGGTTTACTCTCACGTAAAGCACAGATTTATTATTCCACTTACGTACCTTGTGACAATCCTAGGGATCGCAGCCGGCTACAAATACTTTGATGATCGAACGGTTGATGCTTATCTTGCTCGCGCTGCCAATGCGAAGGTGAAAACCGATCCGATATCAGCGATTCGGGAATATCGTGAGGCTCTAAAAATCGAAGACACAGCTCACACTCGAAAACTGCTCGCCGTGACTCTCGAAGAGGCTGGTCTTTATGCGGAGGCTATTACTGAGTATCGTGCGGCTGAAAGTGGAGGCGAGCCCGACGATTCGATTCACTATCGCCTCGGGGTGCTGCTGGAAAGGTCCAACCAGAAAGAACAGTCGATAATTGAATTCGAGAGTTTCGTATCAAGCGGAACTTGTTTGCACGTCGACGATAGGTGTGAGGACGCTCGTCACAGAGTTGTACAGGCTCATCAATAGAGACTCGGAAGGCCTTATTCCGCTCGGACCATCTCACCGACGGCTTCTCGACCCTTTTGTTCCTTAGCCATTTGTTCGGGAGTCTTTTGCGGGTCTCGCCAATTATCGAGGATGCCAACTTGATGAACGCATTGCAGCGTACACGTCGGTGCGCACCATTTCTCCGTGTTGTACTCACGATCGAAATCTTCCATCGTGTACTCGGACAAAGGAATGCCGGGATACCCACGCTGCTGCGAACACCAGTGCACCAGACCCTCTTCACAAATGTATAAGTACCTGGCACCCGCGCGGCAACGCCAGTTGTAAGGCTTGCCTTCAGCGATACTGTCCTGAAACCAATTCAAACGAGCGTGGTCTTTGTTACCTAGTTTCTTTACCTGCTGGAAGATGTCTTTCTCTTTCGCCAATAGAGGCTTGAGCGTGCCGTCGTTATCGTGAATCACACCAACTGTTGTCGAGAAACCAAGTTCAACAGCGCGCTTTGCTACGGTCAATGCGTCGTCCGGATTTTTGATCCCACCACCAATCACTGAATTGATATTCACATGAAAGTCGGCGTATTCCGATAAATACCTCAGCTTCTTATCTAATACCCGAAGACTCTTGCGTGAAACTTCGTCAGGCTCGACATTGTCGATGCTGATTTGCAGGTATTCTAAACCGGCCTTGTTGAGGCGCTTGATGCGCTCTGGCGTGAAGTAATACCCATTGGAGATCAAACCAGCGATCATGCCACGCACACGAATGTGATGAATGATCTGATCCAATTCCGGATGCATCATTGGTTCGCCCCCGGAAATCGTCACAATAGAAGTACCAAGATCGGCAAGCTTGTCGAGACGCGATTTTATTATCTCGAGATCGATTGGCTTAGATGTGTGATCGTATTCGTTGCAATATCCACACGCGAGATTGCAACGTCGCATGGGAATTAGATGCGCCAGGACGGGGTGCTTACTTGAGATTAAAGCGCGAGTGATAAAGCTCGCCTCACGCACTTTGAGTTTTAGAAACTTGGACTTCCTCATTTAAGAATACTGTTAGTCGAAATATATGGACCGGATGTTATTGACGCGAAGAATATGCGACTAAAAACGAGAAAGCAAGACGAGTTCCGATCCTTAAAAAGACAAAGGGCTCTGTTTGGAGACAGAGCCCTTCGAGGCCTTTGGTTGTTTGAATACATTAGCTCTTGATGACTTTGACGTTGGAATCGAGTTTCACAGGAATGTCATCCGATGAGATCTTCGGGTTTCTCTCAACCGAAAGCAGTCTCATCGTTGTGGCATCGTCATTCTTCTCAACGATCTTGCTTTGAACCGGCATTCCGTCTCGATCGATCCATACTTCGGCGTACTGGTAACCCGCGTTTCCCTTCGGAACCAGTTTCAAATGAATCGTACTTACGCCTCCCCACAGTGTCTCCTCGCGCACATCCTGCAATGGCTGAAACTTCGTTTCCAGCTGCTGACGAGACATGTACATCATGTCCATGATTCCACCTGCACTTTTGGGTGCCTTCGCTGAGCTGCCTGTATACGCTGTACCTAAGCGGGGTCGGAATAGGACGTATTTTCCATTTTGAACTGCCAAAATTTCATGCTGAGGGCTCTGCCACTCCAGACGAACTGCAGCACTGCGCCCTGCCCCCGGAATGTACAAGACCACACCCGTGGAACGATCATTTGTTCCGAGCTGGGAATTGTATTTGTCCATACTAATTCCAGCCCGAAGCGACTTCAGGCTTGCTCGGTTCTTTTCAAGTCTATTAAGGACTGAGCTCACTAACCCTGCGCTCTGCCCATTCGCTGTTCTCGGGGAAACTACGAAAGTGCTTAAGATAACTACTGCTATCAGACCGAAGGGAATAAATCTCTTCATAAATACTCCTTAGTCATTGCTCCTCTCCGATGGTTCGCAAAAAACCGTGCAATTATAGGGAAAGGTCAACGTATGTCAACCTCGAAGCTCATCGTCTTGCCATCGGCTGCGACTACCTTTCGAACATTCACTATCTCAATCCTACTCCGTCCTGTTAGCGCACGGACTCGCTCTTCAAGTTGACTCCTATCTGCTTCATTCAAAACAACTTCGGGGCTAAGTACCACAGTCGTGACAACTGCGTTTTGATGCTCCGCTGCATGAGGTCGTTCGCCACCCGAAAGCCAGCTTTTTGGTGTCAGAAAGATAAAGATCAAGCAAACGACACATAAGACATCCCATTGCCAGGTGTTTCTAGCGTAATTCCAGAAGAATATCTTTTTCAGTGTGGTTAATAGGCTTCGCACAAACTTCAGACTAGCAAGTGGTCAGCCACAAAGACTGCGGCTGGTAGGTTGCTAGATTCTAACGGTCGCGGATACGGTCTGTAAACGGGTTTTATCACAGTCTTACGGTTGGTTGAGGGTCTACAATATGGCCGTCCCTCATATGGATGATGCGCCGACACATCGCAGCCGCTTCAGGATTATGGGTAATCATGATGATTGTTTGGTGAAATCGGTAATTCAATTCCTGGAACATGTTAAGGACAAGGGCGGAGTTCTCGGAATCGAGGTTCCCTGTTGGCTCGTCGGCGAGAACAATCGCCGGACGCGTTACTACCGCTCGCGCCAATGCCACTCTTTGCTGCTCACCACCCGAAAGCTCGAGCGGTTTGTGGTGCAACTTGTCTTCGAGTCCTAACAACTTCAGTACTTCGCGGCGACGACCTGGGTCCTCGCCACCGTTGCCATGAATTCGCTCCGCTAGTCGGAGATTTCCTTCGGCCGTTAGTGTCGGAAAAAGGTTAAATCTTTGAAAAACGAATCCTATTTTCTTACGACGAACAGCAGTTCTCTTGGCGTCGGAGGCAGCCGTGATGTCCTCACCGTCGATTACGATTCGACCGCTCGTCGGCGTTAGCAAACCGCCAAGGAGGTGAAGCATCGTAGATTTACCACAACCCGAAGGGCCCATGATTGCTACGAATTCTCCCTCTTGCACTTCGAGGGAAACACCTCGCAAAGCCGGCACATCTACTTTGCCAATTCGATAGACCTTTTCCAGGTTTTCAGCTTCTAAAATTGTGCGCATCGAAATTGTCGCGTCCGTTTGTGTTAGTCCATCGGCACGCTTTGAGGTAGGTCGAACGAGTCGCGGATTAACCTACACAAAAACTGGATGCCAGAATCAAACGTCAGATGTTAATACATGTGACAGGCTGATATCTACCACCCATCCAATAACTACTGGTTTGCAGTCAGCTTCTTGTTCTTCTCCGCATCGAGATCGACTTCAGGCAACTGCCATTTGTTTTGCAATACGAAAGCCTGCGGCGGGTACTCTCTGTTCAATTCCACGGACAGTGGATCTTGATACGTGAGACTAAGCTTGTATTGATCTTTGGGCCGAGTCACTTCAATTCTTGCCGGCATCAAGGCCGTCTCGCCACTGCCAATTTGCTTCTCATCGAAGTACGAAACGTCAGTAATGATCTGTCCCTGCCCATCAAATGTTTGTAATCTCGCCAATCGGATCTTATCGACCCGGTCAAACCAGAAGCGTCTTAGTACCTGCGCGTCGCCGCTTTTCGGATCTGAAAGCTCTTCCAGCAAATAGTAGCTGCGCATTACTCGCACACCTTCCTTTGCCTGCTTTCTCGTATCAGCCTCCTCCTGAAAGAACTCACTTTGTGAATAAACTAATCCGGAGGACAAATCGATTGGACGAATCATGTAGGCATCGGTCAAGTGTTGAGGCCGAAGATTTGAGAGCGCGTTAACAGTCTCCTTTTCTCCTTTCTTACTCTTGCTCGAAACCGCTGAATCACCACTGTGATTCAGTCGAGAATAAACAGCGCTGTTCGTCCCTTTCACAAAGCGCCGATACTTTTCATCGCCCTGCAAGATAGCGACCGCAAAGTGCTCCCCGTCAGATGCCATTTGGGCAATCTCAACGATGGTGAACTGCAAGGTCAGATAGATCTTGCTTGGTCTCTGCAATGTCAAACTGCCATCGACCTGACGGTACTTCTCAGCAATACCAGCCGATGCGAACGAAGTGTCTTCGAACTGAATGTCCACTTTGGCATGAATGGATTTGATAGCTGCTAGTCGGTTCACTTCCTGTATCAGTTGGTTCTTCTGCGCCTCGACAATAGGAGAAAGAAGTTGTGGCACCTGGACCTTTTTGTGGGTACCAAACAAACTGCAACTTGTTGTAGTGAAGGCAACGGTGACAACCGCGAAGAATGTGAGCAATCGCAACGGGGCAACTCTGGCGCTGAGATACTTGAGCATTAAACAAGCCTTAGGGCGCAAATCATACGTCAAACGCCAAAGAATGACTAAGTTGAGTTCAACCTAACAAACAAAACTTTTCGTTGTCAACGCGTGGTTTTCGCCTCACCCAAACCCATTGAGTCGCTAATCAAGCTCTAATGACGGCTTATGAAACCTCGCGCGTAAACGATTGATTGCCTTCAAAATCTCTGGTCTATGTAACAACTTTCGCTCCAAAGTCGACTTGCCAGGAAAGTCCAAAAGCATAATCCCGAGAAGGATCGTTAGCAGACCTTGTCCCGGCACTCCCGGAATGGACAAGACGATGCCGATAGAAACCAACAAGACACCCAGAACATTCTTGCCAATGAATTTCGCTGCGTGTAAAGCAGGATTGGGCCCAGACCAAAACCTGGCCTTATGATTCATCTTGAAATAATTGGCAGGAATCTTGACCAGGATCAGTGAAACGATTCCGAGATTGACCAGGAAAGTAACAACGAAAACGAGAACCCCAATGAGTGCTCCGCGCCACGTCAATGAATTAATAAACTCTGACAGGAAATCAACCATCATGAACGAGAGATAACAAGTTCACTTCGAGCGTTCAGAAGCGAACGGATGAGCTCGTCGACGATTTCTTTGGCAATGCCATCGAGCTGAAAATCCGGTTTCTCTGCCACCTCCCAAAACTCGTCCAGACCTCGAGCACCAGCGCGTTCAAGTGCAAGCACCTGGACCAACAAGTCGATAACATCAGAAGCTTTCACGAGCCGCGCTTCCAGACAGTCGCGACTCTCATAGGATTCATAAAGCTGGCGATAAAGCGGTCCGACATGAAGTGGACTAACAATATCCGAAAATGCAGCCAGCTCGGCTTTTCTTCCCGCTACACCAAAATACTCGGTCGCCGTTCGAGGCATGTCACCTACACGAACTTCCGACCAGTCGTGCAGCAAAGCAATTCGAATCACCTTCTCGACGTCAATGCGTAGTCCTTTCTTGACCAGTTCGTCCGCAAGTAACATCGCCGACACACTGACTCCAAATGAGTGTGCAGCCACTGACTCAGTACCACTGGGAAGTCCGCGCAAATTCCAGCCTGTGCGTTCCAGTCGTTTCAGCCGTTGCAATTCCACGAGAGCTGTTAGCAATGAAGACATTTGCGAGCAGTACTTTAACATGTCCCGCTATTCAATAGATTTTCGGGACTCTTAAGCGTCCTAAGTTAGTTTGTAAATTGAACTATTTGCGATGAGGTCTGGAGTAATCGATCTTAGACGGGAACAATGTAAACGAATACCAAGGGGGCAGCACTGATATCAGAAAGACTCGAATCTAATACTCAACTTACCTGCACGCCGAATGTTCGCAACCACAGCCGATTTCTGCGACGCCAGATTTCTCTGCATTCCGGCAGTACTCGCTGCAGTACTTTTCTTCATCCTCTATCATGCAGTCGCAAGTGGGATGTGCACATTTCTTCTGCTTCTCAGCCATCTAACTATCCTACTTTCCTTTGTCCGAAGCATTTCATACCGAATGCTAGAACCGTAGAAGATGATGGTCAAGTAGTCGTCAATGCCGTTCAGGGCACTTCACGAACAACAATCGTGCTTCGCTTATTACCGAGGTTCAAGGTAATCGGTTTTTCCAGTTGAATCGGATGTTCCTCTCCATCAACCGTGATCACTAACCGAGAAGAGGTTGGAATTGGGGCAACCACAGTCTTGAGAATCAGATTTGTCGCCACGACTCTCCAGCTTGTTGGCGCACAACGGAGGCGAATTCCAGGAGTATCGGTTTCAAACGATTCATTTGGCGCCAACACATCAGCTTTAAAAACACCCTCACCGCATCTAACTCCAGCCGCGTCATAGAACGTAACGACACCAGAAACGAATGCGTATGAGATTACTCCTGAGTTTCGAACAACAATCCGAGTGTTGGTGACTGGAGCATCAGGAGTGCCGTTAAGAGCCGACGTACTCAAAGTCGCTTCCAGTGCAGACACTCCGTTAGCATCGAGCGCAACGGCAGTTTCGTTTAAAGCTACTCGCTTCTCACTGGGTGCCGGGTTTTGCTGCGCAACTATCACTGGCGCTATGAACATCACAAGCATCATTGCAAAGCTTCTCATCGCGGCCTCCTTACAAATGTGTCTGTTGATCGATCGTACGCGCATAGAGCAGTTGATCGATGGTTTGTTTGTCCTTCGTCACGCTTTTCTTCAACCGACCCTCAAGCGTGTACCCCGCTTTTTCCAGAACTCGGGCAGATGCCAGATTCCATTCGAAGACATGAGCGTATAACCGACAAAGATCATACGACGCAAATGCATAATCGCTAACCGCCGTTAAAGCTTCGGTGGCAATCCCTCTTCCCCAAAATTCTTCGCCCAACCAATACCCAATCTCCGCCGAACGATAAGCAATGTCGCTTTGGACTGAAAATCCGATGGCACCAATAGCCGATCCTTCAACTGCGATTGCGAAGTTTGTCTCAGGCTTTATCTCCGTTGCGATCTCGAGCCAGCGCTTGGCGTCATCTTTGGTATAGGGATGAGGAAATCTATCGCGTAGATTGAGCCAGACGTTACGATTATTCGCGTAACGTACCAGAGAGTCGCAATCTTTCCACCTCCAACTTCTGACAACGCAAGAATCTAGTATTATCTCCATCTCGTGTAGCCGAGTTTTATTTCACTGTAGCAAGTCTTGGCAATATTCCCGCACCTCGCGGCAAAATAAAACCACTCTCGTACGAGCGTACGCTTCGCAACGCCTCAGCAAGACTTTCCGAAGGAATCATTCGCATACGTTCGACGTCGCAATGCGGCAGTTCTGAAATAAGATATACACGAAAGCGTTCTGTCTTCGTCAATAAGGACCATGCTGTTTGACCGTTTACTTCGTACCTGACCCGCAGTGTCTTTTCCAATGCGTTTGAATTTGCACTCTCAAACCACTTCAAGAAATCAGGTCGGCCCAGACCATCTACGCATTCAGCAACGAGAATAATAGATCCACCTTCCTTGCAAGCATACGAGCCCATCTCCAGCGCTTTGTGCGCTTGAATCATGTTGATGTCATGCGGAGAGCCGCCACAACTCACGATTACAAGATCGCGCTTAGACTCAATCTCAATTGAATGTTCGCTAAGATAGGACTCGCAAGCTGCGCGATGTGCGAGTCGCCAGTCTCCACAGTAGATCCCAACGACGCGTTTCTCTTCGTCAATGATCGTATTGATTCCGAAGGTTGGATTGACAAGTGACGTTACGCGCTCACATTCCTCATGGACCGCATTGCCATTCAGTAGACCCGTACCAACACCCGCCTTTCGGCCGCCCTTTTCAAAATCAAGTGCCAGCATGTGTGTTGCTTCTGTGGTCGCAGCTGAGGCGAGTCCCGGACAAACCGATTTGCGTCCGCCTGTGAAACCGGCAAAGTAGTGAAAGTTTATTCCGCCAATGAGAATGATCCTGGAAAACTCGGTGAGTGCTCTGTTGACCTCAACCGCAACGCCACCTTCAGTGACACCTAGAAAACTCAGCGTTTGGGAATCGTAAGCATCATGAGCAATCGTCCGAACACGCTGAACGATGAAGGGAGTCAGCAACTCAAGCTTCTCTTGTTCACTGACTGGTCGATGAATGCCAGTGGCAAAAATGACGGCAAGCCTGGCAGGAGAAACACCCCACTGGACCAATCGACGTACGACCAGATTAACTATCTGTGCGCTGCCCGTGGCCCGAGTGGCGTCAGAAACCACGATCAACACGGAGTCTTCGGAGCGAATTAACTCGTCCAACGGAGGCGAGGCTATTGGAGAATCAAGCGCTGCACCTATATCGACATCACTGAGCGGCAATTTTGACGAGGAGTCGAGAGTCAGTGACTGTAGCCTGTTAGGATCAAAACTGAACGGAAGTGATCGCTGTCCGTATCCCAGTTGGATTTCAGTCATAGGGCAAGAGGTCACAAGCCGAATTCAACCATTGCCTTTTCGATGACGTGCAGAGAAGCGAAATCGGTGTCGCCTGCGGTCCTTGCTTCCGCAAGCCATCTGCGAAGCTGAGTAGCCTCGGCGATCGATCCAATACGACAAGCTCCGGTTAAAGCCAGTGTGACAAGTGCATCAGGTGCACCGTGAGTAACCAATGCCGCCTGTAATGCCGCTTGTTCACGAAGATCGAGGGTTATCAGGAGATTGAGTTCCATCAAGCGATTGCCGGACAAAGTGAATTAATTATCAGGGCGGACAGCTACTCAGACTCTAAATCAGCTTCGCTCAGACTTGAAGCAAGCTGTTCCGTTATTACAAAAATGAAATGTCTCGTCTTCGAAATCAGCAGTCTCCATTTGAATCGTCAAGTGGTCTACTCCAAAACGGTCATGAAGTTTTGCGCGCAACTCTTTCAGTAAGTCAGGCTGAGAAATGCTGTGGGCATGAATCACATGCGCACTAAGCGCATCACGGCCTGATGTTATTGTCCAAACATGGAGATCATGCACGTCGCTTACTCCGGAAGTTGCAAGGATGGCGTCTTCTACCGCCGCAAGGTTGATATGTGCCGGTGTGCCTTCCAGCAACACATTCGTCGACTCCCGTATCAAGCGAACGGAACCCAAGATGATGAGTAGACTTATTACCACGCTAAATAGAGGGTCCGCTGCGTACCACCCAAACAACATCATGCAGGCGCCTGCCAGGATCGCGGCGACTGAACCCAACGCGTCACCCATGACATGTAGCCACGCGGCTCGCATGTTGAGATCAATCTCGTTACTTGAATGAAGAATGTAAGCGCAGAGTATGTTTACGAAAAGGCCTCCAGTAGCAACCACAATCATCGGACCACTACGAACAACGGGAGGTTCCAGCCAGCGCTGATAAGCGCCATAAGAAATCACGAGCGCAATTACCACCAGCGCAACACCGTTGACGAGAGAAGCAATGATCTCAAGCCGGTAATACCCAAAAGTCTTCTTTGATGTTGCCGGTCGCGAGGCGAATAACACAGCGGTAATTGCCAGAACCAAGGCCGCCGCGTCAGTAAACATGTGACCTGCATCGGCCAGGAGAGCGAGCGAACCAGTCCACCATCCGCCAAGAACCTCAGCAATCATGTAGATGGTTGTGAGTCCAAGCACAATACTTAATCTGCGCCAACTATCTACTGACCGTGAGTGATGGCGACCATGGCTATGATGAGCTTTAGTTTCCAACACGCCGTCGCTAACCATGCTAGGTTGATTCAACATCTGTAACGATGTCCCTCGCACAATTCATGACTCGAATAACTCAGCGCCACGCTTAGGAGACTTTCTAGAGTAGCAAATTCGAAGTTACCACGACAGAGATAGAACAACTTCCAAAAGCGTGCTCGCACGATATGACACCACCTCTGAACCATTGAATTGGCGGCATCAAAAAAGGGCCACACCTTGTGACCCCAGAAAACTTTTGCTATTTGGTTTGCTATCAGATCGGGCTGAGATTCAAAGCATGATTTAGCTCGCGGTACATCTCGTTATATTCGCGGATTGCAATCTCCAGGATTCGAGGAAGGTCGCCCAGATCTTGCAGATTAACCACTGCATTGACGTTAGTGAGAAACGCGGCATGAGCATCCATTGTTCGAAGAGAAGGTGAAATCAACACGAAGAAAAGTCGTCGACGCTGAGCGGGACGAAGTACATTAATTTCGCGCACAACGAACGCTGCGCCTTGTTCAGCTGCATCAAACTGCCCTTCAAGTAGAACAAGTTCCAACTGATTGGCGCGCATGGTTTCAACCGCCTGGCGAGTATCCTCAGCGACATAAACCTGGTAGTCGTTCTCACTGAGACTGCGAGCAATTGTTTCACGATACTGCGGAGCTGTGCACACAAGTGCCTTTCGCTTGCGCCACGCTGGACGACCCGAAGGATTAGTCAATGAGTTTGAGCCACCCTTGCCTAAGAGACTGAGCAGCGCTCGTAACGCGTCCTCGCTTGGTATCTGTTCAGAAGAACTATCAACATTCGACGTTTGATATACAGGCGCAGTAGGTTGAACGTAACGAGGGTGCTCGGTTGAAGGCGATCCTCCAACACCTAATGCGCTTTGATCTAAGGCAGGATTACCGACAGACGCGTTAACGGTGTTTCCGCACTTAGGACAACGCACGGTAAAAGCACCGGCCGGTGCTTTGTCGTCGTCGATCTGCAGTCGGGTCGAACAACTTTGGCAAATGATTGTCATGACAAATAAGGCAAGCTAATTATTCGATAAGACCTAACATTGAACCGGAATCAGAGTAAGCTCCAACTGGCATTCCATCCACTTCGCGCCGAATGAAATCCTCTGCGGCTGTCATTCCCTTCAGCGACAAGAGCATATTGTTCTGGTTTGTAGCGAAGGCTAGTCCGTCTTCTAGTGTGATCGTTTTTGACTGAATCAGATCGTAGATAACTGAGTCAAAGTCCTGCATACCATCCAGCTTCCCGTCGCGCATCGCATCCAATAGTGACTTACCTTCCTGTTCACCAGCTTCGATGTACTCACGAGTACGTGGGCTCGATCGCATGATTTCGACTGCCGCTACTCGACCTGCGCCGTCTGCACGCGGTATCAAGCGTTGCGAAATGATGTAACGGAATGTCTGTGCGAGTCGAGTTCTAATCACTGGTTCTTCATTCTTCGGGTATAGACCAATAATGCGGTCAACAGTCTTCGAAGCGTCGATAGTGTGCAGCGTCGAGAGGACCAGATGTCCGGTTTCAGCGGCCTCGAGCGCAATTTCTGTAGTTTCGAAGTCGCGCATTTCACCAATAAGAATCACTTTTGGCGCTTGTCTCAGTGCTGCACGCAGAGCGGACGGAAAGTCTTTTGTGTCGTGACCAACCTCACGTTGATTGATTGTTGAACTCTTGTGTAAGTGAAGGTACTCAATCGGATCCTCGATCGTGACGATGTGATAATGCTTTTTCTCGTTGATAGCATCGATGATCGCCGCTTGAGTTGAACTCTTACCGGACCCCGTAGGTCCGGTTACAAGAACTAAGCCATTTCTGAGTTGAGAAATCTCATTCAGCTGAGACGGCAGGCCAAGTGACTTTATGGTGGGGATATCCATCGGAATGACGCGCATCACAATGGAATAAACCCCACGTTGCTGAAAAATGTTTACCCGAAATCTGGCGCGCGAAGGGAGGGAGTAGCTCAAGTCTGCAGTACCGGTTCGGGCGAGGCGTTCGGCGGCGTCTGGATTCCCGTGAATGAGCGCGAGGGCGATGATCTCGGTCTGGTAAGGGGAGAGTTTCTGCATTCCGAGCGGCTGAACCTGGGTCAGTCTTCCGTTGATCTCGACTTGGGGCATTTGACCGACTGAAAAGTTCAAATCGCTAATCTTGTCGGAGACCAACAACATTCGCTCGATGATTGGGGGCAGATCAAAGAAACTCATTTTTTTTGGACGAACCCTGACGTTTTTAGGAGTAGACGAGATGCTTGGAGGCAGGATCAGCGGGACGCACCCCACTTCGACAACGATTCTCGCGTATAACCGTGATTAACGCAAGAAAAATATGTTTGCAAAGGATCAGTTCAATTGTCTCAGGAGATTAGCAATGCGGCAGGTGATTGCCGGAGGGTCCGACAAAAGGAAACTGATCTGGGCAATCGAATCAGCACCGGCCGCAATGACATCTGTTGCGTTTTCTGTGGTGATGCCGCCGATTGCAACCAGAGGGATAGCTTCCACAACTTTCGAAATCTGCTGCAATCGACTTAGTCCGATCTCTGGTTCCGGGTTGCGTTTTGTCCTTGTCGTAAAAATCGGACCAAGTGCGAGGTAACTGACTGGAAGCTTCAAAGCATTCTCAGCTTGCTCCAGGTTATGGGTTGAGAGACCGATAATCGCGTTAGGTCCCAGAAGAGCCCTTGCTGACTCAACAGGCAAGTCATCCTGGCCGAGGTGCACACCATCCGCTCCCACCGCCAACGCAATGTCGACACGGTCGTTAATGATCAGTCGAATCCCGGCCTTGCGAGCTATGTCAACGGCTGCCTTGGCTTCACTATAAAAGTCAGAAGCAGCCATGCTTTTTTCGCGTAACTGAATAATTGTCGCTCCACCAGCGGCTAATCGCTTTACCTGTTCAGCGTGTGACAGACCAGATATCACAACGTCTGTCAGAGGATAGACTCTGGGAAGTCGAAAAGGCATTTACCTAAGAGTCACCAGTTTCTTTGCGCTTCGGTCGCTGGTTGGCAGGAAGAACTCGCTTGCGTAGTCGGATTGTCTGGGGCGTCACCTCAACTAGCTCGTCATCACTGATGAATTCAAGAGCTTGTTCGAGTGAAAGCTCTTTGGGCGGTACGAGGCGCATCGCTTCGTCAGCTGACGCTGCCCTCATGTTGGTCAGTTTTTTTTCTTTAATCGCGTTCACGTCGAGGTCAACAGCGCGAGCGTTCTCACCGATGATCATTCCTTCATAGACTCGGGTACCAGGACGTGCGAAGAGTGTGCCTCGCTCTTGAAGATTGTAAAGTGCGTAGGTTGTAGTTTCACCAACCCGATCGGCAACGAGTGAACCGGTTGACCTTCCTCGAAGTGTACCTTGCCATTCGCCCCAACGCAGGAACATCGTATTCAGTAATCCAGTTCCTTTTGTCTCAGTCAAGAACTCGTTTCTGAAACCAATCAGTCCACGTGATGGGGCTTCAAATTCAAGACGTACGCGACCTGTTCCGTGATTCACCATCTTCGTCATTTGTCCTTTTCGACGTCCCAGCGCTTCAGTAATCACGCCAATGAATTCATCAGGACAATCCACAACGACAGCCTCAATAGGCTCGAGCAACTCCCCATCAACTGTTCTGGTGATTGCCTCTGGTTTCGAAACCTGAAGTTCATAACCTTCCCGGCGCATCATTTCAATGAGAATGGCTAACTGCAGTTCGCCTCGTCCCGAGACTTTGAATTGATCTGGTGAATCAGTCTCTTCCACGCGAATCGCGACATTCCCAAGAATCTCTTTGTCTAGTCGTTCTTTTACCTGCCGCGAAGTAACAAACTTTCCTTCGCGTCCGGCAAAAGGTGAGTTGTTCACGCCAAAGATCATGGCAATGGTTGGTTCATCAACAGCAATCACTGGAAGTGGGTGTGGATTCTCCACCGAGGTGATCGTGTCGCCAATGTTGATGTTGTCGATACCTGCTAACGCAACGATCTCACCAAAAGCCGCTCGATCAATGGGCTCTCTTTTGAGTCCTTCAAAAGCATATAACTGTGATACCCGAATTTTCTGAATGGAACGATCCGGCTTCACCACGGCAATCTGATCACCGATTGCAATCTCACCGGAAAAGATTCGACCTATTGCTAACCGACCGACGTAGTCGTTGTAGTCCAGATTCGCCACCAGAAGTTGCAAAGAGTCGGTCCTCTGTTCTTTCGGTTCCGGGATCGTGTCCACAATCTGCTCAAACAACGGTTGTAGATTCGATGAACTGTCTTCCAGATTCTTCTTGGCCATTCCCTCACGCGAGATTGCGTAAAGAATTGGAAACTCGATCTGCTCGTCAGTAGCATCAAGATCAAGAAACAACTCGTAAATTTCATCTACCACTTCAGCTGGTCTTGCATCACTACGGTCGATCTTGTTGACGACCGCGATCGCAGGGAGCCTGGCTTCGAGCGCCTTTCTCAAAACGAAACGAGTCTGAGGCAGGCAACCTTCAGCAGCATCGACGAGTAACATCACACCATCAACCATTTTTAGAACCCGTTCCACTTCACCTCCGAAATCAGCGTGACCAGGCGTGTCTACAATGTTGATCTTTACGTCGCGATAACGCACCGCTGTATTCTTGGCCATGATGGTTATTCCCCGCTCGCGCTCGAGATCCATCGAATCCATTACGCGATCGCGTACTTGTTCATTCTCGCGAAATGTTCCGGACTGGCGGAGCATCGCGTCGACGAGAGTTGTTTTTCCGTGGTCAACGTGGGCGATTATTGCGATGTTTCTTATGTCTTTTCGTTGTTGCATCAGTTAGTCCAAGCGATCCTAGATTCCAGAAACGCGTATCTTACCATCTGTAGCTTGAAATCGTGATTTGGCTAACCAAAGCGGCGCCGCTTCAAACAATTTAGCCAAACGCGCCTGTTTGTCTTAGGGCTTCGCCCAACACCATAGCCACTGATGTCGCCAGATTCAGGCTACGAACTTGCGGATTGAGTAAGGGGATTTTGAGGCAGTTTTTCCAGTTCGCAAGTAAAAGGTCAGCAGGCAGTCCCCGCGTCTCACATCCAAACACGAGACAATCGTCAACAGTGAATGTCCACTGGGTATATGACACGTCTGCTCTCTTTGTGAAGTACACGAAACGAGCATCAGGAAGGGCGGTGTAAAGCCCATTGAGATCTGGGTGACGCTCGAGAACAACTTCAGGCCAGTAGTCTAAACCCGCCCTTTTGACGGCGCGGTCGTCCATTCGAAAGCCTGGGACGCCCACGATGTGCAACGGTACTCTGCTCGCTGCACATAACCTTGCTATGTTACCCGTGTTGGGTGGAATTTCTGGTTCGACTAGCGCGACGCGGATCATTCGTTGTAGTTTGCGATCGACCATTGCTAGGAACAAGTCTGATCACAAAAAGAAACGACGAGCTTCGCTTGAAGGTCTCGTCGTTTCTTTTGTAAGACCCCGAGGGCCTCAGATGTTTGTGTGCGCCGGTGGAAGCCTTGCTGTGTAACCTGCTGGTTCGAGTTATCTCTTCTTTGCGGCTTTCTTGGTTCCGCCCTTCTTTGCGCCGCCCTTCTTGGCGCCACCCTTTTTCGCTGCTTTCTTTCCACCTTTTTTAGTTGCCATAGCTTCTGTGTGCTCCTTCTTTCAAGATTAGGTTTAGGGTTTGTTTCATGACCACAAGATAGTGTGTTTGACTTTCTCTTGTGGGCTAGAGTAAACGGCGCACAACATCTTGCTATATAAACGTAATCGCAGCGGATGTCAATAATTTATTACTTAGATCGAAAAATATTTTCAACGACTATCCATCGAAGTTTCACACGTGCCGAGCTGTGATTAGAGCAACTTCAAAGAGTGATGAAATTGGTTTGTGAGGACAATGATCGCATTGATCAATTCTTCAATCGCAGCGAACGTTCTCAAAGGAGGAGGACGAAGAGATGCAAATAGACGGACGAAGAAGAGCGACTCATGGTCCACGAAAGAGGGGAGTGAAGACCCACTCGTCGTGATTCTCAATTCCGTAAAAGGTAAGTACTGATGATCGCCTGCTGCGACTGGCCACACCAACAAATGGACCACTTGAATCGTCCCCAGCTGATGAACTGCTACTCGATTTTTCAGTGCCGCCCAGGTTAACCACATTGGTGATGGGAGGAACCGCAAATGCTTGCAGCTGAGCCATTTGCCGATCTTGTGGAGTTGGAAGTACGTTGCCTGCGTAAGCCATTACTGATTGCTGAAAATCTACCAGCGCTTCAGTTCGCGGATGAATGAATCTCCACTCACCTTCGATAGTTAATGGATCGCGCGCAGCACTGGCGCGCAAGATTTGACGTGTCTTTGCACCGCCTGGAATTGGTACTCCCTCAAGCAACTGGTCCATTGAAGTAGGCAACGCCTGATCACCATTCACACCATTTCGCGCGACGCGATATTTGTAGTAGTCGCGAATTGCATCAGCCACTTGATCACCCCGAAAGATTGCTTCCTTCTCACGTTCACGCTCCGCCTGCTGCTGCATACTGGGTGCGATCGCCATCGCGAAGAGCGCCAGAATAGTCATCAACGCGAGGAGCGCCACGAGGGTATAACCAGCCTGAGAGGGGTCCGCAGAGCGTCTTGGGCGCATCAAACACTGGTTTGAAGGAGATGCATGGCACCCTAATATATTGTGGTCGTGTTTAAAGCTGAGGTTCGTCATCTTCGGCATCCACTCGTGGAGTTGGTCGTGCAGTTGGGGAACTTGCTGTTCGTTCTCCTTCAGTCATAGCAAGCGTATGTTTGATCTTCAGATTCGTATCGACGAAAACAATTTCCTTATCAGAGATACTGGTTACTCGAAATCTACCGCTTAGCAGATCTCCAAGCTGAACACTTAGTATCTCTTTGTTGTTCTTATCCTGCAGCAACGCCGTATTCACATAATGCTTGGTGCCGAAAATACCAACATACGAATAGTTTGGTGTCGGAGGTGGTGCGACACTTAATCCAACTTGATTTGAATACACGCGACCGTCAGCAGTACGAACTTCAATTTTTCGCATCCCGGGGTTCGCTATGGTGGCAGCAGAAATTACCGCCGACATTTGCTGTGGACCCTTATACCTTGTGGACATCTCTCGACCATCCATAAAAATACGCATCTCAGGAGTGAACTTGTCGCCGGACACTTCCAGGGTAAAGTCGCCTGTTTTTGCATACACATTTGGCGGTGAGATAGCAGCCAGCAAAACCGGTGGCGTGGGTGTAGGTGTTGGCGTCGGAGTTACAACCGGCGTTGGTGCAACTACTGGTTTTTCCAGGTAGGCGAAAATATTTCTCCTGGGTTCCTGAACGATTGGAATCGTCGTTGGCAGATTTACTGTTGTTAGATCACTGACGTTAATTACTTGAGAATTGTCAGCCGTGGTTGTGGGTTGGTTACCTGGCGGCCGCTTGCCAGTTGTTTGTACAGCGCCGACGTTTTTTGGAGGGGACGCTTTTCCACTTCCAAAACCGATGAATGTCCACCACAGAAATAAGATTGCGACAAATCCA
>DATEXA010000067.1:0-2940 GCA_035257465.1 Pyrinomonadaceae bacterium | reverse complement strand
GTTGATCACACCCTCGAACAACTCCACGCTCAAAGGCAAAGTCATTCAATGGCCTTAGTCAGACTCGCTTTGAAGCCTCTAATCTGAAATCTGAAATGTTTTCTACTCAGCAGATTTGTAGTTTTCTTGCGTTGTGGAAGTGTCTGAGGCCTCACTGCCGTCCGATTGGCGTTTTCCAGAAGCAGTGGATGTTGGAAACCATTGTGATCTCGGAACGAACACTTTCTCATGTGGCTGCGTTTCAAAGTGGGGAGACATGATCTGCACTCCGTGCTCGTTGAACGCGTCCTGAATGTGCATATGTAACTCAGACAGAATTGGCACACGCTCATGGGGCTCGGTGAGAGAAACCACTAACTCATACTCAACATAAAAGTCTGATAGTGATTTTTGCCATACTCGAGGAGGTGGGTTCTTGCGAACACCCGTTGTTTGCTCCGCAGCGTGTAACAACATTTCATGCACCAGGCGCCATGGAGCGTCGTACCCAATTGTGACGGTAGTTCCGACTCCTCCTCCATCGTCACCAGCATGACGCGAATAGTTTATCGTCTTTGTTCCGACCATGACCGCGTTGGGAATTGTGATCTCTTCTCGCTTACGTGTGAGGATCTTGGTGGACAACATTCCAATTTCAGTAACGGTACCTACATCCTCGCCAACCCGCACATACTCTCCAATTTGCAGAGCACGTGAATAGACCACTACCAGGCCGCTCATAACCTGATTTATCAAGCCCGCTGACCCGAGCGAAACCATTAATCCCACAAAGACACTTACTCCCTTGAAAGCATCAGTGCTAGATCCGGGAATGTAGGGATACGCAACTGTTATCGCGAAGATCCAAATGAGCACAACCACCAATCGGCGTGTGGCTCGGGCCGTATCGGCGTGCATCCATGAAAACTTTATATCTCCCTTCTCGACCTCACTAAAGATAACGTTCGTAATGCGAGCTATTAGGCGAGTCAAAAGAAAGATTACCGCTACCGTGAAGATCCCGGGCATGGCCCTCAACATGCCCATGCCAAGTTTAGCGAACAGGTTTGACAGGAATCCTCCAAGTTGTAGTCCCCACGGCTGGCTGTAGGGAAACCGGAGTAGAACAAAGGCGAGCCATACGTAGATCAAGACAGCTGACCCAGCCCACACTGTGAGTTTGGTTACGCCGTTTTCGATTCCCCGTGCAATCGCTCTTAGATCGAGTCCACCAAATTTCAGCCCTAATAAACCTGAATCAACCTTCTGATTCATATGTCGGATTATCAAGGAGCCGAGGCGGTTGGTTAGCCATAAGGCGAGGATAAGAAGCAATGTAGCAACTAAAGATAGTCCAATACCTTTGAGACGTACTGGCCACAGGGTCTGTGTCGAGCGAGCTTCAAGAGCATTTTGCAGATTAGCGACCGCCTTATCAGATGCGGCTTGCAGTGTCTGTTCTGACTCCGAATCAACATCAGTAGATAAGATCGCAAATGCTAATTGACCGTTTACCGAAATGACCGTCCCTGAATAGCGGCCGCTAGTGGTTGGGTGCGACGTCACGTTCCATGAAGCAACTTGCGGTAAAGCTGCGAGACGTTCGGCCGCCTTTCTTGCTCGCTCTGCAGGACTCAACTGTTCGTAGTTGGAACGAAGGACCGTGATCTCTCGATTCCAAAAAACGAGCGGCGCGGGTTCAACTGTTGCTTCCGGAGCAGTCGACTGGGTTTGAGAGGTTTGAGGTGACGGAGACTGGGCCCAGACAAAAGTCGATGAAAGTAAGAGAAGTGCGGCAATTGAAAGGACGCCAGGGAGTCTCATCGTCTTGGGGGTTAACAGAGTTCAGATGGTGCTATTCATTTAGTGTTCCCTCTTGCCTCGAAAGACATAAAAGAAGTCATAAAATGACGGTCATCCGGACTGAGCTTGCACAGTTCAGAACCTGATTGACAATCCAAGAATTGGGCCAATCAAGTCGATGTCAAAAAGAAAGTTATCCTTGTTGTAGTTGACGCTGAGATCGCGATAACCACCAATCAAAGCGAAACGCTTACCCATCAACAACCCCACACCGCCAAACAGCTGATAAGTAAACTTTGAACCGCCACCACCCAGGTCCGCTTTTCCTATGACGAACAAGCGCTTCGATAGCCTTGCTCTGCCACGAATGCCTCCCACGGCGTCCACCCAGCCGCGGCTGCGTGTCGCGCTAACCTCCGGCAGTGCACCCGCAGTGAAAGTCAGATCCGATTTCAAATGCCAGTAGCGAAAGCCACCAACCACATCAACGGAAGTACCTTTATCCGTATTTTCAGCGATGCGGTATCCAACTTCAGGGTCAAGGATAAAAGTCTTGAAGTTGGCGGTTGCGCTTGTGAAGAGTGGACCAGGAGTTGGGCGGTCGGTTCCGAGATTCGAGTACTGCAAATCGGTGAGGATTATGAATCTGTTTTTGCGGGCCTCGAGGGTTCCCATGAATCCAAAGCTGAGATGAACATTCGTGTCAGTGATCCCTGAATCAACGTTGACGCTCAGGTTTCCGATTCCGGCGTTGCCGGAAATACCGGCGATCCATAAGTAAGGACTGAAGCGAAACTGCCAGCCATCAGAGTTGACAGTTTGTGGCGCTGGATCTGACGTGGTTGAGTCATCCTTCGTTAGTGCGTTTTCAAATGGGTTATGGACATTCGCAAATAGACCGTCAGTATTCACACGATTGTGGCTGGTTTCGCTCGCAACCTGCTTTTCGTTTGATTCGACGAATGTGCTCGCGTTCTTATCAATCGCGTCATCGGATTTTGGAGGGTCACTGTGTTTTTCGACCTTTGCTGCCGCAGGTACCTCAACAGCGGTGTCGCTCGTTACTGCAACTTGCTGAGCTTTTGCAATCGGTGTGAAAGAGATGGCAAGCATTGGAATTGCGATGAGTCGGGACAGATTCATAAATAGTCTTCTTTC
>DATEXA010000066.1:0-10309 GCA_035257465.1 Pyrinomonadaceae bacterium | reverse complement strand
GTGATCGATTCTTCGTACTTTCGTTGCCCATAAAGTGCTTCAGCGAGGATTGCATGTGCGATTGCATTTGCTGGCTCGCGATCTGCAACTCGGCGGACATTTCGCTCGGCCTCGTCGTACCGACCTGCTTCGTTGTACATGAGACCTAGTTGCAGAAAGGCGGGCCCGTACTCGGGATCAATTTGGAACATTCCGCGGAAAGCCTCCTCAGCTTCCTTAAGACGACTTGCCCTCAGATGAGCCTCGCCCGCCGCGTTGTAGGCGCGTATCGCTGCGTACAATGTTTCGTTAGCTTCCTTCTCGTGACCGAGCTTTATCTGCGCCAGCGCCAGGTTGAAGAACGCCTGACCATCGTTGGGGTCCAGTTCCGAAGCTTTCTGGAACTCGGCCGCGGCTTCTTCAAACCGCGAGCCGCTGAAGTAAGCACTGCCCAGATTGTTATGTGCCAGAGCGAGCTGCGGGTCGAAACGTATTGCCTCCTGATACTCTTTGATCGCACTGTCCAGTTTTCCTTTTACGAAGAATTGGATTCCGCGCTCGTTGTGCTGGAATGCTTTCTGCTGCTCAGGTGAGAGTGCGCGAGTAACGCCAGCTTTGGTGGTCCTCCCATCCGACGGGAATGTACTGTCCGACTTTTTGTCCTCCAAGCGGCGACGGAGCGTATCATCAACCGAACGCCTCGACAGCTCCAGCCGATTCGACATCAGTGTATTGAGTTGATCCGAAGAAGACGGTTGTTGCGCGCTCGCTTCCAGTGTCGCGACAAGCACAGCCACAATCGTTACGATACCAAAAGCGATCGCGCGATACGTTTTAGTTCTCGTTCGAGTCATGGCGCCTCCTGCCTTAAGGGTTGAGGGGGTCTAGGGTCATGGGGGGCGAAGCTGATTATACGTCTGTCTCATGCGCCGACGATATCTTCTCTGTGCAGTGAGGCTGATGCGACGGTCTCCACATCTTACCGCGATGTCGTGATGACTGCATCCAATCGCGGCCCTCTCAAATGAACTCTGGCGTCCGCCGATGATCAGGTAACGCTTGTCGAGGCATCACTGAAAGCGGTTCAACGTCGCTTGCCGGTTTTCCCACTAAGCTTAGATATGACGCGAATGCGCAAAAAGGCCTCTAACATAAAAATAGCACTGAGAGCTTTTTGAGAGAACTTTAATTTCATTCTATGGACTCCTGCAGTTTTAGTCAGTAGACTCGAAGCATCCCAAGGTTATTGCCGGGGTGAGGAACCAAGTTGGCTAGCCACGGTCGGCCTTTTGGTTTTTAGACTGCCCCACGTTCCCACTTGGCAACCTTTAGGTGAACCGCAGTGAGCTGGAGATCGTGTTTCTGTAAACAGGCTTCAGCGTTGGCGAGGTTCTTTAAGAGGTCATTGAGTGTCTTCCACGCCTCACGGAGTTGTTCTAGTTCCTTAACTGCACCGGGAACGAAACCGACTGAACTCATACCGCGAACTTAGCGAGCGGATTTTCGCTTGGCAAATGAGATCGCCCTTACTTCGCTTGAATCTTCAGGAACTCTTTCGGGCAATAGTGATCAGTCTTGAAGCAGTCGTTGCAGGTTAAACGGACAGGACATTCGGGGACTGGATCAGTAGCGCGTTGAAAGGCGAACTGAATCCCTCAATGATGGCAGTATACGCAGAGATACCAGCGACCAATAATCCATTCGACTTACCTTTTGCAATAAGGTGTTAATCATGCCACGTATTCGCCACACGCTGCCGTAGCTCGGTCTCAAAATCGCTTGAAGCTATAGTAGAACTGGCAACGGCTTCTTCACCTCTTGGCAGACCACTATTTCGAAGTTTCCAGCCTCGCCCCGCAGTTTGTAAGATTTTTGTCCCGTCTTACTCATTTTTAAGTTACACTTCCTTGTAGCCGGGAGGCCCAGTGCCCTCAACGCGCTGCCCGGCGCCGGGTCGAAAATCTTTGACCTGAGAATCCCTTCAGCTAATAGTTTGTAACCCTCCTATGTCGAATAATAAACCTAACGACTATTATGAGTTGCTTCAGATAAGCCCAAACGCTGAGCCGGAAACAATCAATCGTGTATTCCGAATGCTCGCTCAGCGTTTACACCCTGACAATCAACACACTGGCAACGCAAGTCGCTTTCGAGAGATTCTCGACGCCTATAACGTGTTGAGTGATCCGGAACGGCGGGCGCAGTACGACGTGTCGTACGTCCAAAATCGGAAGGATCGTTGGCGAATTGTGGCCACGGGTTTGGAAACTGAGAACGATTTTGAGATGGAGCAAGTCTTCCGAACCACTATCCTCGAGGCACTCTATGCCAAGCGCCGGTTGGATACTGCGGATCCAGGAATCTTTTACAACGACCTGGAAGGGATGATTGGCAGACCGAGGGAACATATGGAGTTCACGATCTGGTATCTAATGCAAAAGAGGTTTGTGGTGCTGGATGACAGATCGCGGCTGGTTCTAACGGTCGAAGGTGCCGAACATCTGGAACAAACCTATCGCAACAATCTGCACCAAAAACGGCTGCGCGATAAAAATCCTCTTCCGAATCACAATGGAAACTCCCACGACACAGTAAACTAGTTCTCATGGACAGAGTTGGCGGAGTCAGGGCTTCGGGGATTCTCTTCAAGGGAAAACTCCTTGAACAAACATCGAACAAATTCCATAGGCGTTGAACGTTGATGCGCTTCACCGGCTCGCCTACCCAACTACCGTTACATGTTGCTTAGGTGGCTCATACAAGGGACGCGTTCATGGTCGTCGGAGATTAACAACCCATCCGGCTAACTTTAATGATTCCAGTCGCGACGGAGTTTTTGGTACGGACAGCTAACGTTGCGCTTCAGCGGCTCGCCCACGCAACTTAGCTAAAGAGCCTGCTATGGCGAGTCGCTCCAAGCGCTTGTTCGGTGGCGCTGGAGGGAAGTGGATTTTTCTTTCGGCTTCTGACTCGTACTCAGATGGGCATCGGGCGCATCTTCTGGCCACATGCGAAAGACGAGGCAATATCCGCACTTAATCCTCTCCGAAATTCTCGATGAAAGCCGCACTATTCTCGCTCCGGTTGCATGAGTTGTTAGGCGCGGCAGCGAGAATACCGGAAGTCATCAGGATTCTGCGCGTCTTCTTCCGAGTCTTTACGCCCTTCGTCGGTATCAAATGCAAGTGGCGGGCTGCCTCCATTGGAACGGGAGCGGTTCAGTGCCCAGATCGCGCTCGCCATGAACGGTAATGCGAACAACAGCACCGGAGCTAATGCCCAGAACGGTCCCGAAAGGGTCAGATGCTCGCCAAATTGTATCTGTGGCCCTGTCAACCCTCCGCGCAGAAGATCGCGGAGAAAGCCTACTCCGAGCAGCAACGCAAAGGTAAGATCGCCAATTGCGACAACTCTCATCCATCGCCCCCTCCCTTTTGCTACGGAAATCCACGCTGCCGTCAAAGCCCAAGCCAGAAACATGGCGGACGGCAGGGTCGCTGCCCGCCCCTCAAAGCGCAGTAAGATAAACTGGAATCCTGGATAAGCTGAATCAACGAAGGAGCGGATTGGGGCTACCATAAATGGCATCGCGAACAGCATGTGAAGCACACCGACGCCGAGGGCAGCAGCGTTCCATCGGCGGCGAGAGAGCAGGTAAAGAAACACTGACCAGTAAAGCGCGGCGGAGAAGTAACCGATCCAAAGCCAGACAGTCATAAGGTTTTCTCCTGAGAAATGGGTTCAAAACTACAGCTACTGAACGCTTCAGTGGTTGTTTACTCATCAACCGGTAGCAACCCAACGCTGCGCAAGCGTCTCGCCCACGCAACTCACCAAAGAAGCCCGCTCATGGCGAGTCCGCTCCAAGCCGCGTGTTGGATTTCGCCATTCAATAGACCTCATCTTTATCGGCCAAGAGCCGATGTAGAACAGGGGTTCAATTATCGAGCCTGACGGTACGTGATCGTCCGATAAGTTATTTCAGTTTCGACAATCGGAGTTAGACCACTAAACACTTCCCGTCTTGTCTTGCTCTTGATCCAGTTTCCCCGAGAATCGAACTCATAAGTGTAGACTTCTTTACTCACAACCTTGTCACGAGAGTCATATTGTACAAACTCAGTTGGAATACTCTTCGAGTCATCGGTGTATCCCCAGGAGACCTTCAGGCCTCGAATTCCATTCTGGTCATAGGCTGACCACTCCGTTTGATTTCCTTGGTCATCGTACTTATAGCTGTCGCGGTGTTGTAGGATGCCTTCGCTGTGAATGATCTCAGTTAAATGTCCAAGCGTGTCATATGCAAAAACATCGTAGCCTCGCGGCGAGCCATCACCGTACAAATAATCAGCACGAATCTTCCGGCGGTTGTCATCGTATTTGAAGCTGTCATAAAACCTAATCTCTCCAGCGGCGCCGTACGTAATTGATTTATTCAGGTTGCCATTGGTGTCATATACCCACACAGTCCGACTGGCTACCTCGCCCTGGTCGTTGTATGACACTCGTTCCGTCTCCCGATCCTCAGAATCGTAAATCGATCGGGCAATCCACTTAGCTTTCCATTTAAGAGTGCCATCGCGATTATTCACCACCCGTTCAGTAGCGTGTCCGTGACTGTCGTAGGTTGCGGTCTCAATCAACACGCGTGGGCCTTCAACGGTTTCCCCGTTTAACGTTGTCAGCTTTGCGGTTTCCCGGCGCAATGATTTAGCAGGCCCAACCACGTCGTAACGCTTAGGAACTTGGCTTCTGACCTGAGCAGCCAGAGAAACAATTACGACTACCAGTATGAGTAACCTCATCATTGAAATACCGCGCCATGCCAATGAGAGTCGGGAATCCTCAAATGAGACCTTCACACCTTTGCTCCACCGCAACGATAAAAAATTAGATCCTTCATCATTATTCACGAGAAGAAATCCAACGCCCGGCATCAGCGGCGCGCACGAACCTGCGATGATAAAGGACCTGCTGGATGCGCGTCCGCTGCATGCCATTGTTAGACGCCGTCTTTCAGAGCAGCTTCAGCTTTGTTAGCTTCACTTAACGTTGAAGGCTCCAAGTGCTGTCTGAGAAATTTGACCGTTCGCTCCCACGCATCTCGCGCTGCTGCGCTGCTCGGCTCGAATAGATCAAACTGGTGTCCGGTCTCGGGATAAAATACTACCTCCCAAGGTCTCCCGTCGCGGACGGCAATCTCCTGTACCCTCTTTGCGTTCGTTACAAAATCGTCGTCGTCATTCTCTCCTTGCAGAAGCAAAAGCGGCGTGCGAAGCCGCACCAGCTCACTCCCTGCAAGTTCGTACATCCCGTAGTATACCGCCACGGCTTTCGGGGCGAACTCTCTAACCGCATACGCAAGATAGATAGCAAAATACCCGCCCAGGGGAAAGACCGATTACCGCGGTGCGCGTAGCCTCTACCCTGGCATTGTCCTGCAGCACACGCCACCCCGCTACGACTATCTGTTCGAGGTGCCTTCGTCGGGCGTCATTATTGATGACAGCGCGGCCAGTCGTCCTCTTCGAGTAAGCGATCACAAGGGTTGTGTAACCGGCGCGTGCGAGCCGAGCGGCAAACGCATGCTCATGCGGCGTTAGACCAGTCGCGGTCGGCAGCAACAGCACACCGGGCGTTTCGCCGTTGGAGCGGGGATAGTAGAAGCACCCACTGATACTCTGACCTGCGACCATGAAGCTGGTAGCCTGCCTGCGTGCGAAGGGTACTGAGAGTGCATCTACGGCAATCTTGAGTGCGGCGCGGAGCCTCTGGCCCAGCATCTGGCGAGGTGTTGGATTCTGTTCATCTGTCGGCATCAGCGCAGAATACTCCCCTGGACGTTCTGGCCGTCAAGGCGTCTAACGCTGCGCTTCAGCGGCTCGCCCACGCAACTACGAATAAAAGCTACTCAACGGCTAGTCCGCTGCAAGCGCTTATAGGTTGTTGGATGGCGCGATTCATTAAATCTCTTTCCATAACAATTCTTCAATTGTATTAACCAAGCTTTCCATGTCACTAATCCAATCCTGAAACTGTTCTGTAGTCAGCTGGGGTGGCTTATTGGTCCTGAGACTTGCAAGAGTAACTTTCATTCTTTCACTCATCTTCAAGAGCATTCCGAAAGGAATGTTTTGGGTTCTTGTGCCTTCAATCCAAAAAAATCGATTCGGAGTATAAAGACCTTCATCATCCCAGACCCAACCTTTGGCTTCAAGAGATTGGAATAACGATTTAGGATTTGTATCTTGCCACTTCATCCTAAGCATCCGTTAGAGGTTTGAACCCGCACTAAAAAGGCAGCCGATGCGCCGATTGCAACAGTGACACGATGCCGCTGTTCGCTACAGCGCATGGTTAGGTGATGTCATCGTGACTCTGTCCATACTACCTCTCGAATCTCGGGGTCGGAAGCAAGAATCTGCTGAAGTGCCTCAGTCAGACGCGTGAGCTGTGGAGTCGCGTCTATCTTCTTGAAAAGTTTCTTCACGACAGGAGTGCTTGGGTCGGTGAAGCACAAAAACTCGTCGTCGTCTCCGTTCTGGTGTCCGCAACACAGCGCGAGCCGAAATCCTTCGTTGCACACCGGAACATACCAACCCCAATCCTCCGCCACCATCTCCTCCGTCTCGATGCCTCTCTCAGCCAGCTTCTGAACAAGATACTCGGCGAGTCGCTTGCCCCACAGACCTGGATTGATCTGCTGCTCCTCGCCCTCATAGGGTGGAAACTTCGATGAACGAAACTCAACTTGAGTTTTCATATCGCGAAATCACTTAACGCTGATGCGCCTGAGAGGCTCGCCTACGCAACTTCATTACGGACAAGTTCCATTACTCACCTCGGAAAACCCCGGTATCTGACGACTCTGTTGCGCGTTGATACCCGATTGCTAATTGTGTCGCGGGGTGCGCTTCTGTTCCAGCAGCTTACTTCCTGACAGCGTGTACCGGGTTGTTCCTTTGATACTCGGACAACACGACGCGTCCTTCGGCCCATAACTTAACGTGTCGAGAAGAATTGAATTGTTCTCAACAGAAGTCAGCTCGATTCCGCGTGTAGATTTCCCGCCGACATCTGCGTGCGTTAACGGCCTCAGCTCACCGTTCTTTCGTGCGAAGACAGCAAGGTACTGAATATAGAGATTGCTCCCTCCCTGCCCCTCAATTGTGTAAAGCACGATTGTTTCGGGTTCACCGTCGTGAGTCAGGTCGCCGGGCATTACTTTTCGCGCTTCTTTGTACTCCTCACCTCGTTCGCGCTTTGCTTGTCGCGCGATGAAGGAATCGATCAAGGCAGTGTCGTCATCCTGACCTGCTGAAGTTAGGCTAGGTGAAACGATAAGGACAAAAGCGATGATGTGAATAGTTCGAGATTTCATGGTATGTCCGCGCATTGTTTTCTCTGTGTAACAAGCCAACAACTTTTGTTTGCAGGGCGATTATTCACTACAGAGCAAGCGTTCCCAAAATTTCCGGTGAGAAAACGTGCGGCCCGATCGCGCGCCGAAACCGATTATTCTCAGTGCCTTCCGAAACTCTAAACGATTTCTTCCTAATTCTTGTCGGTCCTTGTTGAGTGAAATATTAGGTGATAAAGTCTGCGCCTTTCGCAGACATTCTGGGCTGGTCTCTAAGAGGCATTGGTGCGGCGTAGCCTTCCTAAACCGGCCTACAAACTGCGTTCATTCGTTGCAGTTTCTCCAATGAGCGTTCAGTCATTGCCACTCTCTGAAAGGAACAAGATTTATGTTTTCGAAAGTCATGCGCAAAACTGTCGAGGCCAGAAGGAACTCGGGCAAAACGCTCGGTCTTGGTTTGGTTTTAAGCTTCTTCGCCTTATTCTTGCTGACATCTCAAGCTTCGGCTCAAAGTTTTTCCTTCTCGACAGGCAATCCTGATGGAAGAATGGCCTCAGCGTCACGACCTGGGCCAGGTCCCGCTTCCGGTGCGAACCAGGAAACGGAATCGGCCGATGACTTCGTCTTGACGTCGCAAACAGCTATTACTTCGGCCACCTTTACCGGCCTGTTGCCTGCCGGAGTGAGCTTGAGTGACGTTACTCGGGTTGATGTCGAGATCTATCGCGTGTTCCCGAATGATTCAGACGTGGGCCGCACCTCTGGTCCGCCGACTTTCAGCACCTCTAAGGTGCCCACACGTGTCAACTCGCCTTCCGACGTCGAGCTCTTTGATCGAGATTCGGTGGACGGGAACTTGACGTTCACTACGACGCTGTTAAATGGTCAGTTTACAGCGCTCAATAGTGTGGATACTGGTATCCATCCAAAACCGAATCAACAGACCTTAGGGGACGGCCCTGTGACTGGGCAGGAGGTTCAATTTGAAGTGACTTTCACGAACCCTTTTGAGCTTGCCGCCGATCATTATTTCTTCGTGCCACAGGTTTTGCTAAGCAATCCGAACAACCATTTTCTGTGGCTCTCGGCTCCGAGGCCCATTGTCGCCCCGGGAACTCCATTCCCTCCTGGCACCACTGACTTGCAATCGTGGATCAGGAACGCGGATCTAGAGCCCGACTGGCTCCGGATCGGCGCAGACATCGTCGGTGGAACTACTTTCAATGCCACATTTTCAGAGGGCGGCGTCGAACTTCCACCGTGTAGCGGCCCGGCTTCAGGCGGTACTTGGAAGAATCATGGGAAATATGTCTCCACTGTCGCGCACATTGTTGGGGACTTCCTCGAACAAGGCCTAATAACCGAGGAACAAGCGGACGCTATCGTGTCGAGTGCAGCTGAGTCCAGTTGCGGGAAAAAGTAAATTGGTTCCCACCCTAAGTCGATAGGTCTGCGAAAAGACGCTCCGGCTCTCGAATGCGGGATCACTAGAACATTTCAAGACCAACGGTTCTGTCAGATTCCCAAAAAGGGACGGGCCGCGAAGGCGACGGGCACTCCGGGCCCGTCTCCAGCCGCATCTGCTCGGTAGGGTCTACGTCAACCACGCGGCGGCGGACTATCGTGCGGAGATCATTCGAGCTTCATTCGGGGAGAATTACGCTCGACTGCAGAAGGTCAAGGGTATTTACGATCCGACGAACCTATTCCATATCAACGCGAACATCTCCCCCTTTGAGCGTTATGTGAGGCGTCCGCCACTAAAAAAGCTCCGCCACTATTACAACCACAGCCCGAAGTGATCACACATCGGTCAGATCCTGCTCAACTCCCGTCTATGCACTAAGCTCCCAAGTGGGTCAGTCAAGTATGCTATTAGCTCTTGAGACATAAACCGAAAGGCCAGCATTGGAGCTGACCCTTGTATAGGTTGGCGGAGGCATTCACCCTCACTGTGATAATGTCCTCACCCCACCATCACGACGCCATGTGGCTGCGCATTCTATTCAACACGCCCGGAGTCAAATCAATAAACATTAGGTTGTTCTCAAGGAGTTATTAAGTCCGGGCCCGTTGATCCGTTGCACTCCAACAATGGAAAGCGGTACAGATCAACTCAGTGAACCCCGTCCTCGCTTTTGGCCTTGGTGATCCGCTTCAATATCTTTTCAAGTTCCTGAGTCAGGTGCGGCACGTCGTTACCGAGAGCGTCCAGAGGAAGCCGTGCTGTCGTTTCCTGGTCGCAGTCCTCCTTAGCCATGATGTTTTGGACTTCGCGCTCGACTTCTTGACGTCGGGTCTCTTCGTAATTATTTGGCCTTGGTTGGGTGGTAGTCGCGGTGACTCGAACGAAAGCCAGCCGTGCGTAGCGCACCAGCTTCCAGCGTCATCACAATTGGCGTGGCCGATCTGGTAAGCTGATTCTCGCCCTTGTGATCACAGCCAAGCGAACACATTACCCTTCGTTTGAAGTAGAACTCGTCTGGGTTGCGCTGCATTCTGCAAAGCTCTGATACCAATTCCTGAGGCGTGTGGGTATGCAGAGGGGTTTTTTGGTCGCCGAGCACCTCACGGTAGTCGGTGTTCAGCAGGATCTCGATGTTCGGGCGGTCGAGCATCCGTTCGAACATACGCGTATAGCCGTGTAGCGGCATCGCCTGGTAGATGTCGTTGAAGTAGCGGTCGTCGCGGTTGCTGCGGATCGGCACACGGGCAGTGACCGAAGCATCTAGCTCTGACGGATCGAGTCCCCACTGCTTGCGCGTATAATTGCGGAAGAATTTCTCGTAGAGCTCGCGCCCGACCTTGCTGACGATTACATCCTCCGCCGTGCGGACATGGTCGACCTTGACTGCCAGCGATGCGAAGAACTGCTCGACCCCCAACGCGTTAAGGTTGAGCCCGTAGAGCCGGTTGATGGTATCGAGGTTGAACGGCAGTGGCAGCAACTGACCCCGTCAACGCTCGTGA
>DATEXA010000065.1:0-3409 GCA_035257465.1 Pyrinomonadaceae bacterium | reverse complement strand
TTCGTTCGTACCCTCAAAGATTCGATTGATACGTGAGTCACGATATGCACGCTCAGCCGGATAATCTGCTGAGTAACCGTAGCCGCCGTAAATCTGCACCATCTCATCAGCGACATAATCGCAGTACTCCGAAAGTGCGACCTTGATAATCGAACACTCCGCAGCGTATTCCTCAATCGCTCGCAATCGAGCATCCATATCCTTCGCGTCAACTGCTCCGATTCCGGCCTCGATCATTCCGAGCGTGCGATAGATCATCGACTCGCCAACCCACGTACGAATAGCCTGCTCAGCGAGCTTTGCTTTGATTGCGCCAAAGGACGAAATCGATCTGCCAAACTGACGCCGCTCGTTCGCGTAACGCACCGACTCGTGCACCATCAACTTCATTCCGCCAATGCACATCGCGCCCAGTTTGAAGCGACCGATGTTCAAAACGTTGAAGGCGATCTTGTGACCCTTGCCTACTTCACCGAGCAGGTTCTCAACCGGAGTGCGCACATCCGACAACACAAGTGCAGTTGTACTAGAACCCTTGATGCCCATCTTGTGTTCTTCGGCACCCGAAGTCAGGCCTGGCTGTCGCTCAACGATAAATGCACTGAACTTGTCGCCATCGACTTTGGCAAACACGATGAAGATATCTGCAAAGCCGCCGTTGGTGATCCACATCTTTTCGCCGTTGAGAATGTATTCCGTTCCGTCTTCACTAAGGCGGGCCGTGGCCTTGGCCGCCATGGCATCGGAACCGGAACCGGCTTCCGTCAAAGCGTAAGCAGTGATCAGTTCGCCGGCTGCAATCTTCGGCAAGTACTTTTGCTTTGCTGCTTCGGTAGCGAAGTAGATGATTGGCAACAAGCCAATTCCACTTTCAGCACCGAGTGTGGTGGCGAACGAAGCTGAGCGTCCGATGTTTTCACCTACGAGCGCGCCGCTCGTTTGGTCCAGTCCGAGTCCGCCGTACTCTTCCGGGATGTTGGCGCCGACTAACCCAAGTTCCGCAGCCTTGCCCACGAGTTCGCGCGCGAGTTTCCAGTCGTGCTTTTCAAGCTCATCGGTACGAGGATTCACTTCGTTGTCGATGAATTGCCGGGTTGTCTCGGCAATCATGCGATGTTCTTCAGTAAAGTCTTCCGGCGTGAAGATCTGGTCTGTGGTTCGCTCTTCGATCAGGAATGCGCCACCTTTAATGAGTTGTTGTTGTTCGGCTACAGCTGACATGAAAGTCTCTCCTCTTAAATTCTGGTTCCTGTTTAGTCGGCGACTTGGGCACTGATTTCTTCAGGCATTAGGTCGCGAGTCTCGGGATAAGTTTCAAGAATTCGCAGCAAATCTGACTCGTCCTTCTTTCGCTTGCTCGCGCGACGTCTCTCATCGCTCCAGGCCCAAATTTTGCCGCGCACGACATCTTGCAATGAGGCAACCGGCACTTGCTGACCAAGCACAGTCAAAACTTTGGCTTGGTCTGGAAAAGTTTGATAACGCGGGTCGAGACTGAACTGAATGCGCAGATCACTGCCGGGCATCTGGGCATTCAAAGAGTGCGGAAACTCCTCGACTGAAAACCCTGCGGACACAAGGTTGTCTTTGATTGTGTTCAGCTTCGTCGAAGTTACGACGATATCAGCATCAAGCGTGTAGACAGGCTCGACATAACAATTCACCGCTAGACCGCCAATCAAACACCACGGCCGGTGTCGATTCAGGATTCCAACAAGGATCGCAAAGTCACTGCTTCCGCTCCCGGTCACCGATTCAAATACTTCCGATTCGGTCATGACGCATCCTATTCTTTAGTATCCGGAGGCATTTGATGGCTTCCGACAAGCTGAAGCATATCGGACACACGTCAAACTCGCTCAAAAATTCCGGCGGCGCCCATGCCGCCTCCCACACACATCGTCACCATTCCATAGCGACCATTGCGGCGTTGGAGTTCGCGAAGGATTGAGGCGGTTAGTTTCGCACCTGTGCAACCTAGCGGATGTCCAAGCGCAATTGCGCCACCGTTGACGTTCACTTTATCGGGATCCAATCCCAACGTTTTGATCACAGCCAGCGACTGCGCTGCAAACGCTTCATTCAACTCAATCACATCGATATCGGCCAATGTAAGACCTGCGAGCTTCAACGCTTTCGGAATCGCGAACACAGGTCCGATTCCCATTTCTTCAGGCGGGCAACCTGCAGTTGCATACGCGACAAAGCGCGCCATAGCTTTCGCGCCCAAAGCTTTCGCTCGCTCACTCGACATCACGATCGCGGCCGCTGCACCGTCTGACATTTGCGACGCGTTGCCTGCTGTGATTGTTCCCTTGACGTGAAAAGCAGGCTTCAGCTTTGCAAGTCCTTCCGCTGATGTATCACGACGAACTCCTTCGTCTCTATCAAACACAACTTCACGTCGCTGCTTCTTACCTTTCTCGTCCATCTCCTCCAACACAACGTTCAGCGCTACGGTTTCCTCTTTGAACTTGTTCGCGTCCAACGCGGCCGCAGCTCGTTGATGTGATCGCAGGGCAAACTCATCCTGCTCTTCACGGGTCACTTCATACTTGCGCGCAACATTCTCTGTCGCCAGTCCCATGTTCAAATAAAAGTCAGGATAGTGTTCGACCAGGTAAGGATTAGGCCTGATGGTGTGACCACCCATTGGAATCATCGACATCGTTTCCAAACCACCGGCAACGATCACATCGGCGCCACCACTTCTGATTCGATCCGCGGCCATCGCGATCGACTGAAGTCCTGACGAGCAGAAGCGATTGATCGTCATCGCGCTCGTTTCCACGGGTAGACCCGCACGAATCGCGGCAGCGCGTGCGACGTTCATCCCCTGTTCTGCTTCCGGCATCGCACAACCCATGATCACGTCTTCGATTTCAGAAAGCTCGAGGCCGGGAACACGTGCTGCCGCTTCCTTGATCACCGCGGCGCCCATCTCGTCAGGACGAGTGGTTCGCAATGTTCCCTTGGGTGCTTTACCTACCGCGGTACGAACTGCGGATACGATTACTGCCTCTTTCATAACCAATCACCCCTTTTAAATACAGATCACATTCACCACAAAGGCACCAAGGTAAAGCCACGAATAAGAAGCGTATTTAACTGCTTTGATTTTGTGTCTTTGAGTCTTGGTGCTTTGTGGTTAATCATTCTTCAGTTTCTCAACGGCTTCCCCGTCTTCAGCATGTGTGCAATTCGTTCCTGCGTCTTGCGCATACTCACCAATTTCAAGAAGGCCTCACGCTCCAAGTCCAGCAAGTATTGCTCAGACACTCGAGTCGTATGATTCAAATCTCCACCCGTTAGTATGCGGGCCAACTGCGTTCCAATTTCAGCATCGTGATCTGAAATGTACCCGGCACGTTTCATCTGATGAATGCCCAACTTCAAAGTCGACAACGAC
>DATEXA010000064.1:0-9913 GCA_035257465.1 Pyrinomonadaceae bacterium | reverse complement strand
GGCGCCGTACTGCACTCCACGAGCTGACGAGCAAGGCCGACAAAAAAAAGACGAGAAGATGAGGCGCGTGGGAGAGGTCAAACCTAAAGCTGTACAAAGGGGGCAAGAAGAAATAATCAATCGCCGTAGTCGATAAGAGGGCGGCAAGCAGACCCGGCCCGATGCCGCCAAACCAGGCACTCAGCATGATAGCCAGGAAGAAGACCGGCGAGACAAGCACATCTGGATGCAGCAGGAGCGAAAATGTCAGCGCGACTGCAACACTTGAGACGGCCAGGCCGTACCTCAAGGCAACAGGGAATATGCGCTGCGCAAAGGTGTCGGAGTCGGACATAACCGAGTCTCTCTTGAAATTAAAAGTTACCCACTAACACACCTTGCTCTGCTTTCTTCAGGATTCGCTGCCGCCGCGCTGTGGCAATGTAAACTGTATTGTCGCTCCGTGGTCCTCGTTCTGTGTAGCCCAAAGCCTTCCTCCATGTGCCTCTATGATTGTTCGACTAATCGAAAGTCCCAGACCCATGCCTTCTGGCTTGGTCGAAAAGAAAGCGTCGAAGATTCGTTCAAGATCGTTTGTATCCAGCCCATGACCAGTATCACGCACCGCAACCTCAACCGCGCTGGCGCCATTTTTTCGCGAGGTAATTTTCAGCTTGCGGGTTTGCTCAGCGCTCATCGCATCCTTGGCATTCAGAATCAGATTCATAATTACTTGCTGCAACTGAATCCTGTCTCCTAAGACCATTGGTAGATCAGCTTGAAGTTCAGCTTTCAACTCAACTTTACTCTTGAGCAGGTCGGTGCTTAACAGAGCGATCACCTCTTGAATCGTCTCATTAATATTAAGGGGCCCCTTTTCACCAGGCGTCTTGTGTAGGAGATCGCGAATCCGCTTGATTACTTCGCCTGCGCGCATGCCGTCTTTGATCATCCGCCTAACAACTTCGATAGTCTTATCGACATCCGGTACTTCGCGCGAAAGCAGGCGCTCACAGGCATGGCCGTTGGTGACTATGGCACCAAGTGGCTGATTGACTTCATGGGCTATCGAGGCTACCAGTTCACCCATGGTCATCACTCGTGTCACGTGAGCCAACTCTACCTGGGCCTTGTGCGCAACTTCCTCTGCCCGCTTGCGATCTTCAATATCGGTAGTTGTTCCAAACCATTTAACAATCTTTCCGGTTTCATCTCGCAGCGGCACGGCGCGGCAAAGACACCAGCGATACTCTCCATCAGTTCTTCGGAACCGTGCTTCGGCCTCGAACGGTTCCCCGGTTGCCACAGCCGCGTGCCACTTGTCCATTAACGCCGTCGAGTCTTCATCGTGAAGCACGACGGTCCACCCCCAAGTGCGTGCCTCCTCCATTGAGAGTCCCGTATAGTCAAGCCATGCTTGACTAAGGAATTCAGCAGAGCCGTCGGGCCGAGTGCTCCACGAGAGTGTGGGAATCGTGTCGATGATTACGCGAAGTCGATCTTCCGATTTCCTGATCCTGGCTAATGCTTGCTCCAGGTCGGCTCTAGCTTGTCGTTGCTCAGTGATATCGATCGTTGTCCCAACGAACTCGACAATATTTCCGGAGTCATCGAGCACAGGATGGCCAACAATGCGAATAGTTCGCTCCGATCCATCCTGTAAGACCATCGGGAATTCGCCGTCGCAAGTGATCTTCTCCTGGCGTATAGTTTCGAACAGATCCAATATCCTGGCCCAAACCTCTGGAGCAAAGCACCTTTGTATTTCTTGGTTTTCAGGTGGATTGTCTGCTATGGGGAATCCAAAGATCCGAAACATCTCTTCCGACCAGTATGTCGGTCCCTCAGGCTGAGCACGGCCAGCCCAACTACCGCTATGGCTCAACTTCTGCGCTTCAGCTAAATATGCTTCGCTACGTCGCAACTTCATCTCGGCACGTTTGCGGTCACTGATATCTCGTACGACACCCTGAAAATAACCATAGTGCAGAAAAGTCCCTGCAACTTCGACAGGTACTTGCGTGGCATCTTTACGCACGAACGTTCGCTCATATCGCAGAGTGCTTCCTGCCGCCGCTTTCTCCAGCCGCTCGCGGTAAAGTGGACGCTCTTCGGGTAGATAGGTTTCGATCATCGACATGCCGACAGCTTCTTGAGCTGTGCATCGCAACAATTCGAGACCGGCGGGGTTCGTGGAGACTAACTTTGCGTCTTGGTCCATCAAATAAATCGCATCAGGCGAAAGGTCGACCAGATCTCGATACTTCTCTTCACTTTTACGCAGTTCGTCCTCCGCTCGCCGTCTGGCGGTGATATCCATCACTGCGCCAACATACTCGATGTCGCCCGAGTCGTCTCGCATCGCATGAGCCAAAACGTGCACGTACTTGACGGAACCATCTGGCATCAGCAGTCGATGTTCGAAATCAACATCACTCCCTTTGCTGGACGCGCCCTGCCATGTCTCTCTTACTTGCGCCATGTCTTCCGGATGCATCCGTTTAAGAATAATGTCGTTCGTCGGTTTCGTCGTTTGGTCGTATTGAAAGATTCTAAAGGTTTCCTCTGACCAGATGATTTCGCCCGTGGCCATACGCCAACCGAAGCTGCCGGTGTTACTAAGCCTTTGAGCTTCGGCCAGGTATGCCTCCCGGCGCCGAAGTTCCTGAAACAGATGCTCCTGCTCAGTCACATCCATTGCGGTGCCGAGGAAACCGTTGAACACCCCTTCATCGAAATCCGGAACACCAACCCACCGTATATGTCGAACCTCGCCGTCCGGTAGCAGGATGCGTTGCTTCACATCACATCCTGAGCGTTCCAGTAACATTTTTTCCAGGGTTCCTGAGATGAACTCACGGTCTTGCGGGTGAACGCGCGCGAGATAATCGTCAAGTGTAGGTAGGCCCTTGGCCGGATCGAGACGGTAAATTCTGAACAATTCAGGAGACCAATAGTCAAACCAACCAGAAGGATTGATTGCCCAGCTTCCAATGTGAGCCAGTCGCTGCCCTTCGGCGAGATAGAACTCGCTTCGCCGCTCAGCTCGCTGGCGTGCGATGAGAATGCTGTTTGCGGTCTCTACAGCAACCGATCGCAGCAGATTGTCCTCATCGTCATTCATCTCTGATCATTTCTCGAGAAACTTTCTAGTTCGATCGAAAAATTTTGAAAGGGAACGGAGATCATTTTCTCTGCGATAATTCTCGGGGGAAGTGTGAATTGTATTGTCGCTCCTATGTCCTCGTTTTGTGTAGCCCACAGCGTTCCCATATGCTTCGATAATCCTTCGACTAATCGTCCTTTGCCTCAGCGCATGACCAGTGTCGGCACCTTCAACCACGACCGCGCCGAAGTTATTCTCTTGTGAGGTAACTCATTAGCTGTAAAACATTTCATCCCGTTGGGTGAAAACGAGTCTGCTTAGGACAACCATCAGTAACATTACCTACTGAACACTGCGCAGACTTCTTCTCTCTTTTTGCTCTACTTTTCAATCTTTTGCGCATTGGCGAGGATCTGCGTGCCTCGTTGGTCGCCACGAAATAGTGCCTCCCGGAAAAGAAGAGTCGAGCAAGCCCTCGTAATTCCGAGCAACCGGAAGCAAGACTGACGACTCCTTACCCGTTATTTTCTTTCAGCGGATGTTTAAGCAGCGAGGCACAGAGGTAAGTAAAAATGAAGTCACCAATAAAGATCATAAAACGCAAGCAAGACGAGGAGCAAAAGAAGGAAAATGATTCAGACGAACTGACGACTTCGGCGGGCCAAGAGTCAGTCGAGCGACGCACTCGTGAAATGGCGAGCACTATCAAAGGTTGGGTCAGCGAATTTCAACAAAGGAAGCGCTCTCAGAGTCATTCTTTCCCTCGTTTCAATGTCACCCCCGCGAGCCAGAATACTTAGAATCGTTTCGCTACGTAGCCGATGAATGGAATTCGCCGTCCACCGATGAGAGGAGCATTCCCGCAGAGTTACTGACAGCACACCACCTGGAACCCAAATGCGCAAAGTTGGGCACGAATGAAAAAACTAAGATGAGACTATTTGACCTTGGCGACTATCAATGTGATGTCATCATGCTGTGCGGCTTGGCCTTGCCACTCTGATACCTGAGCCATGATCTTTTCAGCCGATTCCTGCGCAGACAAGCCCACGGACTCAACCAGAATCGATCGTAGTCTCTCTTCCCCAAATTCCACGCCCGCCGAGTTCACAGCCTCTGTTACGCCGTCGGTGTAAACTGCAAGAATATCGCCGCTATGCAGCTGAATAGATTCCTGTTCGTAAGGTTCGTTCAGGAAGGTACCGATGATCGGTCCTCCCGTTGTCAAAAGCTTGACCATCGGTTTCCCCGCTATAGACACAGCGAGACCAACCCTCGTTCCAATCGTTTCGTTTGATAAGTAACGTGTAGGTGCCAGCACATCAAGAAACTCGCCGGGGTCTCGGTGCGAAGCAACTCTGCCTCGTACAAGCATTGGCGGATTGTGCCCAGCATTGACGTAGGTTAAGACGTGTGTCGCTTTATTAAATGCTGCCAGAAAGAATGTTGCGTAACTTGCGTCGCTCGTTGATCGTTGCAGTTGGCTATTCATCGAAGAAACGATATGGGCCAAAGACCTGGCACCAGAAAGAAGTTGGCAGCGCAGCGAAGCCTGCACAGTAGACATGAGCAGGGCAGCGGCTATTCCCTTCCCTGCAACATCAGCTATAGCAATACCGGTGCGGCGGTCGCCCATCTCAAAATAATCGTAGTAGTCTCCGCCAACCCCTAAAGCCGGAAGGCAGATGCCGTAAATCTCCAGGTCGTCATCTTTGAGCCCATCCGCAGGAAAAAGGTGCCGTTGCACTTCAGCGGCCAACTCGATTTCGCGCGCAATGCGCCCTTCCTGGGCCATGCGGCTGATCGTTTTCATGTTTTCAATAAACGTAGCTATCTGGTTGGCAACGACAACCAACAGCAGCTTGTCTTCCTTGACATAAGGAAGATCGGAGAGTCGCCGACCCAATGAAATGAGTCCTTGTAAACGACCATGAGAGCCAATTGGAATCAAAAGTGAGGAGCGTACTGCCCGCAATGTTCTCTTTTCGTGATCCGACAAGACACTAACTCTCTCCGAGCCGGTGCGCGGCGACAAGAAATCAGCATCGGTAAGTTCTACCGAAGTCAAATGGTTCGAATTTCTTAATCTGTTAACGAGCCCTTCGTCATAGTGCAAGGCCCTATTGCGAAATCGAGAGGGCAATGCAACCCCTGCCTTTAACGCATCGAACGAAAATGCGATGACGTAAGCCTCAGCATTCTCGTCGTCCAGAAAGATGGTTACATTTTCCGGATGTAGCGCGTCGCTGATCTTATCCGCTACTAACGCAACCAGTTGTTTGGTTTTCGAGAGATGAGGAATCGCTTCGGCCAGTTCAGTCAAGATTAGTTGCGCGTTGTATGCCTCACGGAAGAAGCGTCGATCAATACCAGTCATCACACGCCGGTTTAGACTCGTGAGTATCGCTGTTGTCGCGATAGTGACGAAGATCGAAGCGACGATGTCCGCTCGATTGCCGTAGCTATCGATGGCGGCGATACGACTACCCGTCAGTATGAAAGCCAACGCTGCAAGAACAATTATGGCCTGGATGAAACGAAAACCGTGCGAGACCAACAGATAGCGCACGCTGCGCCGGATCAAGAACCTGAGTGGAACGTTCCAAAGTTTTCTGATCATATTCAGGTTCGAGTCTAGAAACTGTCCTTTTCACAGTCTTGTCTCCTGTTGCTAATAAGTGCGCAGCCTTGCTCCCATGTCATTTCAGTTCCTTAAAAAGAATGCCGCGACTTTCATCGCGGCATTCGAGTAGATTGTCGGCGTTAAGCTCAGCTTTGGAACCCAGCGCTGTAACCACGCAAGAAGCCTTCTCTGTAGTCCTGCGCAAAATTGCCAAAACCGGCGTCCTTGTAATAATGCGATCTCTCAGGATCATAGTTTTGACCCCGACGCGCATCATTAGAGCCGGTCTTCAACCCGTCATGGTAACCCTGGGCATCCGCAGCCTCATTGTCACCGAAGACATACTGGCTGTAATACCCGTAAGGATACCCGTAGTATCCGTAGGGATACCCGTAATATCCACGATAAGGAAATCCGAAACCAAACCCTGGGCTAATGATTATGCGAGACCGACCACCGTGGAAGCCGCCGCCACGGAATCCACCACCGTGGAAACCACCACCGCCGTGGAACCCACCTCCACCGTGGAATCCGCCGCCGCCGTGGAAGCCACCACCGCGCCCTTGTGCCTGGATACTAGGGCTGGACATTGTTGCCACGCCAAATAGTAACGTTGCTCCAAGGACGAATCCGCCGATTCTGCGCAGTAGGTTTTTTCCTTTCATGTTTTGCCTCCTTCTCAAGAGTTGGTTTACCAACTCCCGATATTGAGACGCTGGCAGCCTAAATCTCGACGCCATACATATGGATGGCAGAGGTCATACTTTAGTAGGGGTTGCTTGCTACTCTGTGGCGGGAATTCCCAGCTTCTCAGCAATCCTCACCAGGTCCGCCAGAGAGTCGGCCCGCATTTTGTGCATGACTTGATGGCGATGCTGCTTGATGGTGATTTCGCTGGTACCTAACTGTGCTGCGATCTGCTTATTTAGTAAACCTGTGACGACAAGGCCAAGGACTTCACGTTCCCGTGGTGTCAGTGACTCAAACCTGATGCGCAGCTCCTCGGTCTCTGCTCGCTCTTTCCGCGCAGTCGCATCGCGATCAAGTGCCTGGTGAATCGCATCGAGCAGATCCTGGTCGCGAAATGGTTTGGTTAGAAACTCCACCGCTCCCGCTTTCATAGCGTGCACTGTCATTGGTATGTCGCCGTATCCGGTGATGAAGATAATCGGTGTATGTATGTTTGCGTCTGCCATTTCACGCTGCAGGTCGAGGCCACTTAAGCCCGGCAGCCTCACGTCAAGCACCAGGCACCCAGGCGAACCAGAGCAGCATTGCAGAAACTCCTGCGCTGACGCGAAAGTCTCGACGCGGAGCCCCACAGCCTTTAAAAGACTCTTAAGCGCCTCGCGGATAGAGTGGTCATCATCGATAACGAAGACCGTTGCCTCTGTTTCCTTCATGACCTGTCAGATAACGATGGCGCAGACTGTTTGGGTCAGCGCTCATAGTCCTCGATTCTCCTGCCTTAATTTAAGAGAACCCTCCGGAATGTTCTTTCTTCCGTTTGCCAAAGATTACCCTTTATTGCTGATTCACCCCTTAAGGAGTGATTGGCTCGAGTAGTACCGCAGTTTTCAGGACCAAGCTAAAAGGATGCCGCGACCTCCATCGCGGCATCCATTCCAATAAGTGACCCAAAGCACCTTAGCCGTGGAAAGCGGCGTTGTAACCACGGGTGAAGCCTTCCCGGTAGTCGCCAGCGAAGTTGCCAAACCCGGAGTCCTTAAAATAATGCGATCTCTCAGGGTCGTTGCTTTTACCCCGACGCGCATCATTAGAACCGGTCTTTAGCCCATCATGGTAACCCTGGGCATCCGCAGCTTCACTGTCGCCAAAGACATAGTGGCTGTAATACCCGTACAAATACCCGTAAGGATACCCGTAGTACCAGTAAGGATATCCGTAACCGAATCTTGGGCCAATAAATACGCGAGTGTGACCCCCCCCATGGAACCCACCGCCGTGAAAACCACCACCGTGAAAGCCACCACCGCGTTGTGCATTAACAGCAGTACTGGACATAATCGCCACGCCGCATGCTAATAATGCAGCCAGGACGAATCCGCCCATTCTGCGCAGTAAGTGTTTTCTGTTCATGATCTGCCTCCTTATTCTCTGGAGTTTTTTCTAACTCCTAAACGTTAATACGAAGTCAGCTTTGACCAGGATCCTAATCAATACACGGCGGGAACGCGGAGTTAGTCCAATACTATTACGTCATCTTCCAATACAGTGACGTAAACTCCCCATCTCACTGCCATACGTTCCAATAGATATGCCACAACAAACCAAATAGTCTTCCGCGCGATCGATATGTGATCGAAATTAGATAAGCAAACGGAGGACAGTCATGGTCGCTACCGAAATGAAAACACAGACGGATTTGATGGAGACGGTCCTCCTCAATCCAGAGAAAAAGGGTCTGCGCGCAGAAGAGTTTGAACAAAAACTGTCGCACCTCATCGTGGGTCAGGAGCGGGCAGTACGTGGCATGAGCGCTCTTTATCAGGTTTTTCTTGCAGGGATGAATTCAAACAATCGTCCGGTCGGGACAATGCTCTTCCTCGGTCCGACCGGGTCAGGCAAAACACGAGTGGTCGAAGCCGCCGCGGAAGTGTTGTTCGGCAATCCCAATGCGATCATCAAGATCGACTGCGCCGAATTCCAACATTCGCATGAGATCTCGAAGCTGATCGGTTCACCTCCCGGCTATCTTGGTCACCGCGAGACACAGGCGCTGCTGACGCAAGCGAACCTTGATCGTTGCCAGACGGACGACACCAAGCTTTCGTTCGTTTTGTTTGACGAGATTGAGAAAGCCTCTGACAGCCTGTGGCAACTCCTGCTCGGTATTCTCGACAAGGCCACTTTGACGTTGGGTGACAATTCACGTACGGACTTCTCGCGTACGATCGTCATCATGACCTCAAACCTGGGTGCCCGTGAGATGTCCGAACTGACTTCGGGTGGCATTGGCTTCACTGCTACAAAGGACCCCAGGAAATCGAACGATGCCGGCATGGACCAGAAGATTTTCCGAACAGCGGTCAAGGCGGCCAGACATAAATTCTCTCCGGAGTTTATGAACCGAATAGACAAGATGGTTGTCTTCCGATCACTGACGGAGCATCACATGCAGGAGATTCTCGATCTCGAACTACAGGCTGTGCAGGATCGCATCATGACATCAGCCAAAACCAAGTTTCTCTTTCACTGCTCTGATGGTGCCAAGAAGTTGCTGCTGAACGAAGGACTCGATCTGAGATACGGTGCGCGGCACTTGAAGCGTGCTATCGAGCGACTTCTTGTTTATCCGCTGTCGAATCTCGTGGCAACAGAGCAAGTCGGATTCGGCGATCTGCTCTCTGTTGATATTGAGCGCAAATCAGGCGAGCTAATTTTCTCAAAGAGTTTTGAAGGCGTGCGTGGCACTGAGCTGCGAGAGCCGATAATCGAATCTGAGCAGATTACAGCTCCGCATACGGAGCCTTGGACAGCTGCTTCGCCAACCTACTTCGCCTGTTGGCCGATGGCGTAAAAAGTTTGGCGACGGAGGAGTGGGCTTAGACCCAGCGTTCTCTTCACTAAACTCAGCCCGGAGGTTGGAGGAGCTGTGTGCACCAGGGCAGAGCGGCTCGAGCGCTCGGACGAACTGCCACAGATCGATTATCTTCTTCTGAGGAGATCTTCAAAACATCCAGGCAAGCGATTCCAACAACTGCTGCACGAGTTTGGTTCCATTCACGAGTCTGAACTCAATTCCTTTTTGATTGGGTCAACTCGCGCAACTCGATCAATACACCCAGACCACCTGTATCAACCTATTGACCCGAGCCAAATCAAGTACTACGGCGCTGCAAACTTAACTGCGAAACCACGCCTCACGCAGAACCGTGGTTTCGCCTTGAGTGCCTGAACTCTCGATCTCCTGGGCAAAGCCAATGAGTGTCGTCGGTAGCTTGGTGCCACCAACTGCTGACCGAGCATCGCAAGAAACATCATCGACGTACGCCGTTTCAAGGCAAGCCATCACTTTTGCTCGCCTTGATCGTTCGAGTCGTCGTCGTGATCCTTCGCGCCCCCCAGACTAAACGCGAACACTTTGTTATTTCCGATCCCGGGCGCGATTTTCCGGTAACCCGATCCCCAATAGACGGTGCCGTTCACGATTGATGGCCCATCGAGTACTGAGCCCCCGCTCT
>DATEXA010000063.1:0-3569 GCA_035257465.1 Pyrinomonadaceae bacterium | reverse complement strand
TCCGTATCTCTACGACTTCAGCCTGAACACAGTGCTCTACTACTTCCCTGATCCCAACCGTCCGGGCCACTACACGAACAATCCGAGGTACTTCTACAACTTCGCCACGGGCCAGATTATTACCATGTGACGACGCGAACTGGGCCACTCGCCCGTCACATCGTCAATCACCCCGAACAGCAGCCCATGAAATACTGGGAAATCATCGCAGACAATCTTAGCAAGGCGGGATGGAGTTTGGGCATTCTCACGGGCGAACGCATCATTTTCCAAACCGAGTGCTTCACCACACTCTGAAATCGCCCTTGTGCTCGTGCGTCTCGATCACGTTGCCAGTTTCATCGTAAACGCGAATCGCGGCGTCGTGTGATCGGCTGTAGTGTTCCGCGTAGCCGACTGCATTCGCAACGGCGTTTGGCTCGCCATACCACAGCCGACTGAATGGCAGCGCATCGGAGATCAGATCGACGCCGCGTTTATCTTTGCGCGGGGGGACTTCGTAAACGTGCATCGCTGATTGCATCGGTGATGCGACATTCAATCACAAAATCCTGTTAGTAATATCCACCACTGATTGAATTGACTGAATCTTCGGCGCTTCGCTCACGGGGCGTCTCGTCAGTCTGACGCGTTACGCCTGTTGTTGCCGTCTCGTCGGGTGCAAAAGCACTTGGAAGGCTATTGCACGAAGCCAGCATCATCGCCACTAAAGAGAGGGCCGAAATGAAGATGATCGAGTTTTTCATAGCAAGAAAAATTGTCGTTGAACGGCGCAGGACATTCAATCACAAAGCGCCGTGCGCCGTAAAGTGTGCAGGATTCGTCGATGACACAGGCGACGGATCACTTTACCTTCCGCCAATTTCGGCCACGAATCCTTTTTATCCACCGACGGAAATTGTTGGGCATGATTTGAGCGGCAAGTGAGATGCTGCGCTTTTACCGATTCTCCTAGCGTTGAGCACGTCAGCGCGATTAGCGATAATTTGAGAAAATCACCGGGCGATCGGTGTAACCGAGACGCTCTACCCACTGAGCTAACCGCCCGATTCGAAGAGAGTGATAAATCATGAGTGAAATGTGATCGGTCAAACGAACATTTCATCTCGAATGACGCTGGCGTGTGACGGAACAAACTGAACGTGTTGATGCAAATTCGTTTAGTCCAGCTGATTTTCGATCTGTCGCTCGACATGGTCCAAAGGCGGAAGAAAGGAAGCGTGGCCGACCATGAGGCATTGACGCGGAACTGATTCAGTATGGGAGAGCAAAAGAGGCAGAATCCACCGGTTGTGTATCGTCACTGCATGGCAACGATTCCGCTGTCGATTGCTACTGGGAAATGATCTTTTGTTGCCGGTGCGCATCGCACCGGCGGCTGTTTAATCTGAGCAAACTGCGTTCCCTTCATCTCTGCGTTGAACGGCAGGTTCCCAAGAGCCGCACGAGTCGGGCAACCGTGCGGCTCTTATTGCTGTTATCTCCGCCAGCCAAGACGGCTGGCGGTCGAACAAATGGAACTCAAGGCTTAATGAACATTGTAGCCGAGCTAGATTCGCCTAGGGCATACCCTGGGGCGGGTTCCAGAGTTACTACAACGCTGTACGCCTGAGGGACCGCTGATGCTCGCGGATCGGGCAACGTCTTGACGAGGATTGTTCCGAACCCGGATGGTCCGATGGCGGCGGGCGAAACTAGCACAGTGTAATCAACTCCTGGGATAGCTGTACCGCTGACAGAGAACTTTACAAATGTGGTAGCGAGCGGGGTTGTCGGACTCGTCGCCAACACGAATGTACCGATTTTTCCTCGGATAACGTTGTCAGTGCTATGGATGCTGACAACCGGGAGTTGCTGACTCACAGAGCCGGGTACAGAAGCAGAGGTTCCTTGAGTACCACCGTGCACCGGCGTGATCGGGCTATCAAGCACGAACACCAAGCCCAGGATAAGAAGGATTTTGCTGATAATTTTTGTTTTCATATTAGTTACTTCGATGTCTCTTTGTTTAGGTTGAGTTGCAGTGTTGAATGCTGCTTTTGCAGATCATTCGACATGTTCATATCCGTAACTTTGACAACAGGTCCGCAACGGGCGTTGCCTTGCAAAAGTTACGCGGTTGTTACCGGCTAAAAACCCATGTAGATGCCGCGCTGTTACCGCTCACCTAAACGGTTAACATATCCTTGCTTTGTGTATTTATAAAAGTAACAGGGGCGTTACTTTTATCGGCATTAGACCTTTGAACGGTTATCGATATCTATGTGTAAACCTGAAGCGTGAAAAAAGCTTTATAAGCATGAAACCTGCAACATCGATGCGCATTCGCGCCTCCGTTGTTTCATTGATCGATCTGCCTACAGAGAACGGCCAAAGTGTTCGGTTGACTGTCGCCTTCGGAATAATTGCAATCAGTAAAGAGCGACTCGCGTAGAGGTACTGAAATCATCGCCAATAACCTCAAGAAATCCGGATAGAGTTTGCGTTATGTCTCAGCGATTGACTTTGAGCGGCGAACGATCTGGATTGTTGACGCTTACCGTGACGACGGAAAACGTTTTGTGGTGCGTGCCGACGAAAAGCTGACTGCGTTTGTTGAACTGGAACGGGCGATTCACCAGTTCGCGATGAGTTTGGTCTCGTAATCGCTGTCCGGAACTGAAATAATCGGTCGCATGAAAAAATACACCTATCTAATTTGTGGCCTGTTCATGGTTGCGCTGACTTTCTTCACATTCTCAGGATGCCAAACGACTACTACAGGGCCTTCTGGCTCCATGGCTCATTTGACCGTCCAGAGAGGCCCCAAATTTGGAGCCAAACAACTCCTCGCTGTGATGGTAGATGGTGTGCGAGTGGCTTCGGTCACAGAGGGTCAAGCCTACAATGGTACATTGTCCCCAGGGCAGCATGTCATATCTGTGAGTTCAAGCGGCCCGTATCGCGGTACCTTGCCCAAGAAGACTATTATGGCAGAAGCAGGGCACACCTACAGCTTCACCGCGACGTGGCAGGGGAAGCACTTGGTCTTGCTATAATCCGACAGAGCGTTGCCGTAATCACGGGCCGTTAACGGCTAAGGCTCTCGAACATCACCCTTGTGCTCGTGCGTCTCGATCACGTTGCCGGGCCGCATCGTAAACGCGAATCACTCGCACTGGATGTAATGCTATCTGTGGCGGCGTGAATGTCGGTGACGCGTTCCAGCAGGTTGAGGGCTTGGTGATGGTGTCGGGTTCGGAGTCGGCGTAGCTATCGGTATTGCTTTTAACACAGGCTCGGCTGTGGGGATAGGAGTTGGGGACTGTTCCGGCGGCGGACTTGAAGGTTGACCAATCAGCGAGTGTGTTAATACATCCAATCGCCGAGTATCTCTTGCTAACACGATGGTCAAAACGATCAAGACGATGGTCAAAGCGATCAAGGCGATGATCAAATAAGTATTTATGATCGCAAGCCTTCGGGAATCCATGGCAGTTCATCTTAAGCCAGAAACGGCGACGTGACGTGAGAAAATCGTTGCCGTGTGGAGAACAAAAGAGGCACAATTGCGGCTATGAAAACAACAG
>DATEXA010000062.1:0-21056 GCA_035257465.1 Pyrinomonadaceae bacterium | reverse complement strand
GGCGGGTAGGGCGTTGCTGATCATGATTGAGGAAATGTGCGAGCAGCTCGCAGATGATGAGCGGCGAGAGATTGGTGCCCAGGCAAATCAGCTCCTTGCCAATTCACAACAGGCAGCCACGCGCGAAAGGCTACGCAACTGTCTCGACATGATTGCCGAGGCCCACAAGAATTACGAAGCAAAACGAGAGCAGGAAATCCATGCCCAAAAAATGGCCGCACTCGGCGAGCTCTCATTCGGCGTTGCTCACAATGTCAACAATACACTCACCGGTATCCTCGGACGTGCTCAGCTACTTTTACGTAACAGCAACGATCCAGCGAAGCTTGAAGCCGGTATCGAAATGATCATAAAGAGCGCGGAAGATGGCGCACACATCATCCGCCGCATTCAGGACTTTGCTCGCCAGCGTCCAAGCCGGGAGTTTGAAGTTATCTCGATCGCCGAACTTCTCAAGGACGCTTGCGAGATGACGCGCCCACGATGGGAATCCCGCTCGGAATTCGCGCCCATCCGTTTCGTTCTTCACGCAGACTGCAGGGCGCACGTCAAAGGTGACGCTGTCGAGTTGCGCGAAGTTTTGGTCAACATGATCTACAACGCTGTCGATGCGATGCCATCAGGTGGTGAAATCCGCGTGTCGCTGCAGGAGATGCGCGATAGCGTGATCATATGCATCGCTGACACCGGTACGGGCATGACCGGGGAGACAAAGCAACGGCTCTTCGATCCCTTCTTCACTACTAAAGGCAAAGCGGGAACTGGGATGGGGCTCGCTGTTAGCTTCGGTATCATCCGCCGCCATGAAGGTTCCATCGACGTCGAAAGCGAACAAGGTAGAGGAACTACATTCCGAATTTCGTTACCAACAGTTATCCCGACTCCGGCTCGCACTGGAGGCTTACTCGTCTCTGCTCCGCCTGAAACTCATCGCGAAGATAAAGTGCGCGTGCTCGTAGTCGATGATGAAGAACACGTGCGCGATGTCTTGATTGAGGCGCTGGAGGCTGAGGGGTGTGAAGTTCTTTCAGCCCAAAGCGGAGAAATCGCCCTCGCACTCTACGACAAACATCATGGCAAGATTGATGCAGTGTTCACTGATATTGGCATGCCTAACATGAGCGGATGGGAACTGGTTACAGAAATCCGTGAACGCTCAAAGACAGTGCCGCTTGCAATTATCAGTGGTTGGGCCGATGCGATTAGTCTGGAACGAAAAAACCAGGTGAACGCCACTTGGGTAATTCCGAAGCCATTCGACATCAATAAGATTTGCGACATCGCGCACGAGATTGCACAACGCAAAACCGCCTAAAATTTTCAAAATTCGCACCCCAATAGGAAACAGATTCATAGCGCAGTCGAGTCGCGACCAAATCATGGCTTCGGGGAATGGCTGTGCCTTTCGGTGAAACTGGATCTTTCACTCGGGCTGCGCCCTTGTCCTCGAAGTATCTATTGAATGAGTTCTACTGGAAGTCCAGAATTCTGGTTTCTGAACCTTAAGCGCTTGCGCTCAGATCGTGACGCTCAAGCTTCAGGTAGAGTCCTCGGCGTGTGAGTCCGAGTTCGCGAGCAGCTCGTGAGATATTGCCGTTGTGACGTCTGAGGGCATCCGCGATCATCCGCCGCTCAACTTCGGCGAGTGCCTCGGCAAGTGTTCCTGTTGTCTGCACGTTTGGTGCAGGCATAGAACTAATTGAAGCTGCGGACGGAGTTGTCGGCGAAGAAGTTCGTTTAAGTTCAGGTGAAAGTTGCTCTGGCGTGATCACAGCGCCATCTTCTGCGCGTGCGACAGTCCTTTGAATCTCATTACAAAGTTGACGTACGTTTCCGGGCCAATCGCTAACCATCAACAGATCCACGGCCTGCGGAGTGATTTGAATGTCCTTCCGACCAAATTTTGCCGAGTAGTGATTGACGTAATAATTAACGATAGTCGGGATTTCCGACCGCCGCTCTCGCAGTGGCGGGACACGAAGGCGAATAACGTTCAGACGATAGTAAAGGTCCTCGCGGAAGCGACCTTGTGCAACCATCTCTTCCAGGTCCGTGTTTGTCGCTGCAATGATTCGTACATCAACTTTACTCGGACGCTGTTCGCCTAACGGTTGAATCTCGCCTTCCTGAAGAAACCGAAGAAGCTTTGGCTGCACGTCGAGCGGAAGATCTCCAACTTCATCGAGAAACAACGTACCGCCCGCTGCCGTTCGGATCACGCCCTGGGAATCGGAGACCGCCCCGGTAAATGCTCCACGCTTATAACCAAACAGATAACCTTCTGACAGTTCCTTTGGTACAGCGGTGCAGTTGAAAGGGACGAACACCTTCGCACGGCGCGACGAGATCGCATGAATAGCACGCGCAACCAATTCCTTGCCGGTACCTGATTCGCCCGTTACGAGTACAGTTACGTCGGATGAACGAATCTTATGTACTTCTTCGACCAACTGCGTCATGGCAGGACTCGAGTGAATGAACCCCGGCATCAGGCTGGTACCTGTAAGCTCATCGGCCTGTTCGTGTTGTCCACTCTTATGAGTGCCGGCACGTAAAGCACAGACGTCCATACCAAGCTCGACGACTCGAAGCAGCGGTTCCATCGCAAGTCCCTGGGGAAGAGTAGAGCGACTACGGGGTGACAGGTACAACCATGCCGGGGGAGCATTGGACGACTTAATGAAGATCACTTCTGCGTCCTGCTTCTTGCCGTATTTCTCGCGCGCTAGGTCGTCCTTAAATGAAATCAGCTCGGACGCAATTTTTGTACTTTCTATGGAGGTGCAACCCATCGCAACCACAAGGCGCGCCTCGTATCGTTCCCCGTTTTCAGCAATTAGTACTTTTTGGGCGCCTGTTTCCTGACGCATCACAGCGGCGAGTTCACGCAGCAACAATTCACGAGACGCAACGGCTTCAGCGAGTCGGAGAGTGAGTAGTTGTGTTAGAGCTGACTGTTCCTGGGTCCGTTCTGGAGTTGCGCGAGCGAGGTCGCGAAGTTCCTCTTCTGCTCGTGTTAGATCGAGCTTGGCGCCCAGTTCTCGAAATGTGTTGAGTGCTCGTGACAGATGTTCGCCTGCGCGTTCGGGCATGATCCACGCATAAGCCCTACCTAGTTCGAGATGTGCACGAGCAGAACGGTATCGGTCGCCGAGCATGTCAAAGATCGACACGCTGCTGCCAAAATGTTGGGCGGCCGACGAAGCGTCTGAACGCGACATCGCAAGCATTCCGTATAATCGATGAGCCTCGCCAGTAAACCCAAGGTCCGTCGCTGAATCGGTTGTTTCATCACTGATTTGTTGCAGTAACCGCGAGCAATTTTCGAACTCACGGGTCAGAAGATACGCTTCAGCAGCGATGAGATGAGATTCACAAATCGCCTGTCGGTCGCCGATTGTTTCAGCAAGGGTCAGAGCTTCCTCAGATTTCGAAAGCGCCTTAGCAGGATCAACGACAGCCAGGTAACAACGCCCGAGCGTCCGCAATGCTTGTCCCGCATACCACTTGTTCCCATTCTCGGTCGCTAAGGCGACTGCACGACTCAAATAGTCTTTTGCGACGTCGAGATCTCCGCGCAGCATGTGTAGCTCGCCGAGTGAATCAAGAATCATCGGGACCTTGGCGCCACGTTCATCAACTTCTGTGGCCAAGGAAAGCGCGCGTTCCAATGCTTCCTGTGCTCGATCCCATTGACCTATGAGAATCAGATTGATTCCGAGATTGTTATAGCCGTCAGCGGCATTTGTTTTGTGGTCCGTGCGTTCGTAATAGGTAATCGCTTTCTTGAGATAGTCGATTCCTTCTTGAGGCCGCTTTAAGAACCAACAGGCGCCTGCCATGTTTCCGTAGGTGCGGCCAAGAACGTACGCGGCGGGTCGATCTCCGATCAGTTTGAGAGCTTGTTCGAGGTTCTCCAGACCGGATTCATAGTTACCTTCCTGAATGTCAGCTACACCAATACCAAAATAGGACTCGGCCAAGCCACGCCAATCACCATTCTGTCGGAAGTTCTCAAGTGCCCTTTGTGCGTAGTCTCGTGCGATGGGGTATTCGCTAATCGTTCTGTATACGCGAGACAGCGCCGCGTAAATGTGACCAAGATTAGCGACACCACTTTCGGAACAATCACGAAGCGTTGAATTCAGTAAGGCGATCGCCTTCGGATGATCGCCGTTGTAGTTGTAGCCGAGTCCAATTTGAACGCGAAGGTAGCTGACTGTTTGGTTGTCAAGTTTGTGTCGAGACTCAGGTGATTCATACATTGTCACTGCGGCGAGGGAGTCACGGTAGTGTCCCTGTTGCTCCAATGCGACCGACAAAGCGCAACGTGCCAGCGCAAGAACTGACGGGTAATTTCTGGCTATGGAAATCAACGAGGTGAGGCGTTCCTTGGCTTCGGTGGACAAACCCTGGTCGAGCAACGAGCGAACTTCGTCGAGTTCACTCATTAACGATTCATTTGAAGGGCGTGGCCGCGAGCGTAAACGCACACGGGCATCCGCAAGATCAACTACACCCTGGTCAGTTGATATCTTCTGGTCAGGGGTTTGGGGGCCCAGACCTACACGTTTATCCATTTGAACTCCAGTAAAAGCTCAATGAAGCGGATTTTTCATTATCAGTTAGTAAGTGGGAGGGAATTGCCTCAAACTACTAGAATTTGGTTCGTTCGACGATAGCAACCAGTTCGCGTGGAATTTAGCACATGACACTCTGATCGTACAGTTCAGTATTTACCATTCTTGCAAGTTTTGATCTGGTTTTGGTCGAGTGTGCACCTCCTCCTTTTGGCTGGCTGGAAAACAGTGAACTCGAATAAGTAAGGCTTCAGGACACAGGGTTTACGAGGCCGATTTATTGGCTATGCTCTCCTTGACACCCCATCAAGTGGTCGCTATCCTCTCCGTTTCCGTTCGCAGCGCGGAAGTTCTCCTAGGGTTATATGTTTGAGTCGCTTTCTGACAAATTAAAGCGCACGCTGAAGAATCTGCGCGGCGAAGGGGTTCTGACGAAGGAGCATGTCGAGGCAGCGCTTCGTGAAATCCGGCTGGCCCTATTAGAGGCGGATGTTAACTATAAGGTCGCAAAAGACTTTATTGCTTCCGTAAAGGAAAAAGCCGAGGGGCAGCAGGTATGGCAAGAACTAAAGCCCTCGGAGCAAGTAGTCAAGATTGTCTACGATGAACTGGTAGAGTTGTTAGGCGGCCAGTCATCCCGCCTGGTTTTTACCCGGCAGATACCTAACACGGTAATGGTGGTTGGCTTGCAAGGTTCGGGCAAGACAACCTCCAGCGGTAAAATCGCTCGTTGGCTCGCAACCAACCAGGATCGAAAGCCACTGCTCCTCTCAGTGGACGTTTACCGACCGGCGGCGCGAGAGCAACTAAAGGTAATTGCGCGTTCGACCGGTCAACAGATCTTTGAATATCCTGAAACCAATGATCCGCTGACCCTGGTCCGCGAGGCCCACAAGCACGCTCAACAGACTGGGTTCGACACCCTTCTCATCGACACCGCCGGGCGGCTACATATAGACGATGAGTTGATGGAGGAACTCGTCAAGATTAAGGAAGAGACTCATCCTGTTGAAATCTTATTTGTTGCCGATGCAATGACCGGACAAGACGCCGTCCGTTCAGCTGAAGAGTTTCATCGAAGGATCGGCATCACGGGAGTGATCCTGACCAAGATGGATGGTGACGCACGCGGAGGAGCGGCGCTGTCGATCAAACAGGTGACCGGCCAGCCAGTGAAGTTTGTCGGCGTCGGTGAACGGTATGATGCACTTGAGCCCTTCTATCCCGATCGCGTTGCTCAACGCATTCTTGGAATGGGCGACGTTCTATCGTTGATTGAAGAGGTTCAATCAAAGGTTGATCAAAGCGAGGCCGAAGAGCAACTCAAGAAGCTCCAGAAGAATGAGTTCACACTCGATGACTTTCGTTCTCAGCTTCGGCAAGTAAAAAAGCTTGGTTCTTTCTCGAAAATCATGAAACTCCTTCCGGATCAGCTCCTGGGAGGAATCGGAATGCCACAACTCGATGATGAACAGTCGAGGTTAATGGAACAAGAACTCAAGCGCACCGAGGCAATCATCGATTCGATGACCTGGGAGGAGCGGAATGATCATCGCATTTTGAACGCCAATCGCAGAAGGCGTATCGCGCGCGGCTCGGGGACGACAGTTGCAAATGTAAATCAGCTGATCAAGCAATATACCGAGATGAGGCAGATGATGCGTCAACTTACAAGTTCCGGACTTTTTGGCGGTGGCGGACTCAAGAGCAAGATGATGAGAAAGATGACAGGTTTGCCGGACATGAGCGGTTTTGGAGGAGAATCTGGCGATTTGCCGGCGCTGCCTTCGGGACCACCCAGGAATAAACAAAAGAAGAAGAAAAAGAAGAGACGTAGATAGCAGTGCAGTTCTAAAGGAGGACGATTTTGTTAGCCATTAAGTTAATGCGCACAGGCGCGAAGAAGAGCCCATCGTATCGCGTGGTAGTGAAAGAGAAACAATCCAAACGCGATGGCGCGTATTTGGAGAATCTTGGAACCTACAATCCAACGAGAAACCCTGCGGAGATTAAGTTGAACTTGTCTCGAGTTAACTATTGGATTGAAAAGGGTGCGCAACCCACTAACACCGTTAACAGGTTGATCAAGGCTTCCGCTAAGGCGCAAAGCGCAGTCGTCGGAACTGAGGCCTAATTGCCACCGTTGGTTCGAAAGCACGATGCGAGATGCAATTGAGATGATTGTTAAGGCGTTGGTCGACGATAGCGAAACCGTTGATGTTCGTGAAATTGAACAGCGCAACGGGACAACGTTGATTGAGGTTCGTGTTGGCCCAAACGACGTCGGCAAGATCATCGGTAAGCAGGGAAGGACCATTCGTGCGCTGAGATCTTTGGGGCGAGTAGCCGGAACGAAGAAGGATCGGCGCTACTTGTTGGAAATCGTCGAATGAGTTCTGCTGAAGCCGACACGCAAGATTCTTTGATCGGTGTCGCGAGAGCGGTCAGAACACGCGGTTTGAAAGGTGAAATTGTTGCTGATCTTTTGACAGACTACCCTGAGCGGTTCGACGGCGTCGATAAGTTGGTTGCGTTGTCACCAGCAGGGGCGCGCAAGGTCGTTGAGCTTGAAAGTTTCTTTTTTCAGAACGACCGAATTGTCATGAAGCTTGCGGGTTGCGACACTGTTGAAGCTGCAAGCGAGTTCACCGGCTATGAATTCTGTGTTGCGGAAACTGAGCGGGTTCCGCTTGAAGAAGATGAGTATTACGACTTTGAACTTGAGGGATGCTCCGTACAACTGGCAAACGGAGGAAACGTCGGAAGGGTTCAAAGGATTTTGAAAACAGGCGGCGCTGAGATTCTGGTAATTGCCACGCCGAAAGGTGCTGAACTCTTGGTTCCGCTTGCTGAGTCGATCGTGATTGAGATCGATATTGTCGGCAAAAGAATAGTAATTGACCCACCTGAGGGTCTTCTGGAATTGTCATAGATCTTTGATTGGCGCTGAAGTGAAACAGTGCCACAACAACTCGTTCCAACGACAATGCTACGCATCGACATCATCACGATTTTTCCGGAGTTCTTTCGTGATGTGATTGATTACGGAATCGTCAAACGGGCACGAACTGCCGGACTTGTTGAGATACATTCTCACGACCTGCGGCACTGGACGAACGACAAACATCGAACGGTGGATGATCGTCCGTTTGGCGGTGGCGATGGAATGGTTCTAAAACCGGAACCAATCTTTGCTGCTGTAGAAGCATTGACGGGAGCTAGCAAACGCGAAGAGTATCCAGAAAATACTCGCGTGGTTTTGCTTTCCCCGCAAGGTAAGGTTTTTTCCCAGGAGAACGCGCAGGCCCTGGCAGATAGAGCGACGCGACTCGTTCTTTTGTGCGGTCGTTACGAAGGAGTCGATGAGCGCGTGGCTGGCGCTCTGGTTACCGATGAGCTATCGATCGGTGACTATGTTTTATCGGGAGGTGAACCGGCAGCGCTGGTAATGGTTGACGCGATAGTGAGGCTTTTGCCAGGTGCGCTGGGAAGCGACACGTCAGCTGTTTTTGAATCTTTTTCCGAGGGTTTGTTGGATTATCCGCACTACACCAGACCGCCGGAGTTTCGAGGAATGAAAGTCCCGGACGTTTTATTAGGTGGTAATCACGCGGATATTGAGCGTTGGAGAAGAGAGGCCGCGTTATCGAAGACGCGGCGCAATCGTCCTGATTTATTGAAATAGAATTTGATCTTTGTGAGCGCGTGGATTCGAAAAGCGTTGATTGTTTGAAGTATCGCCGCTCGAAATGAGGAGTACTGGAAATGAATAGACTAGACAGAATTGAAGAGACGCAGCTGCGTAAGAACATTCCTCGGTTTCAGCCGGGCGATACGGTCCGTGTACATGTCCGGATCAAAGAGTCGGAGACTAAGGAACGACTGCAAGCGTTTGAGGGGGTAGTGATTGCCCGCAAACATGGTGGCGCGCGCGAAACTATTACTGTGCGAAAGACAAGCTTCGGTGTTGGAGTCGAAAGAATCTTTCCGCTTCACGCAACCATCATCGATCATATCGACCTGGTGAAGAAGGGTCGTGTTCGACGCGCGAAACTCTATTATCTGCGTGGCCTTCGCGGTAAGGCAGCACGAATCCGCGAGCGCGACACACGTGGACATGGGGACGATGCGCAGGCTTCCGTAGCAGGAAAGAGCAAGTAGTCAGGACGCTTTCTTAACTTTTCGTTGACGGATCTCAAAAGGCAACATCACTGTTCGAGGGTTTTCGGAACTGCTTTGCGCCCGAAGGCAGACCGGAGACCCTTTCTACTCCAGTCTTCATAGATCGCCAAACTCCGAATTGTTGAGCGCCACTTCCGCCTGTTCAATATTCGAAATCTCTCACTATAATAGGGAACTTCAACGACGCCGACACAATTACGGGATAGACCCGGATTACATCTCTTGAGCGCGAGTCCCTAGAAATCCCGACGGTGCAAAGCCCCTTGCTTCCTTACGCATTGTTAAGCAATACTGGCCCAAAAGCTGACTAGCGCTATAAGATGAAGCGGATTGCCCTTAAAGCTCTGTTAATTAGGATCTCACTGGTCCAATGGTGATCAGTTCATTCGTGCAGCCCGATGGACCTGTAGGAGCCAAGTGACTTCTCTTTTCGCCCGCTTACGGCGTCGAGTAATTTCAGAAGAGATTCTCACTACGGTTCCCAGCCTGAATCACAAGGTTGTCGCTGGTCCGATCAGTTAAGTCTAATACGCCATGTTGTGAAGCGCTGAACGGTCGAAAGGACCGACGGTTTCACCCTTGATACTTATGGTCAATAGGTTCTGAATTTCCTGGAGACCAGCAAACCTCGAAAAAACAATGCGGATCGCGATACTGGGAACAAGAGGCATTCCAGCCAGCTACGGAGGTTTTGAGACTTTCGCGGAACACCTCTCGACTCGCCTTGTTGCGCGCGGACATCAGGTGACTGTTTATTGTCGCGCCCACTATGTTTCGCCAAGACAACTCGAATTTCACGGTGTGCGCCTCCAGGTCCTTCCAACGATCAGACACAAATACTTTGACACCGTCGTTCATGCTTTTCTCTCTGCGGTTCATGCAGTGCCGCGACGCTTTGATGCGGCGCTGATTTGCAATGCGGCCAATGCTCCGTTTGCGCCGATACTCCGACTCACAGGAACTCCTGTTGCCATCAATGTTGATGGACTAGAGCACAAGAGAAAGAAATGGGGATGGCTGGGCCGTCGCTATTATCGATTGGCGGAATACTTATCGACGCTCCTGCCAAACGAGATGGTAACGGACGCTCAAGTTATTCAGAATTACTATCTCGCCCAGCACAATGCCGCTTCAACAATGATTGCCTACGGAAGTGAAGTTGAGCGTCGCCCCGATCGGGCACTCGTACGAAAATGGCGAGTCGAACCAAATCGTTATGTCCTTTATGTGTCGCGCCTGGAGCCTGAGAACAATGCCCAACTCGTCATAGAGGCATTTAAACGAGTGCGAACTGCGTATCGTTTACTGATCGTGGGAGACGCTCCCTACGCCGAGGAGTACATCAGCGATCTCAAGGCAAGAGCAAAAGGTGATAAGCGAATAATCTTCACGGGGTTCGTTTTCGGCCAGGATTACAGGGCACTACAACAGAACGCGTACTGCTACGTTCATGCGACCGAAGTAGGCGGAACTCATCCCGCGTTAGTCGAAGCAATGGGTTACGGAAACTGTGTCCTTACGCTCGCCACTCCAGAGAACATTGAGGTTGTGGGTGATGCCGGAATTCCCTATGCCGACGAATTTGATTTATCCGAGAAACTGCAACGAGTCTTAAGGGACGGCTCGTTAGTTCATGCATATAGAAATCGCGCCCAGTTGCGAGTCCGGACGCAGTATGATTGGGAACACGTTGTCGATCGGTATGAGCAACTATTTGCGCGGATGAGCGGTAGTGAAATTAGTACTCAGACACATCGAGTGATTGCGAAGTTTGCAGGTTCAGAGACTCTAGTTCAGTCAGTCGATAAATAGGTTAGCTGGAAGCTGATAAAGGAGGGCCCCGCCGATAATCATGGAGATCGGCGGGGCTAAACTATACCGGTAGGGTTCGGGCTAATCAGGGGTGGCAGTGCAAGCATGGGGAACCGCCAATAGGCGGTTCGGGTTGGGGCGGTGGTGCGGGCAGAGATAAGGCCATATTGGAACTCCGCACCGGTCCGAGCACGACACCCGCAAATATCAATTAAAAGAACCTGCGAGACTCCTTGTTCGCTTGGTGTGTGCGAAATTATACGATGAATAATGACATGTCAAGGATATTATGAACTATTTCGCAAAAATCTTGTGACAGTTCAGACTAACTCGATGGCAGAAGTGTTACGACGGCTTAGATACCACTTCGAGCACCGACTAGACGATGAGCCTGGCGCCGTACCGCTTCAGACACGCTTCGACTTTGCGAGAGGTTGAAAAGGTCCTTTGTGCGGATTCTTGGAAGGATCCCTATTGCTGTAGGAATCGGTGTGCGTGGGTTGCGGGCCAAATTGTGAATGATTGGATAGGAACGAGCCCAGGCTCGGTTTAATGCGATCAGACGCAGTACCTCGTCGGAAATCGTTCGCATGGCGGAAATGTTTTCAACCTCATGATCTGTGATTCGGGGATTGTTGATAACGGCTGAGCAAACAACTTTGTTAGCGTCTCGAATCAAAATGCCCCTCGCCTCTCGGTCACCCTTCATAGCGAGTTTCATTCGGTCGCGAGTATTCATCAGCATAATTCGTCGAATGAGCGACACCCGCTCGGCAGTCAACTCGCCGCCTTCCAGGTTTTCGCTTTCAATTACCCGCTGAATGTTTGCAGCGATTTGCTCAGTGGATTCGAAATCAAGTTCTTCATATCGTTCCGAAGGTAACCACGAGTCATCGATATCAGAGTCCGAAACTTCGATGTGTTCGGCGATTATCCATGCGTCCTCGATACTCAGGTTACCGGAAGCTGAGGTCAGCTCCGCACTTTCAAAAAACTCTGCTGCTGCCGTTTTGCCACGCGCTCTTAACTCGTCGGCGATTTGGCGCGCACCCCGTTCTTTTTCAAAAAACTCCTTCTTTGTTTCACGCGCGCGACGCTCAGCCTCAGCCGTGCGCCCGGCGTTCTCCAGAATGGCTTCAATCAGCTGTGGAAAACGAACGAGCCGTTGTTGGTTAAGAGCGACAAGTTCGAGGAGGAGGCCGTCTTTGGTAGTAGCTGCAAGAACGGCTAAGGCCTCATCAGGTGTATTGCTGTTCAATATAAGCGCTTCGTGAATCTCACGTTTTGCGTCCGTTTGGCTGGCTAGATATGCCAATACCGTCGGTGCGGTTTCGTCCGCTTTCGCTGCGATTAGTAACTCGTCCGGATTTTCACTTTGAAGCGTCTCGGTCGCGGCTTCCGCGATTTCAGCGTCCGAGTTATTTGAAAGCGCGACTAGGACCTCGAGTAGATCCTGTTGAGGAAGAGGAAGCAAACCACGAGCGGCAGCGAGACGTGCGGGTTGCGGTGCGCTGCCCTCGATGATTGCCTTAACTACTGGATTTTGTGATGTGATGTCGAAGGTCAAGTCCACAGAATCGAGAGGTCTTAGTAAAGATTAAATCCGTATTCAAGAGACATGAACGTTGGTACGGGAGCGCCTTTCAATGTCGCTGGGTTGAACTGAATTTTCAGAGCAGCCTTCACTGCGTTCTCTGTCAAACCGCAAGGCAATGCCTGGACTACTAAAATATTCTTTACTGTTCCGTCCGTGTCAAAAGTGGCTCTTAAGATTACAGTGCCTCGAACCTGGTAACTCCGTGCCTCTTCACTGGACGTTGGTTCTGGTTTCGCGATTATTTTAGGCCTTGTGTCGAGTTCCCTGGCGGTTAAGGCGGAGTTATCGGTGAATGAAAAATTTCGTAGTAATTCGATCTCCTGAGCCCAGAGGTTTCTATCTTCTGACTCAGGTACCAATCCAACATACTTCGCAAGCGTCTCTGCAGCTTGTTGATATCGAGAAACGACCTTTTCTTGAAGTAGCTTGTCCCCCAGGGGACCGCTATTTCTATATAAACCAATAAGCGCTTGTGCCTTCAGCAAGTAGGCTGGTGCGAAGTCTGGTTTCGTGGTAGTGGCAAGTTCAGCATACCGCACGGTGTCTTCCATCGAACCTTGTCGAAACCTGGCGAACGCCAGTTTGTAATATGCTTCAGGATCAGTTGGATCAAGTTGCGAAGCTTGCTCCGCCTCTCGAGCAGCTTCAGCTAACGCGCCGAGCTGCAAGAGTGCGTCACTAAGAAATGTGTGAGCAGGAGCAAATGAGGAATCTAAGTCGATCGACTTGCGCAGCGCATCAGATCCTGTCTTGACACGCTTCGTTTTCACGCTGGCCACGCCGAGATAGAACCAAGCCTGCGAGTCGTTGGGATTCTTCTGTGTAAGCTCGCTAAGCATCTTAAGCGCATCTTCACAACGATTCTCTTGAATAAGTTGGATAGCGCTGTTTAGTTCCTGACTTTGTTGGGGAAGGGTGGTTTTAGAAATGCCGTGACTGGGACTAAAAACAAAAAAGATGCTGACACTCACCGTCAGCATCTTAAGTTTCATCAAAACCTCGTTTGTCTTAGGCGTTAATTCCATGACACTTTTTGTATTTCTTTCCCGAACCACAGGGACACGGTTCATTGCGTCCGACCTTCGGCTGGTCACGCACGACAGTTTTTGTTTTTGCCGCTTCCTCACCTGCCGCAGCAGCACCCTGATTTGGCCCAGTGAAAGTCAAAGGACGCCTGGGTCCTCTCCGAACTCGTATTGCTTCCGGCGGTTCTTCCGAAACAATCTGCAGGTTGAATAGAGATCTGATTGTTGTAGTGTCTATTCTATCGAGCATCTCCTGAAACAGGTCAAAACTTTGCTTCTTGTATTCTACTAGTGGGTCTTTTTGTCCGTAGCCGACCAAACCAATTCCCTGTTTTAGGTGATCCAGAGAAAGCAAGTGATCTTTCCACTGTGCATCGATGATATTCAACATGATGATGCGCTCGTAGGTGCGCATCGCTTCGTTACCGATTTGTTCTTCCTTGTGTGCGTATTTTTCTTTGAGCCGCGTCCAGATTTCATCCACAACTTCCTGCGACGTGAAATTTGGTAGATCAAGTCGTTCACTGTCAGCGTCGAAATCGTAGATGCTCTTTATCTGAATCTTGTAGTTATCTGCGTCCCAATCGTCCGGCGAAACTTCAGGATTCAGGTACTGTTTTGTGATATCCGAAAGGAGGTCGTAAGCGACGCCAGCATTCGGAGGATCCCCCATCAGATATTCACGTTGATCCGGTTCTTCCATTAGTTGACGACGCAAACCGTAGATGGTTTCGCGCTGTTTGTTCATCACGTCGTCGTATTCAAGCAGGTGTTTGCGCGCTTCAAAGTTGCGACCTTCTACTGATTTCTGTGCTGCAGCGATTCGTTTCGAAACCATCTTTGATTCAATCGCTACGCCTTGCTCCATTCCCAGCCGTTGCATCAACGCCTTCACTTTGTCCCCGGCGAAGATTCGCATCAAATCGTCTTCAAGCGACAAAAAGAACCGTGAAGATCCAGGGTCGCCCTGACGGCCGGCACGCCCACGCAACTGGTTATCAATCCGTCGTGATTCGTGACGTTCCGTGCCGACAATGTGAAGACCTCCAAGACTCACAACTTCCTTGTGCTCATCTTCGATAATCCGTCTGGCTTGTCGATACGCAGATTGCCACTGCTCTTCGGTTGCTTCGTCAGGATCGATTTCGTCCTTCTTGAGAAACTCGCGGGCCATGAAATCAGGATTGCCGCCCAGCAGGATGTCTGTCCCTCGACCAGCCATGTTTGTGGCGATAGTGACCGACCCCTTTCTGCCGGCCTGCGCCACGATTTCAGCTTCGCGCTCGTGATATTTCGCGTTTAAAACGTTATGAGGAACCCCTTCCTTTACCAACCGTGTGGCAATCAGTTCCGAATTCTCTACAGACACCGTGCCAACCAATGCGGGCTGACCCTTGTCATAACACTCTTTGATCTCCTCGATAACTGCGTCCCACTTCTCAGGCAGTGTTCGATAGATAACGTCCGAGAAGTCCGTCCGAACCATCGGCATGTGTGTCGGGATAACAATGACGTCGAGTTTATACGTCGAGTGAAATTCAGCAGCCTCAGTTTCAGCGGTACCAGTCATACCCGACAGTTTTTCGTATAGCCTGAAGTAGTTTTGGAGTGTAATCGTCGCGAGTGTCTGGTTTTCCTTTTCGATCACGACGCCTTCTTTTGCTTCGACTGCCTGGTGCAATCCATCGGACCAGCGACGTCCTTTCATCAATCGACCGGTAAAGTCGTCAACGATGATCACTTCGCCGTCCTGGACCACGTACTGATGATCCAATCTGTAAAGCGTGTGGGCTTTCAAGGCCTGCTCGACACAGTGAAGAAGTTCCATGTTTGACGGATCGTAAAGATTGCCGACCCCCAGCAAACGTTCTGACTTGTCGACGCCTTCTTCGGTAAGAACTGCTGTGTGTGCTTTTTCATCGACGACGTAATCGCCAGTCTTCTTTCCTTCGATATCTTCGCCACGCTTTAGGTGCGGGATAATAGCGTCCGCATTTCGATATTTATCGGTGGCTTCATCTGAGGGACCCGAGATGATTAGCGGAGTTCGAGCTTCGTCAATCAGGATGGAATCGACCTCGTCAACGACTGCGAAGTAATGTCCGCGTTGAACGCACGTCGCAAGATCAAACTTCATGTTGTCGCGAAGGTAGTCGAAACCAAACTCGTTGTTGGTTCCGTACGTGATGTCAGAAGCATACGCAGCCTGTCGCTCGAAATCGTCCATGTCATTCTGGATACAACCGACTTCGAGACCTAGGAACCGATGAATCTGGCCCATCCACTCGGCGTCTCTGGACGCTAGATAGTCATTGACTGTCACAACATGAACGCCGCCGCGACCGGTCAGTGCATTTAGATATGATGGCAACGTAGCGACCAGCGTCTTACCTTCACCAGTTCGCATCTCCGCGATCATTCCCTGGTGAAGGACAATGCCACCGATCAACTGCACGTCGAAGTGACGCATACCAGTTGTTCTGACACTCGCCTCACGCACGGTCGCAAAGGCTTCGGGCAAGATGCTGTCCAATGCCACTCGCTCGCGACGCTTTCGTTCTTCTTTGTCCTTTGTGTCGCCTGTAGCTTGCTGCACTGTTTCTTTAAAGGCGGCGGTGCGTGCCCTTAATTCCTCATCAGATAGCTTCTGTAGAGATGGTTCGAGCGAATTGATCTGGTCGACAAGAGGTTGAATAGACTTCAGGAACCGTTGGTTATTGCTACCAAATATCTTCGTTAAAAACTGATCGAAACTCATATGTAATATCGCGCTCCACGCAAATCACTGCTAGTTCAGGATTGTTCACACGTTTGACAATGTTTGATTTTAGTTGACTGTCTTTGAGTGAGGCAAGCAAGGGCCAAACTGGATTTGAACGTCAGACGCCGGGTTCCAGTTGTTTCTTTATCAAATCCACCACAGTCTGTCGCGGCATTGAAAAATTCACGAGGACTTTCCTGCCATCGGGCGATGCGTTTGTGTTCTTCATTATCACTTCTTCATCTTTGCCCGCTCGCGAACTCGCTCCAAAAACAAGTGCAGCATTAAGAGCTTTCGCCAATATTCGTGCACTAGCGTCGGATGAGGCTTCGGATTCCACAGATGCCAGCACTTCCTGTTCGCCTTGTTTGATCGTGAACTTCACTTTGGCTCCAGGATTATCCTTGCTGATCGGTTTCAAGTAGATCAGAAACCCGCTGTCGTTTAGTGCAGCAACCATCCGGGCAAATACGTCAACCAGATTGGGATCTCCTGCTTTCTTGGTGAAGTGTGGGTTCACAAGCTTCCCGTTCTGATCAAGTTCCGCCTCGATCACGACTTCGAAAGGTTTATCGATATCGAGCTTGCCCTGGTTCTTTAGATCGTTTGCATACTTTGCGAAGTCTTTCAGGACTTGTTTGTTGAGTTGCGTTTCGTCAGGTAGCTCCAGATTGTTATCCTTCGCTGTCTGTTCAAGCTTGGTTTGCGCTTCCTCCGGAGTCAGCTTCTTCTCATCGGCTGGAGTTGCATTTGTGGCAGCAGCGGCTGTTCCTGGCGAAGCAGAGGGGCTGGGCGAGGGCAACGGGGACGGCGATGGGCTGGCCTCCGGTTCGACGTCCTTCGACGCACGCGAGATGATCTTTGGCGCATAGGCGTCTGATCCGAAGTTTGCGGCATATTCAGAACCCAACTGCTGGTTCTCTATCGCAAAGTAACCTTCCGGGTACTGGAACTTCTCCTTGTTCAGATCAAGGAGCGTCACATCGTCACCAATCTGCGTGGCGCTGTACGGTTTTTCTACAAACCTTGTATTGGCGAGGAGTGCGGCAATGTTCAGAGCATCGCGGAATGCAGGAATGTAAACAACAAGCCAGAGCAGCAACAGGTGGAGGAATATTGAACCGCCAGTCAGCCGTAACAAAATTGGCCATCTCGGGTCTTTGTTTACTTCGAAGTTTGCAAAAAGCTCAGGCATTCAATAGTAAAACGTAGCCAGACTTCATTAGTTCAGTGCTTTAGACGCGTTGGTAGCACGATGCGTTGTGAGACAGATTGTAACTCTCAAAAATCCTCTTAGCACTTCGCAGGCCACTGTCTCATGGTTAGAATGCCTACATGAGGAGGAACAAAGGCAAACGTTGGGACACGAGGAATAAACGACGTAAAAACCAGCATGAACAAAAGATCTCTAATCCGGAAACTGCGAATCGCCTCCCACAGACACGCGAGGTGAAGCGACTGCTGGAAGGAATCGGAAGTCCGCCCGCAGCCCCATTCAAACCCGATCCATTTCAACTCGAAGCTCTCGCCGCTCTGGAATTCGAAGATGTGTTGGTCACCGCTCCGACGGGTAGCGGCAAGACCTGGATTGCGCGCGAGGAGATCCGCAGGCTACTCAATAATGGCCAACGTGCCTGGTACACAACTCCTTTAAAGGCGCTGACAAATTCAAAGTACCAGGAGTTCATCGACGAGTTCGGCGCAGAGAGAGTTGGCATTCTCACCGGTGACAGAAAGGAAAACTCCGATGCACCCCTCGTGGTCGGAACGACTGAGATCTACCGCAATCAGTTGTTCGACTCGCTGCGAGGTGGACATGCTGTAAATTCCGACCTGGTAGTACTTGACGAGGCGCATTACCTTGCGGATGAAGAACGTGGTCACGTTTGGGAGGAAGCGATCATCCTTACGCCGCCACGGATTCGTTTGCTGTTGCTATCAGCGACGATTGGCAATGCTCATGACTTCGCTTCATGGTTGGAAGAAGTGAGAGGAGTGCGATGTGGTGTTATCACCGGGCCGCCTAAACGTCCCGTGCCTTTGCGATCTGCTGTGCTGCTGCCCGACCGGCGTTTGTTGTCTCTACTTGGTGACGACGGAAAACTGAATCCGGAAATTGCCCAGTTGATTGAGCGCGCAAAGGAAGGGCGAGAAGAGCGATCTAACTGGCGCTGGCGGTGAAGCAATTAACCACAGATTACACTGATGAAACGGATCATAATATTAAAAGAGCGGTCGTCGTCTGATCCGTCTCATCTGTAAATCTGTGGCTGACTATTCGACAAACTGAAGTTCGTCGGACATCCGACACTTGAATCATGAAACTGCGTATGCCGGAGATGCCGTCGGCCACACTGCTCGCGGCACTTGATTCCTACAATCTGCTGCCGGCAATTGTGTTCATGCCGACCCGACGGCGCTGCGATCAGCCTGCGTCAGAGGTAGCGCTCAGCCGGCGTGATCCAAAAGAAAGGCGTCGTGAAGCCAGGCTTGAGTTCATGCGCTCGTTTGTGGTTCAGAACCCTGAGGTTCGCGGGCATAGACACTGGGACACGATCATCCGTGGCGGCGTTGCTTCACATCACGCCGGACACATTCCCGCCTGGAAGTTAGTAATCGAGAAACTGATGAGTGCCGGTTTATTGGATGCGATCTTCGCTACAGCAACGGTTGCGGCCGGAGTTGATTTCCCGGCTCGTAGTGTTGTGCTAATGGGTGCAGACGCACGAACCGGGAGCGGCTGGCGACCGTTGAGTGCGTCTGAGCTTCAACAGATGACGGGACGAGCGGGACGTCGCGGTCGAGACAACGTTGGCTTTGTGGTCGCCGCTCCGGGTCTACATCAGGATCCGCAACGTATCGCTCAACTACTGCATGCTTCTCCAGATCCGCTGGTGAGTCAGTTTCGAGCTACCTATACAACTCTGCTTAATCTCCTTGACGCTTACGGTAGTTTCGCCGGCGTACGCGAAATCGCTGAACGCAGCTTTGCTTATCGAGACCTCAATCATCAGATAAACCAACTCGAAAGGTTGCTATCGCAGAGAGAGCAAACTATCCATGATCGATTGACGAAGGCTGGTTGCAATCTTCCGGTCACAACTGCGCTTGGTTTAGAACGACTGGTCGCTGCACGCGCGAGGCTCCATGAAGCACAACCGATAACTCGCGCCGAACTCTTTCATAGCTGGCTCAACGAAGTAGTCAAACCCGGTCGTGTGGTTGGCATTGGTCGCAGTGGAAAACGGCTGGTGATGGTTATTGAAAAGCGCGACGGAAGTATCCGCGGATTTCGAGAGGATGCCAGTACCGCAAGTTTTCCGCAGGAACGCATCGGCCGAGTGTATGCGCCCGTTTACAGATTGCGCGAGGAAGACATCGAAAGAGGTTTTGAAGAAATTCGCCATCGTGGGAAGGAGCTGGTCATGCCAGAGCCTCGTCTCCGCGATGCGGGAGAAGAAGAGGCTGACGCCTTGAAGCTTCTCGACGACAGTATCGACAAGCTTTTGTCTCCCGAAATGACAGGTCCTGACAAGTCGCGTTGTAGTGAATTGCTTTGGGAACTTCACGAGACGGCAGAAGATTATCAACGAGCGACGAGACGCATTGAAGCGTTGCGTGAAGAAGTGTGGGATCCATTCGAACGTCGAGCAAGAGTGTTGTCATCTTTTGGATATCTCGATTACGAGGCAGAGAAAGTTACAGAGCGAGGTCGGTGGTTGGCTGACCTGCATATAGATCGCCCGCTCTTGGTAGGCGAAGCTTTGGAGAGCGGTCTCTTCAATTCGCTTCAGCATAAACACTTCGCGGGAATCATGGCAGCGCTCACCGCGGACGAAGATCGAGACTATGGCGAGTTGGAGTTGGATGATGAGATTGTCAATCTGTTGACCAAATTCGAAGACATTGGTTTCAAGGTGTCAGGCGCCGAATGGAAGCATGGAGTTGAGCCGGCACCGGAGTTAAACTTTTCCGCGGCCGCTGCGGCGGTCCAATGGGCAGGCGGTGCCGAGTGGTCCGAGATAGTGCAACGCACGAGAGCAGAAGAAGGCGATCTGTTCCGCATGTTCTCACGCACTGGCGAAGCTTTGTTACAGATTGCCGGGCTGCGTAGAAGCCACCTTCAAGCAGCTCAATTGGCTGCGGTTGTGGTTGAGATGGTGATGAGGGAACCGATCAGGTGACCTAACTTAGGGAAAACGTCGTTCTCGCGCTAAGATTAGCTACCGCGTTCTAATTCATAACCCAAAGCAAGTGAGGATTCATTATGTCAACTCCCGCATCTAAACAACCGTCGCCCGTCCTTTTCTTTCAAACCATCAATGCACATCAACAAACGGAGGCCTTGAAAGCGGCTATTGAACTTGAAGTTTTCACCGCCATCGGCGAAGGAAACACGAGCGCTGCAGACATTGCGAAACGAGTCGGAGGCTCCGAACGAGGCGTGCGCATTCTCTGCGATTTTCTAACCATCCTGGGAATGCTAACCAAACAAGATAACAAGTATGGTCTAACGTTGGATTCATCCGTATTCCTCGATAAGCGCTCACCAGCTTACATTGGTGGCGCCACTGAGTTTCTAGCCTCACCAAAGTTGACTGCTGGATCAAAGGACATCGCCGGAGCAGTGCGTCGCGGCGGTACAACTATGGAGGACGATGGCACGGTCGGTCCGGACAATCCTGTCTGGGTTACCTTTGCACGCGCGATGGCGCCCATGATGGCGATGCCAGCCCAGTTAATGGCGAACCTCGTTGATCCAAAGGCTGATCGGAAACTGAAGATTCTCGACATTGCCGCTGGTCATGGCCTGTATGGATTAGCTTTTGCAGCTAAGAATCCGCAAGCTGAAATCACCGCACTCGATTGGTCAGCCGTTCTGGAAGTTGCGAAGGAAAACGCTGCGAAGGCGGGGGTCTCTGATCGGTACAAGACGATTGAAGGCAGTGCATTCGATGTCGACTTTGGCACCGGCTACGATCTGGTTCTACTCACAAACTTCCTGCACCATTTCGATCCGCCAACGAACGAAACGCTCATGCGAAAAGTTCACGCGGCTCTTGCCAACGGAGGGCGCGCTGTCACACTTGAGTTTGTTC
>DATEXA010000061.1:0-13628 GCA_035257465.1 Pyrinomonadaceae bacterium | reverse complement strand
GAAATCGTCGCACCATCAAGGCCAACATGGTACTGACTGAACCGGAGCGTTTGGAATACAAGATTGAAGAGCAAGCGGATGCAACAGCGGAACAAAAAGCCTTGCGTGCAAGTTGGTTAAGCGGAGGGTGAAGGGAATTTGGGATTGCGTGATTTCGAATTTCGGATTTCTAGAAACACAATTCGGAATGTGAGCGAAACATGCCGGCCAGCAACCCAAATCCGAATTCCGAAATTGCGCAATCCGAAATTTTCTCAGGGCACGATCACTTCGAGTGAGTGAGGTGATATTTCAAACCGCATCGGTAGATGTCCATAGATCTCTCCATCCAACTGAACAGGCACATCTCCCACCGCTCTAACCCTTGCGGTCTTGATAAATCGAACGCCACTCCTATCGCGAGGCATACCTTCGCGCATTGCATACGACAACAAGTGTAGATACTGAAACCTGCTGAATGTTTCGATCAGACAGATCTCGAACATTGGTTCGTCGAGTCGTGCCCGTGGTGTCACCATCAAGTCGCCGCCGTACCGCGCTGCTTTACCAATCGCAGCAAAAGTTGCGGAGTAGTTTTGGCCGTCAATTTCAAGTGTGAACGGTCGCGGATTCCATGTTGCCAAATGACTTAGTCCTGACACCCAGAACGCTCCTTTGCCAATGCGTTTCTTAAGTGCAGGTTGAACCCGACTGACCACCGACGCGTCGAGACCGATTCCAGCCATCAATACAAAGTGTCGACTTGTATTTGTTGCCTCGTCGATCGCGACGCCGAAATGAATGCGCCGAGATCTTCCCTGCGCCGCAATTGAAACTGCGTCATCAACGTTCATCGGTAAGCCCAGTTCACGGGCCAGGACATTCGCAGTCCCACGCGGCAGGATCCCCAATCGGGCGTTCGTGCCCACCATCCCCTGAATCGCTTCATTGATCGTTCCGTCACCACCTGCGACAATCACGTCCGTGCTGCCGTTGCGAGCGGCTTGAGCGGCAAGCTCTGCAGCGTTTCCCGGCCCGGCCGTTAACTTCAGTTCGACTTCGACTCCGCGTGAATTCAGATCTAACACTAACTCCTGGATCGTTTTTCGTCTTGATACGTAACGTCCAGTCTTGGGATTTGAAATCAGAACCGCTTTTCTCTTCAACATATAGAAAGTCGTCAGTTGGCAACTGTGATGCCGCCAGTTAGTTCAAGCTTACCTGGAAAAAGATGATACAGGGAAAGCGTCAATTCAATCATAGTCGTCCACGTGTCCGATAAATATGTCGGTTGTCCATTTACTATGGAACCTACCAAAGAGATTCCCTCAACGCGTGAGCTAATCGTTTTGTTGTGTATTTACCTGGCCGGGTTTGGCTTGTTGGCAATAAACCCACATGATCGGGCGGATTGGGCGCTGGAGAACTTGTTTCCGTTAAGTCAGCTCGTCGCTGTCATCATCGCGCACCGGTATTACAAGTTCACACGACTCTCGTACTACATGATCTTCTTCTATCTCTTCGTGCAGTCGTGGGGAGGGCATTTCACGTATGCAGAAGCGGCACCGTTCAATTGGATACGCGATCACTTTCACCTCGGACGCAATCATTACGATCGGGTGGGGCACTTCATGCTCGGGTTCTTACTTGGAATACCGATACGTGAAATCCTGATGCAGGTAATTCAAGCGTCGCGACGTTGGTTGAACTTCATTACCGCGGCGATAGTACTTGCGATTGGCGCTTTCTATGAACTCATTGAGTGGTGGGTTGCAGTGCTGGCAACACCAAATCTCGGTGATAAGTTTTTAGGAACGCAGGGAGATATTTGGGACACACAGTGGGACATGTTCCTGGCGTTGGGGGGAGCGATACTGACATTGGCTATCTTCCGGAGGTTGCATGATCGGCAGTTGCGAACTGATATGAAAACGAGAGCGTGACCCTAATACAGTTCTAAGGCTCTAGTCCAACACTTCGTTCAATCGCGACAAATCCCGGTTCCGAATGCAAGCTGTCAAACACTGGTTCCACCTTCATTAGTATTAGATAAGGTTGGTGTTCCTCGTGCGCCTTCTGTAACCAGGTTATGGCTTGTTGTTTGTCACCCAGACCAACGTAAACAAGAGCAATATAGTAGGGAGAAACGTATCGCTTCCTGGAAAGCTCTTGTAACTCCTCGAGCACTTTGAGTGCTTCTTCACGCCTACCGCTGATCCCGTATGCATGACCGAGTGTAGCCTTCGCCCTGGTATCGCCACCCGACAATTGAATCGCGTGACTGATCTCGTCGATCGCTTCTTTTAATAATCGCTTCTGAACGTATGCCTGTCCGATCCAAAGATGAGCCCAGTAGAATTTTGGATCCAGCTCAAGGCCTTTGCGGTACCACTCAATTGCAGCGTCGTAATTGCGCGCGTAGTAAAGAGGATAGCCAACATCCGCGGCGGCGAAAGGCGATAGAGGATCGAACTTCTGGGCAAGTTGCCTTTCTTTGCCGGCTTCATCAAAACGTCCGAGCGCTTCGAGATAAGTTCCGTATCCCGAATGCGCCTGGCCAAAATTTGGATTAAGTTCGATTGCTCTCTTGTACCGGCGTTCAGCTTCCGGCCAATTCCATTCATAATTCAGAGCGTACGTCGCCAGGGCACTGTGGAGCTCCGCCAGATTCTCATCGAGTGGCAGTGCCTTCATCAGCAGCTCTTTGCTTCTTGGAAAAGTTTCCGCCGGGGCACGGAATCCCAATACACCACCCAGTGACGCATACGAAGAAGCCAAGCCGACGTAGGCAAGCGCATAATTTTGATCGAGTGCAATTGCCTGTTGATAGTATTCGATGGACTTATTGAACCCCTCTTCAGTTCCCTTTCCCCAGAAGTAGCGCCCTTTGAGATAGAGGTCATACGCATCGGCGTTCTCCGTGTAGTGTTTGGTAACGAGCTTCTGCTCATCCCCAGTCAGACGTAAGCGCAGCCGATCGGTGATTTGTTTTGCTATTTCATCTTGTATAGCAAACACATCAACAGCCTTCCGAGTGTAGTGCTCACCCCAAATTTGCGAACCGTCGGCGACATTGACGAGATCCGCCTGAACGATCAAATTATCATTTTGTTGTAAGACTCTCCCGGTCAACACAGCATCCACCTTTAGTTCGCGTCCAGCATTTTCCGGATCAACCTGTTTACCTTTATAACGAAAGACGGTTGCACGAGCCATGACTCGCAATCGCGGCAATTGCGAGAGACTGTTGATAATGCTTTCCGTCATTCCATCCGAAAGGTACTCACTGTTTTGGTCGCCATTTGAATTAACGAAAGGTAAGACTGCTATTGCTCCAATGCTTGGCCGGTCCGAAGTATTCTTGGGCGTGTCGCGGCGCCAGAAATAGAAAACGGCAACTGCAAGAACGGCAAATACCGCAGCTCCCGCGATGATTAATGGTTGTGCCGGTCTTCGTTTTTTGATACCTCCCGAGGCGGGAGTAAAACCAAGTGACTGGCTATCGCGTTTGAGATTCTCAATATCGACTAAGAGTTCGGCCGCCGATTGATATCGTCGCTCTCGATCTTTTTCCAGGCACTTCCGAATAATTCTTTCGAACTCGCCCGATACGTGATAGTTAAACCGAGAAATAGCATCAGGCTGTTCATGTGTGATCCGCTCGATCGTCTCGGCAACATTAGCTCCAGAAAAGGGAAGCCGTCCTGTTGCCATCTCGTATAGAACCACGCCGAATGAGAAGATGTCGGTTCGATGGTCAACCTCGTGGCCCAGCGCCTGCTCAGGACTCATATAAGGTACGGTGCCAATGACAATACCTGGATTGGTCTTAAGTTGAGTTGGGACATCCTCGTCCGGCATTGATGTCTTTTTCAGAACTTTCGCCAATCCGAAATCGAGAACCTTCACCTGACCGCGAGTTGTGAGGGCGATGTTCGACGATTTGATGTCTCGATGGACGATACCTTTTGAATGTGCCTCGCTCAGTGCGTCCGCAGTCTGCGATGCAATCTGAAGCATCTCTGCTAACTTCAGCGGAGAACCATTGATCTTTTGATCAAGCGACTTTCCTTCCACATATTCCATCGCAATGAAGTGCGCGACACCGACCTCAAGGATTTCGTAAATATGCGCGATGTTTTGGTGGTTTAGTGCGGATGCCGCCTTCGCTTCTTGAATGAAACGTCGTAGCCGTTGCTGATCGTCAGCGATCTCTAATGGGAGAAATTTCAACGCGACTGAACGTTCGAGGAGTGTGTCACGTGCGAGATAAACCTCGCCCATTCCACCGGCACCAAGCGGTGAGACGATTTCGTAGTGGCCGAAAATCTTTCCGGGAGGAATTGACATCCGCTGAGCCGTCGTCGGGAATAATACAAGCGCAGACTCATAAGTGACTATTAATGGTGTGAGGCTTTCTGGAAGCTCGTTCAGCTTCAACAGCAGGTAACGCAGCGCTTACCCTGAAGCGCCACAGCGCGAGAAATAGATTCTATTCCAGTCGATAATTCGGCGCTTCCTTCGTGATGATTACGTCGTGCACGTGCGATTCCTTGAGTCCGGCTGAAGTGATGCGGAGAAACCTTGTCTTCTCCTGGAACTCTTTGATGTTATGACATCCAGTGTAACCCATTCCTGAACGCAGTCCGCCCACGAGTTGCGTTACCATATCCGCAAGAGTTCCTTTGTAAGGCACGCGGCCCTCGATTCCTTCGGGCACTAACTTCGACTCAGCTTGGGTTGGATCCTGCGCGTAGCGATCACGTGAACCTTCGCGCATTGCGCCAATCGATCCCATCCCACGATAAGTCTTAAACGAACGGCCCTGGAACAAAATCACTTCGCCCGGTGCTTCCTCGGTTCCGGCAAACAACGACCCGATCATCACAACGTCGGCACCGGCTGCGATTGCCTTCGCAACATCGCCCGAGAACTTCACCCCACCATCAGAGATCACAGGAACACCGGTGCCTCTCGCTGCTGCTACACACGTTGAAATCGCAGTGATTTGTGGAACACCTGCGCCGGTTACAACTCGTGTGGTGCAAATCGATCCCGGACCGATGCCAACTTTGATCGCGTCAACACCTGCGTCGATTAACTCTTTCGCGCCTGCTCCCGTTCCTACATTGCCGGCAATCAGATCTGTTTCCGGGTACCGCTTCTTTGTTTCCCTTACGGCTTCGATGACGCGTGAGGAGTGACCATGTGCTGTGTCGATAACAAGGCAATCAACGCGAGCTTTGACAAGCTCGTCGGCCCGTTCTTCGAAATCCCCAGTTGCTCCAATTGCGGCAGCCACACGTAATCGGCCCAGGTTGTCCTTCGCAGCCGTCGGATACTTGATTGCTTTCTGAATGTCTTTGACTGTGATGAGGCCTTTTATGTGTTTGTCTTCGTCAACGACGAGAAGTTTTTCTATCCGATGTTTCTGTAGCACTGCTTTGGCTTGATCCAATGTTGTGCCAACAGGAACAGTTACTAACGGCTGCTTGGTCATCACATCGGACACTGGAATATCAAATCGTGTTTCAAAACGTAGGTCGCGATTTGTAATGATGCCCACGAGGTGGCCGGCTTCGTCGACGACCGGAACACCGCTAATGTGAAACCGTTCCATCACTGCCAGAGCTTCATGGACAGGGCGGTCTGGTCGAATAGTCACAGGATCTACGATCATTCCTGATTCTGATCGTTTCACTTTGTCGACTTCTTCTGCTTGTCGCTCAATGCTCATGTTCTTGTGAACAACTCCGATCCCGCCTTGTTGGGCCAGGGCAATAGCGAGCGACGCCTCGGTTACGGTGTCCATCGCAGCGGAACAGAGCGGTATCTGTAAGCGAATGTTTCTGGTGAACTGCGTTGATGTATCAGTCTCGTATGGAAGAACGTCCGATCGATCTGGAACCAGGAGGACATCGTCGAAGGTCAAGCCTTCAAGTATTTCTGGGGTAATCATGTTGGTGTTAGGGCTCCTTAGAAAATTGCTCAGAATAATTTTTTCCCAAATGCAGAACTGCCCGCCTTTTGAGCGGGCAGTTCATTGTTTCGTTCGGCGCACACCTGCGTGGGTCGCGCCATAAAGCACTGACAAACAGGTAAAGGGAATGACTTATAGTAAAACTGCTTCGTAATCAGCTTCCTGTAACCCTGAATCCACTGTGCGCTCATTATACAGGGACGCGGCACTTACCTGGAGTGCGTGCACCGGCTCATTTGTAAATAACGTCCTACTCGCTCGTTTCTGAAACCAGTGTAACGCTGCCAACGCGGCTACGGTAAGGACGGCAAGAATAAGAACCGCCAAAACCACAGTCAACCAGGGAGAGCGCGTTGCCGGGGTTTCCGTATAGACCTTGGAGTGAATCGGCGTCGTATTCACTTCGTCAGATGTTTCGCCGTGTTCTCGTAAGTAGCGAGTATAACCTTCAATCGCCTCGCGTTCGTCGTAACCAACGCAGCGAGCATACGCTTTTATAAAGCTCCGATTAAAAACGCCACCAGGCAAGCGCTTATAGTCGTTGCTCTCAATCGCTTCAAGATAGTGAACGGAAATGCGAGTCTGATCGCAGATGTCGCGTAGACCTATGCCTCGCTCCTCGCGTGCGAGTCGCAATTGTTCGCCAATACTCGATGCCATCTCCGATCGCTCGATTCCAGGCGTTGGTTTAGGTTGGACTTTTCGTGCCCGATTCTGTCTGGAGGCACGCGCCTACGGTGACTCGAATGAACCCACCTTGTATTCTCGCGCCCTACTGATAAATGCTTACAACTCCCACTGTTTCCGCACTATAGCTTGCGCTGCTAAACGCTGTCAAACTTTTGCTTCTCAAAAGATCTACGTCTCTTGCTTCTTAGTTCGTGGGGTGGTACGTTGATCGCAACAGTGACCCAATATAGTCGCTTTCAATCTCTACAATTTTACAAAGTGAGGATAAAGAGATGCCCTTAGAAGCACTCGGAATGGTTGAGACCAAGGGATTCGTAGGTGCAGTTGAAGCTGCCGACGCCATGGTCAAAGCTGCGAACGTGCAACTTCTTGGTAAGGAATATATCGGAGCAGGTTATGTAACGATCTTTGTTCGTGGTGATGTGGGTGCAGTGAAAGCAGCGACTGATGCGGGTGCAGCTGCTGCACGTCGTGTTGGCGAGCTGATTAGTGTGCACGTCATTCCGAGACCCCATGCTGAGGTTGAGCGCGTTTTACCGGTGAATGGCAGAACCGGACTTAGCCCCGACGAACGTTCACTACAGGGTGGCGCCAGAGGTCAACTTGGCGAAGGCGATCAGGGAAAGGCGCTTGGAACTCGCGAGGGAAGTAAGGAGAGAGCCAGGTAATTTCAGATTGCTGATTGCCAATTGCCGATTGCCGATTTAATGAAATGTTCCTTCTTTCAAATCGACAATTTGCAATCGGCAATCGGCAATGACAAGAGGTTGTCATGTCGGCAGATAAAGACCTTGTTTCCGTACAGCAGGCACGTGACCTAGTCGAGTCGGCCCACCGAGCGCAAGCGGAAGTTGCGCAGTTCGACCAGGCGAAAATAGATCGGATCTGTGAGGCGATGGCCGCAGCTGCCCTTCGCGAGTCGGCGCAGCTGGGAGCGATGGCTGTTGAGGAAACGGGTTATGGGATTCCTGACGACAAACGCGAGAAGAATCGTTTTGCTGCAGAAGATGTCTGGAATTATTTCCGCGGATTACGTACGAAGGGCGTTGTTTCGGAGTCAAAGGACATTGTGGAGATCGCGAGTCCGCGCGGCGTAGTTGCCGGCATTATTCCTTCTACAAACCCTACATCGACCGCCATCTTTAAAATCCTCATCGCAATCAAATCGCGCAACGCAGTTGTTCTTTCCCCGCATCCTTCTGCGGCGAGATGCATCAACGAAACAGCGCGAGTGATGAAAGAGGCAGGCATCAAAGAAGGTTTACCTGCCGACGCCATCGGTTGCATGACCTCAGCAACGATCGAAGGCACAGAAGCGTTGATGAAGCACAAACAGACTGCCGTCATTCTCGCTACCGGCGGAATCGGTTTGGTGCGTGCTGCATATTCGTCTGGCAAGCCTGCATTCGGCGTCGGCCCAGGCAACGTTCCTGTGTGCATCGAACGGACTGCAGATGTGCCGAAAGCAGTGCAAGACATCCTGACTGGTAAGTGTTTCGACAACGGAACGATCTGCGCTTCTGAACAGGCTGTTGTTTGCGACGCTCCGATTGAACAGGCAGTACGCGAACAGTTCAAAGCACAAGGCGCGTATTTTCTGTCCACTGCCGAAGCCGATCAATTGGCGAAGATAGTTGCGACGCCTCAACGTTCACTGAATCCCGGCATAGTCGGCAAATCTGTTGACGTTATCGCGAAGATGGCCGGATTGGACGTTCCTCCTGGGACGCGTTGTTTGATGGCTGATGTCGGCGGCGTCGGCCGTGACTATCCGCTTTCGATGGAAAAGCTGTCGCCGATTCTCGCTTTCTATGTTGGGGACGGCTTGGGCGCGTGCGTAAAGCTTAGCCAACAGATTCTTGCCTACGGTGGGATGGGCCACACCGCAGGTGTGCACACGCGCTCGAGGGAGGCTGCAGTTCAGTTTGGTTCAGACATGCCGGCGTCACGCATAACGGTTAACACTCCGACAACCCATGGCGCCATCGGTTTCTCTACGGCCTTGCCTCCTTCAATGACACTCGGCTGCGGCTCCTGGGGAGGGAACGTTACTTCAGATAACGTTGGGCCATTGCACCTGATGGATATTAAGCGAGTCGCTTTTGAAACCAGACCAGTGAAGAGTGTGCGTCCGGTTGCAAGTGCGCAGCGAACGGTTGCACCTCCGATTCAAACCTCGATGCGAGAACCTGCTATTGCTGGTGGAAAGATCAACCGGCAGGAGATCGCTGCAATTGTTGACCGATTCCTTGCCGGCAAGGGAATTGAGAATGTGCCATCATCGTCACCATTACCTAAACCGCCGGTCGTGCCTGAAGCGGGAAGTATGTACACCGGCCCTGCCGTGAATTCTGAAAATAGCACTCCACGAACCAATGGCAGTGAGGCATCAGCGAGCATTCAGCCGAAAGCGACAAGCTCGATGAATGGCAGCAAGCCCGTCGATTTCGTAAGTGAAGACGATGTGCGACGTGCGATTCAAAAGGGCGAGAAGATTTACATCACTGCCAAGACAATCATCACCCCTGCTGCTCGAGATATCGGCGAGCCGGCGGAGATATTTGCGAAAGTATAGTCAGTGGTCAGTTGTCCGTGGTCAGTAGACTTTAAGATTGTTGACCGCTGACAACTGACAAATGACTACTGACAAATGACATGTTCCTAGCCAAAGTAGTTGGTACTGTCTGGTCGACAAAGAAGACGCCTGATCTGGAGGGCGTGAAGTTTTTGATTGTTCATCCATACGATCTGGATAAGGAGCCAACTCGAAATATCGTGGTTGTTGCCGATCGTCTCGGTGCCGGCACAGGTGAGATGGTGATGTGCGCGTTTGGAAAGGCAGCTCGCTCAGCCATTGGTAATCAGGACATGTCAATCGAGGCTGCGGTGGTTGGAATAGTTGATCGAGTCGATATCAACGACTCTACTTCGCAGGAGATGGTTGAGGCGGCAAAAAGGCTGGCGAAAGACAATGGAAGATCTCAGACTTAAGATCTCAGATCTCAGATCGAAAATAATCGGAAATCTCAAATCATGAAATTATTTGAGATCTGAGGTTTGAGATCCGAGATCTACGACTCAATGGCCAACGAAGAATTGATCTATCGGATAACTCGGGCAGTTTACGACCGCCTTGGTTCAATGACTGATGAGCAGACAATTGAACAGCTTGTGACGGATATTTACCGCGAGGTTCAGAGCGATCACTCAAGCCGGTCATGGCCGAATCCCGGAGTTGCCCCCAATGTGACTTCAGGAACTCGCGAGGGATCGTCTGATCGAATGGTCATTTCAGTGTTTGGTTTAGACCACCCGGGAATTGTGGCGGGCGTTGCGCAGATTCTTGCCGAAGCGGGTTGCAGCATCATCGACATTAATCAAACAGTTGTTCAGGGAAAGTTTGCGATGGTGATCATTGCCGACACCTCGCGCGCTCGCGAGTCTACTACTGAACTCAAAGATAGACTGCGACGCGAAGGAGAAACGCTGGGCGTCCGCATCTATGCGCAACGTGAGGACCTTTTCAATGCAATGCATCGGGTGTAGGTTTCGGATTTCGAATTTCGTGAACGCTGAGACCGGTATTTAAATTCAGGAGAGATTAGATACTAGTAAATTCGCAATCCCAACTTCGCAATCCGAAATTCAAAATTCTCTTCCATGTCAGAACCCGAAATAGATCGTCGCTGTAACGTTTGTGGTGCTGCTGTTCGTCCACGCTCTGTGTTTTGTCCACAGTGCGGCCAGGAAGTTAACAGCCGAGCTAAGGCAACAGAGGCGACAGCAGTCGTGGAAGCTTCAGAAACGGTTGTCGATTTTGCAGAGACGCAACCCTTGACGGCGATTCCGGATCTCTCAGAGACGCAACCCCACACAAGATCAGTATCTGAGCCCGCCTTGCCAGCGAACAATCCAAACACGAAGAAGCCTTCGAACGTCGCGCGTGCACACGAAGGAAACGTATTGAACCGTGTGGAGAAACTACGCAAAGTTTCGAGTGTTGTCATAGACGAGGCTGCCTATGACCCCAGCCTGAGATTCTTACTCGTCGCCGCCTGCTTGTTTCTTTTGTTCATTGTCCTCCTCATCTTGAGCAAGGTCCTCGGCTAGTCTGATTCAGATGGAATACAGTCAAGCTGAAATCCTACAGACCGTTGCAATGACCGAGATGGAGCATCTCGACGTGCGCACGGTTACGCTGGGTTTGAGTTTGCGTGACTGTAGCGGTGACACGATATCGATCGTCGCCGAACGCGCTAGTAATAAGATTCGTTCGACAGCGGCACGGCTGGTCCAGACTGTCGATGAGATCGGTGAGGAACTTGGAATTAGAATTGCGAACAAACGCATCGCGGTCTCTCCCATTTCAATGATTACCGAGGGAGCTAAGGGTGATCCGGTGGACCTTGCCAAGGCGATTGACGACGCGGCGGGAGCTGTCGGAGTCGATTTCATTGGCGGCTATTCTGCTCTGGTTCACAAAGGCGCAACACATTCTGAGACGGCGTTCCTGAATTCGATCCCTGAAGCGCTAGCGTCTACTGAACGTCTATGTTCTTCAGTGAACGCCGCGACAACAAGGGCTGGAATCAACATGGATGCCGTGGGCCAGGTTGGCAGAATCATCAAAGACGCAGCTGATCTCACTCGCGACCGGGGAGGAATTGCGTGTGCGAAGTTTGTCTGTTTCGCAAACGCCGTTGAAGACAATCCTTTTATGGCAGGTGCTTTTCATGGTGTGGGTGAACCGGAGGCTGTTATTAACGTTGGCGTCTCCGGTCCCGGAGTCGTGCATTATGCAGTGCGACAAGCGTCGAAAGACTTGCCGCTCCAGGATCTCGCTGAGACGATCAAAAAACTATCATTCAAGTTAGCGCGAGCGGGAGAACTTGTCGGCCGCGAAGCCGCACGAAGACTGGGTCTACCATTTGGAATTATCGATCTCTCGTTGGCTCCGACGCCGGTTCCGGGAGACTCGGTCGCCAACATCATCGAGGCCATGGGGTTTGAACGAGCAGGCACGCATGGAACTACAGCCGCACTAGCATTGTTGACCGATGCCGTGAAAAAAGGCGGGGCGATGGCGAGTGGTTCCGTGGGTGGAATGAGCGGCGCGTTTATTCCGGTGTCGGAGGATGCGGGAATGATCGAAGCCGTCAGGGTTGGCGCGTTGTCACTGGATAAGCTGGAAGCGTGGACCAGCGTTTGTTCTGTCGGTATTGACATGGTCGCAGTGCCTGGTTCAACTTCACCTGAAACAATCGCAGCTATCATTGCAGATGAATTGGCGATTGGCGTGATGAATAATAAGACCACAGCAGTGCGAATTATTCCGGTTCCTGGGCGCGACGTCGGTGACATAGTCGAGTTCGGCGGCTTGTTGGGAAGCGCGCCGATAATGGCGGTGAACGCATTTTCTTCGAAAGATTTTATTCGGCGCGGTGGGAGAATCCCCGCGCCTATACATTCGCTAAGGAATTGAAGTACTGCGCTTTGAGGAGATCTTATGCCTGAAGCACTGGGAATGGTTGAATGTCGCGGGCTAGTGGCAATGATTGAAGCTGCCGATGCCATGGTCAAGTCTGCAAATGTTCGTCTCGTTGGTTGGGAAAAAATCGACGCGGGGCTTGTTACCGCAATAGTTCGTGGTGATGTTGCAGCGGTGCAGAGTGCCGTTGATGCCGGTGCGGCGGCGGGAAAGAGAGTCGGCGAAGTGGTTGCGACTCACGTAATCGCCCAACCACATTCAGATGTCGATCTTGGTTTACCTGTGCTTCACACAGGCGAGACCACACGAAAGAAAATCAGCGGATCAGTCCGGGGAAGTAGTTAACCCGATTTAGGGTTTCTTTGTTGTGCTTCCAGTCACGGGTGTTGCAGGCAAACGAACTGGCGGTGCCTTAGGACCACCACCTGAAGCCTCACGTCTAGCCATTCTGCCGGGTCTCGTTAGTGCAATTCTTCTTTCCGCAGAGTTTGGTTGATCTACGCTCACTTTGATCGCGCGGTAGGTTCCATCGGGAGCCTTGTTCGTTGGATTGTAGGAAATTACATACTGAGTCCGCATGTCGCGAACAATCTCGCCTGCGATTTGAGGCAGTTCTGATATCGAATCAGGAAAGAATGCGCGTCCTCCAGTTTCAGATGCCAACCTGTTGAGGAGATTGACCGCCTTGTCGCGCGGACTTTTCCTGATGAAGCCTGCTTCCTTCTCCAATTCCTGCACGAACCCTATGACGAAGATTTGCACATCGTCCTCACGCAATCGACTAAACAATTGTTCCTGCGTATAAACGCTGGCCCGATCTTCGCCGTCAGTGATGACAATCAATGCCCTGCGGCGTTTGTCGGTTGGGTCGCCACGCTGGGTTTCAGACGCATGTTCTGCGGCAAGATACACGGCGTCGATTACGGCAGTCTGGCCGCCCTCGACGTAAAGGTTGTCGAGACCGTCAATCAACAAGTCTTTTTTGGGCGTGAAATCCTGAACGAGCTCTGTGTTGTCTTTTCCGATAAACCGGATCAGAAAGGTCTCGTCACCAACCTTGTTTGCGTTGACGATAGTCTTGCCGGCATCGATTACGCTCTGCAATTGAGTTCGAAGTGATCCCGAGGTATCGACCGCCAAACCATAACTGATCGGAACTTCTTCTCGCGTGAAAGTCTCGATCGGTTGCGGAACACCATCCTCAAAAACGTGAAAAGCATTCTGTGGCACATTGTCGATCGGACGATTGTTTCGATCGATGACTCGCACATGGAGCTGAACTAGATCTGCATTGATCTTGATTATGCTCTCGGGATCGATTTCCTGTGGTGGTGTGGGCGTCGGCGTTGGCTTTAGGCGTGGAGGCGGTGGCGCCTCGCCAAGTGGTCCGGTCGGCGTAGGTGATGGAGCAGGTCTCCCCTGTGATGTAGAAACAGGTTTAGGCGTCGGCGTTGGTGTTGCTCCTTGTACATTACGGGGCCGATTCTGACC
>DATEXA010000060.1:0-11064 GCA_035257465.1 Pyrinomonadaceae bacterium | reverse complement strand
TACGACGCCGCCGGCGACCGGCTCATCGACACGCTCGACATGAACCTTCCGCCTGGGCCAACGAAGCCTGTCGATCCGGCAGTGCGTGCAAAGAACTACCTGGCCTTCCCTTACCCGTATGCGCGTACGTCGCGGCCGACGAACGCGAACACCAGACCTGGAACGCCATCGGCGGGCGCGGTGCCGACCTCGAACGAGTATCAGCTCACGATCATCGGCGGCTTCACCGATGGGTTCCACTTCTATCCGATCACAATCAACGGAAACACAGCTACGATCCATCCTCATCACGACCTGCTCGAGTACGGCAAGACTTATTACGTCGCGGTTGACAAGGAAGTGCTCAGTGTTCCGAAAGATGGTTTCCTAGGCATCACCGGCAAGCTATGGCGCTTCAGTACCAAACCAAAGTCGAAGGCTCCTCGTCCAAATAGCACGCAGCTGATTGTCAGCGCCGACGGCACCGGCGATTTCAACACGGTCCAGGGCGCGCTGGATTTTGTGCCTGATCATTCCCAGAAACGCGTCACGATTAAAGTTCGCAACGGGCTCTACGAAGAGATCGTGTACGTCCGCAACAAAGACAATGTGACATTGTTAGGTGAGAGCCAGGAACGGACCATCGTTCGTTACGCCAACAACGAAGTGTTCAACCCGCATCCGGCAAACATTCGTACAAATCCCGAACCGGGCACATTTCCTTCGCGTCGCGCCGCCGTGGCTATCGACAATTGCAACGACATCCACATCGTCAACATGACGATGCAGACCATTGCGTTCGGACAGGCCGAAGGGCTCTTGATCACCGGCGATCGCAACATCCTCTCGCACACCACAGTGATTGGCAGTGGTGATGCACTACAAGCGAACGGGCGCATCTACATGGTCGATAGCACCGTGATTGGTGGAGGCGATACGATTCTGAGCCGCGGTACATTGTTCTGCGAACGCTGCACCGTCAAATCGAACAGCGTAATGATGTGGCCGCGTAATCCTAAGGAAGTCCATGGCAATGTTTTTCTAGACAGCACGTTTATTGGAACTAGAGAGCCGACGACGTTTGCGCGTTCACCACAGAACGAGGCGTTCAGTTACCCTTACGCGGAAGTCGTGCTACTCAACACTACACTGACCAACATCGCACCCGAAGGTTGGAGCACCGCTGATACGGGCGGCAATGTTCACTTCTGGGAATACAACAGCCGCAATGCAGACGGTTCGTCAGTTGACGTCAGTAAGCGGGTTCCCTGGTCACGGCAGCTCGACAAGATAAAGGACGCGAAATTGATCGCCGATTACAGTCGACCTGAGTTTGTACTGGCAGGTTGGAAACCGAGCCTCGAAGTCCGGTTGAAGTGATCGCAAGGGCAAAGGAGGCAGTATGGATCGAGCGGAGGCCATGGCCCTATACCAGAAGCTTGTGACTACTCATCCCAAGGCCGAGCTCAAGGACGCGACCGTTCCTTACACATCGCTGAACGGGCATATGTTTAGTGCACTGCACAAGGACGGCACCGTCGCGCTCCGCCTGCCAACGCCGCAGCGCGAGAGTTTCCTTAAAAAGTACAAGACCACTCTGGCAGCGCATTACGGTGTCGTGCAGCCGGAGTACGTGGTAGTACCAGATCAACTGCTCGCCAACACGGCCGCACTGAAACCCTACTTTGCAGCGAGTATCGCTTACGTCAGTTCGCTAAAGCCGAAGGCGGCTGCGAAACAAAAAGTTCGAACCACGAAGCGCACGCGCTGAAGCTGCGGGTTATGCCTTGATTTTCCGGAAGGACAACTCCAAAAATGGACGTCAATCAGTTGACGGATTTCGCGATGAGGTACACGGCTGCATGGAGCAGTCAAAATCCAGCGAGTGTTGCAGCATTTTACGAAGAACGCGGGTCGCTGAAGATAAATGACGGCGTTCCTTCCGTTGGCCGGACCGCTATCGCCGCTGCTGCTCAGGATTTCATGACGACATTCCCTGACATGGTAGTAACAATGGATGGAATCAATCTCGACGGAAGTCATGCTGTTTATCGTTGGACTCTCAACGCGACGCACACTGGTCCAGGTGGGACAGGCAATACCGTTCGTATCAGCGGGTACGAGGAATGGATTATTAGCGCGAACGGTCTGATAGCGGAGTCGAAGGGACACTTCGATGAAGCTGAATACCAACGTCAGTTGAACAAGAGTACCTGATAAAGTTGGCTAACTTAGGCTCTGCCGCCTGAGTTGGCTTCGCGGCGTACTTCACTAACCCAATCTTCTGCATCGCGCGCGGAACTTCAACGTTTAGCATAAACCAACGCCACACATTTCCCGTGCGTGCGTTCTCAGCGCTAAGTAGGATTATCCCCACGTTAATTCCAATCACGTCGTGGTCGTACCATCCCGAGGCGGGATTGAACGCATCGATAAAACCATAACGACCGTAGATCTTCTCTCCATACCTCTCGCGCATCGCACGAAGCGCAGCTAGTGAAAATTCAGGAGTGAACATTAACGAACCGCCTGCCGCTGAAGGGACAAGAGTGCCATCGATTGCAGGATCTCGGGGTGGGCCACCCCAGGCAAGATAGCCTTTCACACTGTCCGAAGCTGTGATTCCCCAAACGTTTGGCCCGTAGACTGGAAACTCGTACGCGAGGTCCATACAAAACTTGCGGTGAGCCAGTGTGGCATTTACCGAATTCTCAAAGTAATCGATCCTATCGCCTCGTAATTCACGCCGGCCTCGATAGTCGATCCACGCGTGCGAATACTGGTGCATGAAGAGTGGAACTCCGATGGTTGTGAAGTAAGCATAGCCGGCATAGCGATAACGATCGCGCCACAGGGCGAACCAGGAGCGTGATTCTATTGGGTGGGTGGGCGACGCGATTGCGAGCAGATAAAGGATCGTGTCTTCGCTGTATGTGTCCCAGCGCGCTTTCAGAAAACCTGACTCCGGTTTCCAACCGTGGGACAGAAGCAGCGGATCGCCATTCAGCATCCAGCGAAAATCAACTCGTTCGTAGATGCGAGTTGCGAGCTCCCTGATTTCCTGATCGTTGCGGAAGTACTGGCGGACCGTGAGAACACCAGCCAACAACAACGCTGTATCGATAGATGAAACTTCGCTGTTCCAACGACGCTGACCCGTCTTCGCATCAATCCAGTGATAAAACCACCCGCGTTGATGAAATGCTTTGTTCGCGAAGAAACGTAAAGTGTTTCGAACACGTTCGCGCGCCTCGCTGCGGCTGATCCAATTGCGCTCGGTTGCAATGCAGATTGCAGTCAGGCCGAAACCTGTAGCAGCTGTGCTCGCGACATCACGATGATTGTCGTCCAACGATGATCCATCGATGCGGGCACGATCCGGGACCAGACCTGTTTGCGGATTAGCTTCGTCAAGGAAGTATTGAACTGATCGATGCTGCAGATCGTCGAGAAATGATTGATCTTGAGGAGTGAACGATTGCGCCGACAGGTATCCAGCGCAAGCGAACAAAAAGAGGAACGGCGGCGCCACTTTACGCAGATGAGCGCAGATCAGAAGAAACTGAGAAACGCTAACGTCGAGGGATTTCTTTCCTGCTGATCTGTGAAGACGAGAATGGATCTGCGACTGATATCTTCTGATTTACTTCACCTCGAAGTTTGCCTGGTTCACATCTTCCGAGCTCGACCCGACCATCACCCTGAATTCACCTGGCTCAACCACGTACTTCATCTCTCGATTGTAGAAACCGAGATGTTCCGGGCCGAGCGTGAATTCAACTCGCTGTGTTTCGCCAGGCTTCAACGAAATACGCTTGAAGCCTTTCAACTCTTTCACTGGACGCGTCATACTTGCGGCAACGTCGCGAATGTAGAGTTGTACAACTTCATCGCCTTCGCGCTTGCCCGCGTTCTGCACCTCGACACTAACCTTGAGCTGTCCATTGCGGGCGATGCTCGCGCCGCTGAGTTGGAGATTTGTGATCTTGAACTGTGTGTAGCTAAGGCCGAAGCCAAATGGGAACTGCGGCGTCCACGGTAGATCGAGATACTTCGAGTTATACCTGGTGCTTGGTTCGGGAGGGCGGCCCGTGTTCATGTGGTTGTAATAAATCGGCACCTGACCTACCGTTCGTGGAAACGTCACTGGAAGCTTTCCGCCTGGATTCACATCACCAAACAGAACATCCGCGATTGCGTTGCCACTCTCGGTTCCACCCATCCATGCTTCGAGCACCGCTGGAACATTGTCCACAATCCAACCGATAGTTGGAGGTCTACCATTAATCAGTACAACTATCGTCGGTTTTCCCGTGGCCTGGATCGCTTTTACCAGATCCATTTGCCGACCCGGTAGATCTAGCGTACTCCGCGACGCTGCTTCGCCAACCATTTCTTTCGCTTCGCCAACGAATACAAGCGCGACGTCTGACTGTCGCGCAGCTCCGACTGCCTCTGCAAAGCCGGCATCTGAATCGCCAAGGACGTCGCAACCTTTTGCGTAAGTTACTTTTGTCTGCGGAGAAACTTTCGCTTTGATACCTGCGAGGGCGGTTACTGTGTCGGTATCCTGTCCGTCACCGCTCCACCAACCAAGCGGCGCGCGGCGGTCGTCCGCGAGTGGGCCGATGACCGCAAGCGATCCGACATTTTTGTTTACCGGCAACGTCTCACGATCGTTCTTTAGGAGAACCATGGATCGTCCTGCTGCCTCACGCGCGGCAGTGCGATTTGGAACTGTGAGTATCGCGCTTTTCTCTGCCGCTTCATCCGCGTAAGGGTGCTCGAACAAACCGAGGCGAAACTTGATACGAAGAATGCGTTTGACAGCTTCGTCAATTGTCGCCTGGGATACTTTTCCTTCTTTCAATAGCGCCGGGACATTCTGATTGAAGAGACGACTCACCATCTCCATGTCGACGCCGGCATTGAGAGCGGCTTCAGCAGCACCTTTATCATTCGCGGCTAACCCATGGTTGATTAGTTCCTTTACCGACGTGTAGTCACTAACGACGAAGCCGTCGAACTTCCACTCTCCGCGTAAGACCTTTGTTAGCGTGAACGGATTGGCAGAAGTGGGAACACCATTGAGATCATTGAACGCGCTCATCAACGTGCCAACTCCTGCATCAATGGCTGCGTGGAAAGGTGGTAAGTAGATTTCACGCAGCGTCTGTTCTGACATGTCGGTCGTGTTGTAGTCGCGGCCACCTTCAGCTGCTCCATATCCAACGAAGTGTTTGGCACAAGCGAGAATTTTTCCTGCTGCGCTGTAGTCACGACCTTGAAAGCCCATGACTCGAGCTCGTGCAAATGCAGCCCCCAGAAACGGATCCTCACCAGCCCCCTCTGTAATTCGACCCCAACGTGGATCGCGCGCGATGTCGACCATTGGCGCAAAGGTCCAACGAACACCTGAAGCATACGTTTCCGCGGCAGCAATACTTGCGGAACGTTCGGCCAAACTGGGATCCCAGCTCGCAGCTTCAGCGAGTGGGATTGGAAAGATGGTTCTGTAGCCATGAATGACGTCGTAGCCAAACAAGTTCGGAATCTTCAAACGAGATTCTTCGACAGCTACGTGTTGCAGTTGATTGGTACGCCTGGCGCCGCGAACATTCAATGTGGAACCGAGCAATCCTTTTCGAATTAATTCTAAGTGTTCAGGGCGAAAGTCACCATTGCCCTCACCGTCGAGCTGTTGCAATTGGCCCAATTTTTCTGCCAACGTCATTTGGGCCAGCAACGAGTTGATGCGCGTTTCGATGTCGGCGGTCTGCTGCGAGCGTGAGGCCGGGGGAGCCAACAGGGAAAGTAATATAACGATTGCAGCTATGAAAGGCATTAAGCGTCGTAATCTCATTTGCTTATCTGAAATCAGACCTTGCGGTGAAACCCTGATTTGCACTGACAACGGTCAAGCTAAAACATCCTGGCGTGCGTTTCCAACTGTTTATTGCTTTGTTGCGGCTGAAACAAGAGCAGAAGTTGATCCGAGCTTAAGACATTCTCACTACTCCCGCGGGCCAAAGGCTCAAGACCGGAAGCTGACTAACTTGAACTTGAGGTTGCGGCCCCTCGTTGATTCCGCCCGAACCGCTAAGCTCATCAACACGCTTGCTTAATTGCTCGCGCAAGATTGGAAAAACCAGCGGATGGACGTCCTTCCATCCGCGTCAACCAGCGTCTCTAAAACCTCAATCGCCCTTGAAATTCGACGACCCGACCAGCCAGACCGCTTGTGGAACGTCCGAAGCTACCCGTGTTCCCAATGTCAGTACTGGGACTTACTTGCGAAATGGGGGAGAGGTTAAGCTTATTGAAAAGATTGAAAATGTTTGCGCGGATTTCAAAGTTAGATGTTTCACTCAAAAATCGCGGTAACCCAATCGTCTTCGCCACACTTATATCCACAGAAAAGTATTTCGGTCCACGGAAAGAGTTACGCCCAATGCCAGCAGGACCGCTTCCTGTAACTATGAAGTAGTCGGGGCCACCGTTTGGGTGACTGGAGTTGCGAGGAAAAATGCCATTAATAAAATCCTGATTCGAAGGATCCTGAATGGCTCCCCCCAGGTAACCGAGCGGCCGGTCAGGTCTGAAGCCATCGCCGCTAAGGTCGGTGGCTTCATCTCCGAACACTGAAGGTGTCCAGGGAAAGCCTGAATGAGCGGTCACAATTCCATCGATCTCAAAACCACCCAAAATTTTGCCGGCGGTCGTCTTGTTATCAGCAAAGAATGGCAGGTTATAGAGAGCAGACAACACCAGGTTGTGCCGCACATCATAATCTGATGGTCCACGATTTAGATTCGGAATGCTTGGGTCAGTTTGTTGCGCTCCAAGTTCGAAAGACTGGGTGTCGATGCTTTTGCCCCAGGTGTAATTCCCGTCGAATGTAAAGCCTTTAGAGAAATTGCGGGTGAGTCGAAGAATCAGGGCATTATAGTTAGCATTTACATCTGGTAACCGGAACAATAGGCGCGAAAAAAGAGCATTACCAGTCGCGTGTGGAGATGTGCATGTTGGATTAGTTGGCCCACAGGGCTGACCATTGCTACCCACATTCTGAAACCGGTCCCGGTTCTTATCAAACGTATCGCCTGGATAAAATCTGTTTAGATCGACGGTACGGACTAATTTGTGACTGCTACTGCCCAGATAAGTTGCAGAAGCTACGAAGCGGAACGGCAGACTGTACTGGCCCTCAAGCGAGTAGTTGTAGATATACGGTGTCGGGACGTGTGGAGGTGTGCCAACAACATCGACCAGGACTCCTTTAATGGCGCCGGTGGCCGGATCGAATTTATTCACGAAAGCAGGATTGATAGGAAAACTGAAAGGGGAGTTGTTTGCTCCGAAGGCATAGAGGATCGGTTGCGACGTTGGATTATTTATGTCGTTGCAACAAAGACCCGCGCTTGCGGCGAAGGGCGGATTGAAACGACTGTCAGAAAATATATTGTCGTAGAGCCGGTTATAACTGATGCCAGCACCGCCGCGCAGCACCATCTTGTCGTGAAACATCGTCGGGCTGTAGGCAAAGCCGAATCGTGGTCCAAAATTTTTCTTACTTGCAGAAAACAGCTGATCCGGCGTTACAACTACTCTGCCGTTTACGATTCCAGTTAATCCATCTCCGGCTAAAGCATAATTGCTAAGGCGATTTTCCTTCTCTTTGAATGGCGTGAAGTACTCGTACCGCAAACCGATGTTCAGCGTGAGATTTGGCCGAAATTTCCAGTCGTCCTGAACAAAAAGGGCATATGCGTTTGTGCGGAAATAACGTTGGCCATTAACCGGACCGCCGGTAACGGGGTCAAAGTCGACTTGCTCAAACTGAACTGCGTCATTGGCGAAACTCCAGAACTTTTCAAACTGATAGGTCGGGCGCGAGCCACCGGAGAGATTGTTGTTGTCCTGCTCCCGACGGATCTCCCCACCCACCTTTAATGACTGGTTACCCATGGCTTTCGTCAACGTGTCGCGAAATTCATAAGTGTTCTGAGCAAAGATCCCAGGAGTGGTAGAGGCGCGGTTGGCTCCGATGGTGAATCCGTTTTTAACTGGTGTGTCAAAATCGAAGATATTGAAAAACGGAATACCAAAGTTAGCCGTTTGCGAATTGGCAACCTGGTTGAAGGCAAACCGTGTAAAGTTTCCGCGGGCCTCATTCAACATCGTCGGTGAGATTGTTCGAATCCAGGTAATAGTGACGGCATCGTTGAGCGGGTTGAACGGTATGTCGCCAATAGGCCTTCCGTTAGTTGCGCCTCCGACACTGTTCTGCTTCGTAAAATAGGTGCTCACCGCGTATTGATTTGCTCCTCTATTAAAGTCTAATCTTACGTTGTATTGCTTGCCACGCGTCTGGCTCGGCACCAGTAGATCTGCAAACTGAATGTCTGGAATACCGTCCAATCCCCCACCTGCCTGGTTGCTGCCGTTGATTACAGTATTGAATCCGTAAAAAGCACCTGTGGGCCTACTTAGATTTAATGATCCGATGTCTAGCCCGCCGGGCAATGTCTGGCAGACAGAGCCTGGAGGAAGCGCAAAGGCCGAGCAAGGTGTTGTCCTGATACCAGCGATTCGAGGTGCGATACCCGGTGTCCCGAACAGTCTAGCCGCTAGGCTGTTTGGACGATTGGCGATGATGTAATTCCGAAGTGCTTGCGTCTCGATTACTTGATTAAAGGTCACGCTGGATAGATTCTCTCGTAAGCCCTCAAACGAAAAGAAGAAAAACTGGCGATCCTTACCTCTGTAGTAGGACTTCCCGCCTTCACCAAATCGCGGTAAATAGAGCGGTCCGCCAACACTTCCTCCATAATTACGGAAGGCTCTATTGATACGACCAGTAGCTTCAGTAGAGCCGGGGAACTTATTAACTGCATTCAACCCCGGCGAATCGTATTTGAAGAAAGCACTACCGTGGAATTGGTTCGTACCGTTTTGCGAGACAACCTCAATCTGTGCTCCCGAGTTACGGCCGACTTCTGCTGTGTACGTGCTCGAGTTGATGCGCACTTCCTTTACCGACTCCTGGTTAGGAGTAATCACAGCGGCACCGCCCCAGCCCAAACTGTTTACGCTAACGCCGTCAACCTGGTAATTGTTGGAAGTCACCCGCTGCCCATTAGCAGAAACCTGAACTTGGTTTTCAGTCTGAAAAACGGAAGTGTTGGAGCCTCCGGGACCTGTAGATTGCCCTCCTAGACTAACGGAGTTTCCATTTGAGCTGCGTGAACTGTCTCCAATAATGCCTGGTGTTAGCCGGAGCAGTTCGTACGGATCTCGCCCGAACTGCGGCAGACTCCTAACTTCTGTGGTAGTTAATCCTCGCGTTTCACTGGCGTTCTCAGTTTCGAGCCGCGTTTCGGTGTCTTGAGAAACCGTCACGGTCGCAGCGATGTCGCCCGCTTCCAGCGCGACATCCAGACCTCGAACAGTCTCGGCGCTTACTGCCACGTCCTCGAATACTTTCTGTTTGAAACCGGCTTTTTCGGCCGTGAGCTTGTACAGGCCAGGCGCCAAACCTGAGATTAGATAAAATCCCTCCGAACTGCTTGCAGTCTCCTGCGTCTTACCGGTTTCTTTATTGGTCAGTGTTATCTTCGCTTCAGGCACTAGCCCTCCAGTGCTATCGGTAACGGTTCCTTGAATGCTGGCTTTGAATTGAGCACTGACAACTACCGCAGCAGAAAGAACCAGGACAGTAGAAATAATGATGCGAATGAAGCAGCGTGGAAGTTGGTACATGGATGGCCCTCCCTAAACGGTTCGACTGGACCCTGCGACCCAAGCGAAGATTCGATCTCAGGAAAACTTGGGAGACTTACGTCGGGGGAGTAAGGCTTGCTAAGAGCAAGTTGTGGGGGACTTGTTTGCGCGGACGCGGATTGGGAATATTGTTAATACCACGGGACCATCCAAACTTCAATGGTCCTTCTCCGTTTCTCTGCGATCTCTGCGTATATGTGTTTTAAATGTTTCTCTGACAATCACCCTCAGAAAGGATTTTCCATCAAGCCAGTATGAGTTAGGATGAACATAAATGGCTGAAGCGTTCGCTCACATCGCATCGGAGTTAGTAGAACTTGCAACCACTCTCCATTCGCGTGGATTACTACAAGGTACAAGTGGAAATCTGAGCGCTGTTGTTAATCGTGAACCGCTTCAACTCGCTATTACTCCGAGTGGTGCTGATAAGGGACAACTGAGTGTCTCCAAAATTCTGTCGATAGATAACAACTGCGTAGTTTTGAACGAGGCCGCAGGAAAACCATCAGATGAGAGTCCTTTACATATTGCCGTAATAAAAGCGAGAGACGCCGGCGCAGTGGTTCATACGCATTCAGTGTGGGCCACGGTACTTTCGGATTTGCACTTTCCTGAAAGTGGGTTGACGATCGAAGGCTATGAGATGCTGAAGGGACTTCAGGGCGTCACTACTCATGAGCATCGCGAGTGGGTTCCGATTTTGGAAAACTCGCAGAACATGTCTGCACTCGCGAGCGCTGTCGATGAAGCGTTGAAAACAAATGTGGCTGCACACGCCTTTCTTCTTCGTCGTCACGGGCTTTACACGTGGGGGCGGGATTTGAAGGAAGCGAAGCGTCATGTTGAGATTCTTGAGTTTTTGTTTGAGGCTGTTGGACGGTTGAGGAGACTGTGAAAGAATAATTTTCAGGTTGGGATAATTTTCAGGTTGAGAAGGGGACCCTGTCCCCGCTGAACCCGAGACTTCTCTCACTCATCAAGGCCGCAGGTATCGCCTTATGCGGGGAGAGGGTCCCCTTCCTAACCTGAAAATATGAAAGGAGGTGCTAAATGGCGGTCGTTACTATAAAGAACCACAACAAAACTTTCACGGACGAAGAGTCAATCCGCGCTTGTCTGCAGACGTACGGGATTGATTACGAACGCTGGACGCCGGCTTATGACATCGCGAGTGATGCATCTGCTGACGATGTTCTGAAGGCTTATGCAAAAGAGATTGATGCCTTGAAAGCGCGTGGCGGGTACGTAACCGCCGACGTCATAGATGTCTCACCAGCAACACCCGGCCTTGAATCAATGCTC
>DATEXA010000059.1:0-9804 GCA_035257465.1 Pyrinomonadaceae bacterium | reverse complement strand
CGCAGGTAATCATGACACTAGAATCAAAGTGTGGAGTCAGAATCCAATCAGAGATTATTAAACCGGCGGGGGCGCGCTGGTTTTGAATAGGTAGAGTTTAGAGAAACTGCCGCTCTGCCCCCTTCCCGACCGCGTGTTGTTAAGCGTCAGAGTTGTAGCTCTGCCCCTTTTTCAAAACGCGGGTGGTACTGACCTCATTGAACGGTTTCAAGGATCTTCTCCGGCATCAGCGGCACGTTATTGAAACTCATTCCCGTCGCGTGTTCGATCGCATTCAGTATCGCCGGCGCTGCGCCGTCCATGGGTAGTTCACCGATTCCTTTTGCGCCGCCCGGACCGTAAGCGTAGGGATTCTCTTCAAAGAAGACTCTGATTGGTGGTATGTCGGCGGGCGTGGGAATGATGTAGTTGGTCATTTGGTTATTTGCCATGCGGCCGTTTTTCCAAACAACGTTTTCAAATAGTGTGAAGCCAATCGCCTGCGCGACTCCGCCTTCGATTTGACCCGCCGCCAAAACGGGATTGATGACTCGGCCAATCTCCTGCAGTGCGACAAAGTCTTCGACCCGCGCTTCGTAGGTCAGTTCATCAAAAGAAACTTCCGCAACGTAAACAGCCCAGGCAAAAGCGCCGTAGGCGTCGCCCTGATACTTCTCATCGTCCCAATGAACGTTGGGCGGTGGTTGATATGTCGCTGAAGTTTTTAGAGGACCGAACTTGGTGATGTACTCAGCACAAGCTTTCTGAAATTCTGACTGGCTGTACGCTTCGCGAAGCAGACTGCTGCCGATGAGTGTTTGCTTCAAGCCCAGCACTGCCGATTCAACCAGCTTGCCGACAACCATTGACGTGCGCGAAGCAACGGTTGGCCCACTGTTTGGAACCTTGCCGGTGTCCGGTTGCTCGATCACGATCATGTCTGAGTCGATGCTAAGAGCCTCCGAGGCGATCTGTGAAAAGATCGTGTTGGTGCCTTGTCCAATCTCAGTGCTTGCCGCTAACACGTGAACTCGCCCATCAACGGTAGCTTCGGCATCAACCACCGACTGCAAATAGACCTCGCCTGAACCAGTAAAACCAGCGCCATGCATGAATGATGCGAAACCGATACCTCGCTTAATTTTTGACCGATCATTTTCACGAGCAAACCGTTCACGTTTTTTGTGGTAATCGCTGATTTCAAAAGCGCGCTCCAGCAGGCCATTCATGTCCACGCGTTCGCGAATGATTTGGTTGGTTGCAGTTGTCTCACCCTCGTGAATGAAGTTACGACGGCGAAATTCATCAGGTGCAAGCCCAACCGCTTTTGCAACCTTGTCCATGTGGCGCTCGAGAGCAAAAATGCTTTGAGGTGCGCCGAAGCCTCGGAATGCTCCATGTGGTGGAACGTTGGTCGCCACGGCTCGACTCTTGATGCGAACATTCGGACAGACGTATGGACCCGCTGCGTGAATAGTGCCGCGGGAGAGTACGACAGGCGACAGTGTGCAGTACGCACCGCCGTCGATCGCAAAATCTATTTCCATTGCGACTAGTTTGCCGTCTTTGGTCACGGCTGTTTTGTGACGTGTACGAGATGGATGTCGCTTTGTAGTTGCGACCATGTCTTCCGCTCTGTCGTAGATCATCTTCACAGGTTTGCGGGACTTCCATGCCAGCAATGCCGCGTGACCAGCGATCATTGAGGGATATTCCTCCTTGCCACCGAATCCGCCACCCGTCTCTGTTTGGATAACGCGTATCTTGTGATCCGAAAACGCGAACAACTTGATGAGCGCTTTGTGAACGTAATAGGGGCACTGCATCGAGCCCCAGACAGTGACACCTTCGTTAGGATTCGCGACTGCAATCGCACCGTTGTTTTCAATGTACAGTTGTTCCTGGGCGCCTGTTTCGTACTCGCCTTCAACGATGAAGTCTGAACTGGCCCAGGCTTCGTCAACGTTTCCCTTGTCTACGAGAAACTTCTTGAAGATGTTGTCGTCGCCCCAGATGATCTGTTTCTTGCTGAGCGATTCGTCCAAAGAAAAAATTGCCGGAAGCTCCTCGACTTCGATCTTCACACTGCGCCGTGCTTCTTCCAGGAGGTACTTGTCTTTGTGCGCGAGAAGGAGAACAGGTTCTTCCGGATGGTTTACGACTCCGTCGGCAAGGTAGGGCTGATCATCGAGAATCAGAGCGACGTGATTCGCGCCGGGAATGTCACTCGCGGTAACGATGACAAACTCATCCCAGGGAATGCCGGAATCGAATGAAATGTTCGTGATGTTCCCACGCGCGACCGGGCTACGCACGGTTATGCCGTGAAGCATGTCGGGGAATGTCAGATCATCGACGTAGAGCGCCTGGCCCGTAACCTTCTTCCGGCCTTCTTTGCGAGCGGTTGGTTTACCGATAGCTGACATTATCATGGTTTTGCGATCACCAACGGATTCGCTTCCATCTCGCGACGATAGAAGACTCGCGGTCGTTGCACACTTCGCTTTTGTGGATCGGCGATATCTTTCTCGCCCTCTGTGAACGCAATGGCCAATCCTACACCACGGCCTTCATTCATCTTCTGCTCCTGCATCTGTGGTACACGTTCCGTTGCGTAATCCAACCATTCACGGGCAATGAGAACTCCATCCTTAGGTTCCCTGTCGGCGACCGGAGTTTTCAATCCTTCCTCGACGAGCGCATACGTGAGCAATCCATGTCCTAGTTGAGCAGCCTCTAATGCCGCCTGAAAACTCTGCGCGGCGGTAAGGATATACATTCCCTTCTCGTAAGCGAGTTGTGCCAGACCTTTGGAGTTCATTGGACCGCGACGCTTTTCTTCCGCTTCCAGCGCCTGTCCGGAATTACATGCATCGATGATCAGCAACAGGTGGCCAGCATCGAGTCCTTCAACCGCTTCCTCTAACTCAACGTCTGAAATACTGTGCGCAAGAATGGTGTTCAGACCCGGCTGGTCGAGCTTAGTTCGTTCGCCTTTGTAGCCAAGATCGTGCGGAATGAGATAGAAGCGTGTTTGCTGCGCTGTCCCGTGTCCGGCGTAATAAATGATGACCGAATCTTCGGGTTCTACTTTTTTCAGGGAGTCCAGCGAGCTGGTTTTCAAACTCGGCGGGCCTGCTGCTCCTCCCAGTCGCTTCAATACAGAAAGAATATTTGCCTTCGTAGCTTCCTCATTGACGAGGGTTATCACTTCAATGCGCTCAAACTCTCCTACCTGAGTTTCGCGAGCACGGAGTTCAGTCCCGAAACTTTGAGCGTCGGCCACGGCATACTTCAAATTGTATTGATTGTTCTCGTATTCATTGACACCAACAGCGATGACGTAGGCAACGCCTTTTCGCTTCAGACTCGCTGCACCTTGAAACTCCAAAGGCGCATCTTTGCTCTTTACGTTGTCTCTGTTGAATGCGTAGGCGACGAGTCGATTTGGGCCCGCAGTTACAGTGATCTCCTGTTCAAGCGATGTCGCCGATTGCCCATTTAAGATGTCACCATGCCAGACCTTCACAAGCGAACCGTTCCGAAATAGACGAACGTCGCGAGCTCCGCTTCCTTTCGGATTGTCTTTGTCCGCTGGCGCATCCGTGACGTCGATCTTCACCTTCACTGTGCGAGAAGTGACTCCGTTTGCCGGAGTGTCGCCGACGATAGAAAGTTTCACTACAGGTTGCCGGCGATCTTTCTTCGACATGTCCTGGGCAACTTGTGGACGCTTGCCCGCAAAGATGTCTGCGAGCAGCCCGGGATAGTAGAACTCATTGAAGAACCACTCTATCGGCGCGACGTTGAATGTCTCCTGGTTATAGCGCCACAGAATTTGGTTCCACGTTAAAGGTGTGCCGTCAAACAAACCTTGCGGGGTGACGACCATCCATTCGCCGCCATCGTCGAGTGAGATCAGCGTCAACAAATGTTCGCCGGTCGTTGTGTCCCAGAGAAATGTCGCACCGTCTTCTCCTGCTGAAGCGAGCAGGCGATTGTCAGGACTGAAATCCATTGACTCGATACTGGCGGAGTGTCCCGTTAACGATTTGAGTTCATGTTGCGATGCGATGTCCCAAATCGTGATGACGTTATCGTTGCTGCTGGTGGCGACGAGTTTGCCGTCGCGACTGAAGGCGACCTTTGTTACTGCCCGTCCGTGTCCTTTGAGTGAAGCGATTTCCTGACCGGTCGTCACATCCCAAAGTTGCAACTGTGCAATTGCCTCCACTTTGAGATCCTTCATCAAATCGGCGGGGTCCTGAGGTTGTTTCGATTTCTTTGATCCCTTTTGCGTAGCTCCGCTCATCATCGCGGCAATGTCTATATTGGATTTCGATTGAACTCCGCCAGTAGCGAGCATTCGTCCATCCGGACTGAATGCCAGAGAGGTAACTTTGCGGCCCATCGTTCCAGCCGACATACCTCCGATCATGTTTGTCATCATGTCGGCCATCTCAGCCATGTTAGGCATGTTAGCTATGTTCGGCATGTTAGCTACGTTCGGCCGACGTCCCGATGTCTGAGCGTTCATGATGTTGGTCAAGGATTTCATCGGCGACGAAGTAAGATCCCGTAACTTGCTTCCTGACTGGGTATCCCAAAGAGAGATTTCACCCATCGAGCCGATCGTCGCCAGAACGCGACCATCTTTACTGAAATCTGAATCGACTGGAGAGTTGTCCGGCACGATCGTTTGCAGCTCATTTCCTGACTTAACGTCCCAGATCTTTACGGCGCTTCTATGCATCGTGGCGCTCGAAGACATCGCCGTGTCGGGGTTCGGGCCGTATGTCACCACAATCATGGTTGCGTCTTGATTGAACCTTGCACGTTCGACCACGCCTGGAGATCCGGAAGGAGTCAGAGGTTTAAGTTCACGACCCGTCTCTGCTTCCAACAGCGTCAATACAGGATTGTTGGCTTTCATCACTGCAAGCAATCGACCATCAGGACTTGGGATTGGGTAAGTGCGATCGAGATTGGCGGGACTCAAGCGTAATCCGCGGCCGGTGCGAAGATCCCAACGCGTGCGTCCTCCCGCTGCCAGTTGCGTGCCGTCGGAACTAAACGCTACGTTGTAAGCCATGTTTGTTCGACCGCTCAACTTCGTCAACTGTTTTGCTGTCTCTGTCTCCCAGATGATTGTCTCTGTGTCAAAGCCACTGGTTGCGATCTTGTTGCCGTCTTCGCTGAAGGAAGCAAACGCATCGGCGTAAGTCCCGAACGATCCGCCGTGCGGTATCTTCAGTACAGGTAACTCGCGAAGTGTTCCTGTCTCCCAAACTCTCAGAGTGTAGTTTTCCGAAAGACCTATTAGTCGACCATCGCGGCTAATCGTGACCTGGCAAAAATCTTTGGAAGTCGTCGCGAGTTCTTTGGAAGTCTTTCCGGTCAGGTCCCAAAATTTGAAATGCTTATCTACAACTCCAGCCGCCAGCACATGGCCATTAGCAGAAACTGCAAGCTGAAGACTGTTGATTTGATCGTCAGGCAACTTCATTCGATTCACTTCTTTTCCAGACGTTAGATCAATGAACTTCACTTCGGAATCATTAGTGTTAATAAACAACAGTTGTTTGCCATCCGGGGTGAGCGTCATTCCGCTATCTGTTCCGTTGAAACTCGCAGTTGACAAGACGGATCCTTCAATCGTTCGTAACTCCTTACCCGTCGTAACGTCCCAGACTCGCACGCTGTCTCCAACGGTTACCAGACGATTGTCTGAAGCGAAGCCAATAAAGAGCACACCCATCGCCGCCATCATTGTTCCCTGAGTCCCGGCGAAAGTTTGAACCTCGCGACCACTGCCTACGTCCCACATTGTTACGGAATTGTCTCCAGCCGCGGCGGCGACAAATCGATTGTCGCGACTGAATGCAACAGCGGGCGAAAGCGTGGTGGAACTCGTGCTGTTAGTTGCAAGCTCTCGAAGTTTGCGGCTGGTTGCAGTTTCCCAAAGCTTGATTGAGCTGCTTCGAAATGTGCCGGTGGCGAGGAGCCGCCCATCAGGACTGAAGACGACGCGAGTAGCGCCGAATAGTTGGTTGTAGCCGGTCTGGAGAACAAGTTCAGGTTTGGCTTCTTTAGCTTGTTGACTCGATTGTGTTGTTGTTGCGCCTGAACTCTGCACACCGAGTCCGCGATTATCAGTTGGCGAGGGACTAGCGGTCGGTGTTTGCGCGACAGCGTGAAAAGTCTGGGACAAAAACAATCCTGCCAGGCTGAGAAGAATTAAGGGTCGGTAGGTTGTTGGGCGGATGTGGGAGGTATTCATCAGTCGCCCTTGGGTTGATTTGGATCGTAGTCCGTTGGTCAAAACTGCAGCGGTTGTACTGGGAGCGCAGGCGTCCTCGCCTGCAAGTACCATTAAGGTTACTAAACCGAAATCAGCAGGCGCCTGCGCTCCCAGCAGCAATTAAAACCTTACATGTTCAAGGAGCAGTAGTCCGATAGAAATCACCGCGAGGACGAACATTACCGGATGAATATCGCGACGGCGCCCTACTAAGAGATAAAGGCCAACATGGGAGATGAATCCCCAGAGAATTCCCTGGGTGATCGAAAATGTCAGGGGGATGAGAATTATAGTCAAAAAAGCGGGCAGACCCTCTTCGATTTTAGAAAAAGCAATTTGGCCGACGCTCTTGAACATCGATGCGCCCACCAGAATCAACACCGGAGCTGTGGCGTATAACGGAACTATTCCGGCAATTGGCGCGAGGAAGAAACATGGTAAGAAACAGAGTGCTGTAAATACGGAAGTCAGACCGGTCCGTCCTCCTACATTTATTCCGGCGATGCTCTCTATATAAGCCGTGCCTGATGAGCTGCCCGCAAGTCCGGCGCCGAGCGTGGCGAAAGAATCGACAATCAATCCTTGTCGTAGATTTTTAGGATTGCCTTGCTCGTCTAACAAATCTGCGGCGTGCGCCACACCGATGAACGTGGATATCGAATCAAATAAGTCAGTGAATAGGATGGCGATGATTGCAGGCAGTAGCGACAACTTCAACGCGCCAAGAACGTCGAGCTTAAGGAACACCGTATGAAAATCAGGAGCGCTGAACACATGCTCTGGTGCGTGAATCATGCCTCTCAACCACGCAAGCATGGTCACCACAAAGATGCCCGCGAGGAATGCCAGTGCGCTCCGGTGAATCATTAAGAAAACGATAACAACCAATCCGACTATCGCGAGCTGCGCTTCCTTACCAAGTATTCCCAGCTTAACGAAGGTCACCGGATCTGATGCAATGACGCCGGCGTTTTTAAGTCCAATGAACGTGAGAAAGATCCCGATACCCGCAGCCGTTGCAATTCGCAGTTCGCCGGGAATCGCTTTAGCAATCGTTTCCCTGATTGGTGTGATCGAGATCAATAGGAAAAGCACACCTGCCCAGAAAACAATTCCGAGCGCGACCTGCCACCAAACTTTCTGAGTAAGAATTATCGTGAAGGTAAAGAAGGCATTCAGTCCCATTCCCGGTGCAACAGCAAAAGGAAGCTTCGCGTAAACACCCATTAGCAACGTCATCACAAAGCAGACGAGTACTGTTGCGGTAAGCACGCCGCTGAAGGCCATGCCTGTGCCTGACGTGGAGAGGATTGCCGGATTCACCACCACGATGTAGGCCATCGTGAAAAAGGTTGTAATGCCGGCGATCGCTTCAGTTCTGATGTTGGTGGGCTTGAGGTCGGTGGTCGCCATAGAGTCTGTTCAACTCGAAGGGAAATGGACGAGTTGGCAGTCTATGACAGGGGGAGCGTTTGCGTCTATCGTTTGAAAGCTCGATGACCAGGGGAGTAATTGCCGATTTCCGATTGCCAATTTTAATCAATCCGCTGAAACGGGCGGAGTTTAATTATCAATCAATCGCCAATCCGAAATCGGCAATCCTTCCCTGGTCCTTCAGCTGACAAGGAGTTCCCCAAGTTCTGCCAGCTGATATTCCTTGAACGTCACTAGCGAGCATTCACAGCCACCACTTCATAGATTGTTGCTGCCTTGCCAAGCTGACGTTGTAGCGTTTTCTCTGGGCTGGATTTCGGAGCTGCAAGGCCGGTCGATTCTGACTCCATCCAAACTTCTGCAAGAAAATATCGGGCCCCGTAGTGTCGAAAAGTTAGTTTGGCACTAGCAGTGGACCAGCCAATGATATCCGTCGTTCGTGTCATCGCAGTTGAGCGACCATCCAGGCTGGAGATTTTTAGAACGCTGCCGGATGCTGTGGGGTTAACTATGCTTACGTTATATTCGCCGGCAGGCATCGTAGAGTTGCCGATATTAAAGGCAAACGGAACATTAACCTGAAGCCGTTGTGTATTTCTCGACTGTGCATTGGCGGTAACACCGATGGTCGCGATCAAAAGCGCGGTTGCGAAATGTAGGTAGATGTTGTTTTTCATGGTGCCTCTCTTTGGATTTGCGATCGAAGTCCATTTTTTCGTGTTGACCGAGGCTGATTTAGGTGGCTCATCTTCGACCGTCTTTCGCCTCTCACTTACTAACGCGGATGTTCTGGCGGTATTCCCTCACGTACGCCAAGTTATTTGTTGTAGAATTTCGGTCCTAAATCCTGCCGATGGTTTCGAACTTTTCCGGAGCACACCAATGTCGACACCCGAAGGGGTAACGCAGCTTTTGGTCGATTGGAGCAGAGGCGACCAGGCGGCATTGGATAAGCTGATGCCGCTGGTCTACAGCGAACTCCGTCGATTGGCCACAAACTATCTGCGCCGCGAACGGCAGGGACATACATTGCAACCGACGGCATTGGTCAATGAGGCTTACCTGAAACTCATCGATCAGAAAAATGCGAAGTGGCAAAACCGCGCTCAGTTTTTTGGTATTTCTGCCCAGCTCATGCGACGAATTCTTGTAGACCATGCTCGGCAACATCAGGCTGCAAAGCGTGGCGGTTCTATACAACAACGGCTTTCGATTACAAGTGCTGAGAGACTGGCAAAACAGCCTGAAATTGATTTATTGGCTTTGAACGAGGCTTTAGAGGAGTTGAGGAAGATGGATCCTCAGCAAGAACGAATCGTAGAACTGAAGTTTTTCGGCGGACTTTCAATTGAGGAGACAGCGGAGGTTTTGGGTGTTGGTCACGCGACGGTTGAGCGCGATTGGAAAATGGCAAGAGCGTGGTTGCGTCGCCAACTAGAATAGGGCCTGTTGAGGGACTCCAGGCGCAACGTCCGCGTTTCTTGTAGAGGCGATTTTACTATAGGGCGGTTCTGTTATGACCCCGGAACGTTGGCAACAGGTTAAGGCTATCTTCAATTCGGCGATCAAGTATCGACCCGAAGAACGGGACGTGTTTCTTTTAGATGCCTGCGCCGGGGACAACCATTTGCGAAGCGAAGTTGAGTCGCTCATTACGTCGCACGAAAAGACAGGAAGCTTTATCGACGCGCCTGCCTACGAAGCGGCAGCCACATTGATCGTGGACGAAAACGCCGAGTTGAAACCGGGGCAGCTTGTTGGCACTTACGAGATTGTTTCGTTCATCAGTCGTGGTGGCATGGGGGAAGTTTATCTCGCCCAGGATAAACGACTGGGCCGCAAAGTTGCTCTCAAGCTTTTACCTTCCTCAGTGACAAGGGACGTGTCCCGATTGCATCGTTTTGAACAAGAGGCGCGCTCTGCTTCTGCTTTGAATCACCCGAACATCATCACGATCTATGAGATTAGCGAGACGGCGACGACGCTGATGATTGCCACTGAGTTTGTTGAAGGTGAAACGTTACGCGAGCGCTTGGCCCGGGGTGCACTAACGCTCCAGGACTCACTGGCTGTTGCGATTCAGATTGCCG
>DATEXA010000058.1:0-3510 GCA_035257465.1 Pyrinomonadaceae bacterium | reverse complement strand
GCCTCGCGACCAACACTGCATGGCGACGACGGTGGCAACTTGTGCGTGATCTAAGGGCGGTTGAAAAGAGAATCTCACGAAAACTGGCTGCTGATGAACTGATCTACGCTTTCAACAGGTGGTACCACGTCTCGGAGCCGCACCTCGATCCAAAGAAAACGCGCGACGATTACTGCTGCTTATTTCTCGCCGAACTTGCAAAGGTTCGCGTACCGACAGGCGAAGGTGAAGCGTTGGAAGTAGCACTTGCAAGTATTTCCGCTTCTCCACTTCCTGAGATTCCGGGAAGGCCCGATGCGCCCGAAAGTTGGCGAAGCCTTGCAGCGTTGCATCGTGAGCTGGCTCGCCAATCAGCAAGTGGAACTTATTTCTTAAGCTGCCGTGACGCTGCAAAGGCGCACCCAAGTTTAAACAAGGACTCAGCGAACACCATCAATCATGCGCTCGCTCAGCTTGGAGTTATCAAGGTTGTGCGGCGTGGTACATCGCATCCTGGCGGAAATGCATCGGAATATCGGTATCTCCAGTCGGCGTAATACCGTTTTGCCGCGTGCCTCCCGCACAAACTTTGTGCCCGATTCTAGTGGATCGACGCTCGTGAACCGAAACGGAAGCAGGCCCTGGCTTATCTCATCCTCGCAGCGGAGCGGCGACACCCGTTCGAGGCAAAGGGGGCGGCGCTATCAAGAAGAAACGCCATCGACCTTGGACTAGTCAAACAAGACGCTGCAATAGAGCGCAGATGGCGGAACTTCTTGGCGCGATTCACGAGGTTCTGAACGGTGAAACAAGCGCGATCACGATTCGGCATTTGTTTTACCGCTTGGTTGGACTCAACGTGGTTCCGAAGACCGAGTTGGCCTACAAAGGGTTGTGCGGTCATCTCTCCCGCTGGCGCAAATCCGGAGAGATTTCATACAACGCTTTCTCCGATTCAACTCGTTGGCATATCAAGGCTACGATGTTTGACAGCATCACCGATGCTCTCACGCGCGTGCGAGACACGTAACGGCGCAATCTGTGGGCGACACAATCTTCGTACGTCGAAGTCTGGGTTGAGAAGGATGCGATCGCCGGAGTCATCGATGACGTCACAGACAGCTTTGGCGTACCTCTGTTTGTCTGCCGCGGGTTCGCTTCTCTCTCGTCTATGTATTCCGCGAGCCAAATCTTCAAAGAAGCGCAACTCTACGGAAAAGACGTAACAATTTTTCATCTCGGCGATTATGACCCGTCTGGGCACGCGGCCGCGGACGCCATCGAGCGGACATTCGGAGAAACCTTCGATTGCAGCATCAACTTCGACCGAATCGCGATCCTTCCCGAACAGATCGAGCGATTCAATTTGCCTACGCGCCCGACTAAACAGAGTGACAGCCGCGCGCGGGGTTGGGCGGGGAGCGAGTGCGTCGAGCTTGATTCTATGCCACCGAGTGGACTGCGCTCACTTGTGGAGAATGCAATAACGTCACTTATCGACTGGTACGAGTGGGAACAGCTTAAGCAGATCGAGCGTGAGGAACGAGAAACGCTGGAACGGACGCTTGCCGGATTCACCGCGTCACAAAACGGAGAAAACGATGACGAACTTCCGACCCCATTCTGAATTTTTGGCGTACCTGACAGCCCATTTTAGGCAGGCACGATATTATCTACGATTCCCAGTACGCTTCTTACCGCGTGACCGGAAGGCGTGACAATCCGCAACGAGTCATTCAAGATCGTTTCCGCGATGGTAATCACCGGCACAAGCCCGATGCAGTTTCAGCGAACGATGATATTCGTTGATGGTACCAACCTTTTCTATCGCCTTGAAGCTGCCAATCTCGTAGTTGAGCACCTCGCCGCGATTTTTCATTCCTTCGCTTTTGTCAGCGGTGGCAGGCAGATCATCCGGATTTACCTTTATACCATCCAAGAACAACTCGACCGCGCGATGAAAAGGCACGGCCCTAAGTTTACCGACAATATCAGAATTGTTTTAGGTCACGGAATCCCAACAAAAAACGGGAACATCAAAGAGAAGGGCGTCGATGCGCTTCTGGTTGCCGATCTGATCTACCATGCCGCGTCTCGCAATTATGATTACGCGGTGCTAGTAAGCGTGGACACCGATTTCGTTCATGCGATTAGACGAGTGGAAGATTTTGGCTGCCGAACGTCCGTTATTGCAATTTGTAGTCCAGTGCCCAACCGCCTGATAGCAAGTTCAGACGATCATTTCGTCATTTCGCGTGATCAACTCATTAATGCAAAACTTACCAAAGAAGCTACTACCACAGCGCCATAACAGGCGGTTTATGATTGGATCATCGAACGCCGATGCAATCAACGATTCACGTTTACGAAATCTGACCACGCAAAGATCATCGCGGCGTTGATCTAATCTCGCATCGACGTCATCGTGCCAAGCTGTCCATCTGAATTGATGAAGACCGAAGTTCCTCCCCGGAGGTTGTGCCGAAGATGTTCCCGATAAAACAACTGCCGTTGAGGTTTGCGCCGGCCGTTCCGATGCAGATAACGTGATTGGCGGCGGTGATGTTCACGCCGGCCTCAACGCCCAATGCGATGTTGTTGTTGCCGGTGGTATTTTGATGAAGCGCACCATCGCCCATGGCTTCGTTGTTCCCGCCTGTCGTATTGCTGGTGAGCGCCGCAGGACCAACGGCGTTGTTGCTGTTACCCGTGGTATTGCTAAAAAGTAACTCACTCTGGGCGTTACGGCTTTCCTAAGCCAAATCATCTAAGACAAGAATTTTAGCTGTTCGCTGATCTTTTACTGCAACCTCCCGCAGCGCGACATCCGTTTTACTGAACAAGTCGGGGACAACATCGGACCGGACCGATGGCGCCGGAACGATGAAATTTTTGTTGGCCATTTTTCGCCATTGGTGTTGATGATCTCACGATAGATGATGGCCCCGAGTTTTAATGGGAAATCTCATGCAAATATACCGCAAGAGCCGCTTGGATGACATCAGCAATGGCTTGCTGATCAAACCGGCCGGGCACAAATGGGATTGGCTGACATTGCAGGCAATATTCGCGCTGCTCATATTTCTGGCGTTGATCGCACAGGCGGCGGCCACACCCGCCTATCCTCTCAGACCAAGCGCCAATCGCCGTTACTTGGTGGACAGCAATAATGTTCCGTTTCTGATCATTGGCGATGCGCCCCACTCGATTCTGGCAAAGCTGAACAACTCTGACGCCATTACATACCTCACTGATAGAGGACAAAGAGGATTCAACGCGCTCTGGATTGAACTATTGTGCGACAGTTACACATTCGGATACGGTACTGAAGGGCAAGCCAACTACGGGCGTGACGTGAACGGCAATAATCCATTCAACAGCACATTGAGTGGCGGGTACTATGATTTGACAACGCCTAATGAAGCTTATTGGAGCCATGTCGATTACATCGTGCAACAGGCTGCTGCAAACGGACTGCAATGCCTATTCACGCCGCTCGATCAAGGCGGCTGGACGCAGACATCTCTAACC
>DATEXA010000057.1:0-20691 GCA_035257465.1 Pyrinomonadaceae bacterium | reverse complement strand
ACGGAGTTGTTTCCGTAAAGGTAGATTCGAAGGGCAGTGAAGAGAATCGTGAGGATGATTGCGAGAGTGACGAGTTTTACAGTGCGACCAGCGATCTTCTTCATGCCGAGGTGAATGATACTAGGTTCTCCAACTAAAACTCACCTGTGGGCTTCTTAAGAACCTGGTTAGGCTGCATTGCACCTAGAAATCTTACTGATCTGAATCCCTCCTATTTTCCGTTACAATAAAACTGCCTCGACCCTAACCTTGAAAGACCTACCTCAATCACTATTAATCAAGCTTCTCGACGCCACCGTCGATGGTGTCTTCGCGTTCGACCGCGATGGTCACCTGACTGCCTGGAATGATCGAATGGAGCAACTGTCGGGTCTTCAAAGCTCTGCCGTAATCGGGAAGAGTTACCGAGATCTGTTCCCCGGGCTAATCGATACTGGCGAAGATTCCTATTTTGACAGCGCTCTCGCCGGAGAAAAGTCGATCTGCAGAACGAGCGCATTTGCAAACCATTCCTCGACTCAGCAAAGGCTCGACGCCCACTACTCTCCACTCACGAATGAACACGGTCAAATCGTCGGCGGGATAGGCATACTTCACGCACCATCCTCATTCCAAACGAGCTACCGTGCCGCTGACGATCCTTATCACCGTTTAACCAAGCATCTGGAAAACTCGCCGCTCGCCGTTGTCGAATGGGACAGCGATTTCCGAGTCTCACGCTGGTCAGAATCGGCCGAAGCTCTTTTTGGTTGGGAAGCAGAAGAGGTTCTAGGCAAACACGTGAATGAGTGGCACTTCGTCTTTGCTGACGACGTCAACGCTGTCGACACTGTTACTTTCAGACAGCGTGAGGGCCTTGAAATACAGGGCGTTCTTTACAATCGCAACTATAAAAAAGACGGCTCAGTCATCCACTGCGAGTGGTACAACTCAGTCCTGCATGATGAAACGGGTAATCTTGTTTCCGTGCTGTCACTGGTTCTCGACGTTACTGATCGCAAGTTGGCAGAGAAAGAGCGCGCTGCTTTGTTAGTACGCGAACGTAACGCTCGACGGCATGCGGAAGAGGCCGACCGTCTCAAGGATGAGTTCCTGGCGACTCTATCTCACGAGTTGCGTACACCTCTGACATCGATACTAGGGTGGGCATCGATGATCCGAAACGGAGAAGTGGAAGGTGCGAACGCCGCGCGCGCCATCGAAACAATCGAGCGAAACGCTCGCTCACAAGCGCGTCTCATCGATGATCTCCTCGACGTCTCACGAATCATCACTGGCAATCTGCGCCTCGACTTAAATCCGTTGGACCTTGGGCCGATCGTTGATTCAGCTGTTGATGCACTCCGTCCGACTGCTGATGCAAAAGGAATTGGACTTCGAATGGAGTTTGCGCCTGTGTCCTGTCTGGTGCGCGGTGATGCCAATCGATTGCGTCAGGTCATTTGGAATCTCCTTTCAAACGCGATCAAGTTCACCCCAAAACGTGGCCATGTGACGATTACACTCGATTGCATTGAGTCGTTGGCGCGTTTGACTGTGAGGGACACAGGCGAAGGCATCTCCGCCGAATTTTTGCCTTATGTTTTCGATCGTTTCCGACAGGCAGAAGGCTCGATCTCTCGTAAGCAGGGCGGGCTGGGCTTGGGTCTAGCGGTTGTTCGACATCTTGTCGAGTTACATGGAGGCAATGTGAGTGCGAACAGTGAGGGGTTGGATAAAGGTTCGACTTTCCAGGTTGAACTGCCGATGGCCCAGGAACGCCGCGATCCAGCGCGCGCCGAGGAGAGACGCCAGGAAATAGAGCGTCGTCGGACTCTTGGAGGGGAAAGAGTTAGTCTCGATGGCATTCATGTCCTGCTCGTCGAGGATGACGAAGATTCACGAAAGTTGTTGAGCGTGATGTTGAGGCAGCATGGCGCTGAAGTGACGTCTGCGTCCAGGGCAGCCGAGGCATTCAGATTGTTCAATGAAAAGTTGCCGGATGTGCTGATCAGCGATATCGGAATGCCGGAACAGGATGGATACGAGCTAATGCGTCGAATCCGTGACCTGCCGGTCGAAAAAGGTGGATTGATCCCAGCACTTGCGTTGACTGGTTACGCAACGCGTAAGGATCACGACCTATCACTTTCAGCCGGCTACCACCGTCACATTGCTAAGCCAATAGAACAAGAGGAGCTTGTTGCAGCAATCGCTTCGTTGGTTGGGAGGCGGGCTTAGAACTGCAGTACCAGTTGCATATCTCAATCTCACTCTCAAGGCGCCACAGTGGTAAGGACTTCTAAGTTGACTAGATTTTTGTCTGATGGCTAAACTCGCTCTCTGCCGGTAAACGCTGTGAGCATCCTGAGTTTGATCACCTCCTTAGGATCAATCAAACCCATCGACCTATAATCACGAGATGATGAGACACAAACTCTTACTGATTCCCGTTTTATTTTTGCTTGTCCTACCGGTCTTTGCGCAACAAACCGATCCGTCATTGCTGACTATTGATTCGATCTTCACATATCGAACACGGTCACTCGGTCCGGTGCGCTGGCAGGAAGACGGCAGGGGCTACATTGCTCTCGAGCCGTCTCCAACAAAAAACCCGGCAGTCGACATGGTGCGTTACGACGCGCTAACGGGTGAACGCACCGTAAAAGTTTCCGCCGAAAAGCTGACGCCCTCTGGTGTTGCCGAACCACTATCAGTCGAAGAGTTTTCCCTAACGCCGGACGAACAAAAAATTCTCATCTTTACGAACTCGGCTCGAGTCTGGCGTAGCAACACGCGAGGCGATTACTGGGTTCTCGATCTCAAGGCAGGCACACTTCGCAAACTCGGCGGCGCAGATGCAAAGCCTTCGACTCTTATGTTCGCAAAGTTCTCTCCGGACGGTGAGCGCGTTGCCTACGTCCGCGAAAACAACATCTACGTTGAGAACCTGAACGGCGAACCCAAAGTTACCAGGCTTACAACCGATGGCACACGTTACATCGTCAATGGAACATTCGATTGGGTATACGAAGAAGAGTTGTTTTGTCGCGACGGCTTTCGTTGGAGTCCCGACGGCAAGCAGATCGCTTACTGGCAGTTGAATTCTGAAGGCGTTAAGGAGATGACGCTCATCAACAACACTGCGGGACTCTATCCTGTAACCACAACCTTTCCCTATCCAAAAGCCGGAGAAACTAACTCTGCTGCCCGCGTCGGTGTGATTTCAGCAAGCGGAGGTGCGACGCATTGGTTTGATATCCCCGGAGACCCGCGCAACAACTACCTGCCTCGCATGGAGTGGGCTGCGAACTCCGATGAATTAATTATTCAACAGCTAAATCGTTTGCAGAATACTAATGTGGTCATGCTGGGCGACGCGCGCACCGGCAAGGTTCACCCGGTGCTGACAGAAAAAGATGATGCGTGGGTCGACATTGCCTGGGGTGACATCGATTGGGATAAGACTGGCCTCGCTCGTGGCGATGTTGAATGGATCGACAACGGCAAACGTTTTCTCTGGGCCAGCGAGCGTGACGGTTGGCGACACATTTATTCGGTATCGCGCGATGGACGCGACGTGAAAGTAGTAACTGCTGGTAATTACGATGTGATCAGCGTGGAACGCGTCGACTCAACAAATGGATGGATCTACTTTCTAGCGTCGCCTGACAACGCAACGCAGCGTTACTTGTACCGAGTTCGGATTGATGGCACCGGAAATGAAGAGCGTGTTTCCCCCGCCTCTGCCGACGGAACTCACGGCTATCAAATCTCTCCGCGAGGCGATCTCGCAATTCACACGTTCTCGACTTTCAATCACGTTCCCGTTGCCGACGTTGTTCGTTTACCACAACACTCGTCAGTTCGAACCTTGATTGACAACCTGGAAACTCAGGGTCGACTGGCGAAGTTGAAGCCGACCGCAACAGAGTTTTTCAAAGTCGACATCGGTGACGGCGTTCAGCTCGATGGGTGGATGATTAAGCCACCGGACTTTGACAGTCAAAAACGGTATCCAGTTTTGTTCTTTGTTTACGGTGAGCCATGGGGACAAACAGTTTTGGATCGATGGGGTGGACGTGATCGCATGTGGCATCAAATGTTGGCCCAACAGGGCTACATTGTGGCAAGCGTCGACAACCGGGGCACACCCGCTCCGCGTGGACGCGCCTGGCGGAAGATCATCTACCGTAAGATGGGAATCGTTAACTCAGGAGATCAGGCCGCCGCCGCCAAAGCGATTGCGAAATGGCCGTTTGTCGATCCAACTCGAATAGGCATCTGGGGTTGGAGTGGCGGAGGTTCTTCCACGCTGAACGCGATGTTTCGTTACCCGGAAGTCTATTCGGTCGGCATGTCGGTGGCGCCGGTTCCCGACATCCACTATTACGACAGCATCTACCAGGAACGATATTGCGGACTGCCTCAGGATCATCCCGAGGAATGGAAGCAGAGTTCGCCGATTACTTTCGCTGCCCAGCTTAAGGGTAACCTGTTAGTGGTTCACGGAACGGGTGATGACAACGTTCATTATCAGGGCACTGAGGCTTTGGTGAATGCCCTTGTTGGCGCAAACAAGCCCTTTTCGATGATGTCGTATCCCAACCGGTCGCACGGGATTTTTGAGGGGCCAAATACGACGCGGCATCTTTACGGGCTCCTCACCCGCTATTTACTGGAAAAACTGCCTGCCGGAGCGGGGGCTCAGTCGTCGAGCGCGGCGGTCAGGTAAGGCGGAAGGCGGAGGGATGAAGGCGGAAGGATGACGACTAACCATTTAGTTTCGACAGGATCTTCGAAAAAGACACATTTTCATCCTTCCGCCTTCATCCTTCATCCTTCAATTGTCCGCTTTCGTAAAAACTCGTTGAAAACTCCCCGCCTTCTCTGTTAGCCTAAGGTGAGGTTGACCAGCCAACCTTGCCCTTCACTCTTTTTTCAGAAACAAATAAACCTCCCGCGTTTCACCTAAGCCCTTCAGAGTGCGCTTACGAATGGAACCTACGACTGCGAACCACAGGGCGGCATCTCAAACAGTCTCCGCAAGCAAGTTAGAGGCGGCGCTGCACCGCATTATCAACTCAAGTCTGATTGGCGTTGCCTTTATTGACGCCAACGGCGTGATTGGTGACGTTGATGAAGCGTTTCTGCGAACGGTGGGTTATTCGCGCGATGAATTGCCCGCGAGACTTTGTGATCTAACTCCACCGGAGCATCAACGGCTGGACGAAGATGCGTTTGAAAAGCTAATGGCCTTTGGAGCATGTACTCCTTTCGAAAAGGAATTCATTCGCAAGGACGGTTCGCGTGTTCCGGTGCTTTTCGGTGCTGCACTTGCCGATGATGAGATTAGTTGCTTTGTAATCGACCTTTCGCAGAACAAACAAGCACAGGACAAGTTCACACACCTTGCATACCACGACGCCTTAACCGATCTTCCCAATCAGGTGCTCTTCAAGGATCGACTCAAACAGGCAATCGCGCTCTCGCACCGGAGCAACCTGATGCAAGCAGTGTTGCTGGTGAATCTCGACCGGTTCAAGACCGTAAACGATTCACTCGGCTATCACGCGGGCGATTTGTTGCTGCAGTCGGTGGCCCAACGCTTGACGAGTTGCGTTCGCGAATGTGACACGGTCGCGCGGTTCGGCAGTGATGAGTTTGCAATTCTGCTAACGCAGATTCCACGAGCACAGGACGCCGCCAACACTGCCCATGCAATCAAGGAAGCGCTTGTTCAACCATTCATCTACGAAGAACAGGAAATCTGCGTCTCCAATAGCATCGGCATTAGTCTGCATCCTCACGATGGACGTGATACCGCAACACTCCTGAAAAGCGCCGGGGCCGCACTCGACCGTGCGAAGGAGCAGGGGGGCAACAACTATCAGTTCTACACGGCAGGCGGAACAACCCGCGCCCTTCGCCAACTTGTACTCGAAAGCAATTTGCGTCCCGGCCTGGAACGTAAGGAATTCTTTATTCAGTATCAGCCACAGGTAACGGTCAATGACTTTCATCTAGTCGGAATGGAAGCGCTGGTACGTTGGCAGCATCCAAGTCTCGGCCTTCTATATCCAAAGGAATTCATTCATCTGGCGGAAGAGAGTGGTCTTATTATCTCACTCGGGGATTGGGTGTTTCGCGGTGCTTGTTTCCAGAACAGAAATTGGCAGCAACTGGGTCTGGCGCCAATGAGACTCGCCGTTAATTTTTCCGCCCGTCAATTTCAACAGCCTACTTTCATCTCGACTGTCGAGGAGATCTTGAAGGAGACGAACCTGGATCCTAGTTGGCTCGAATTAGAAATTACCGAGAGTTCGATAATGAAGGATCCGGAGCTGGCGATCGAAAAGCTACTCGAGTTGAAAATGATGGGTATCAAGGTGGCGATCGATGATTTTGGCACAGGGTACTCTTCGCTGAACTACTTGAAGCGATTTCCAATCGACACACTCAAGATTGATCGATCGTTTGTCAGTGATCTTTGCAAGGATCCACACGACACGGCAATCGTAAGAGCTATCATCACACTCGGTCATGCATTGGATCTCACCGTGATTGCCGAAGGCGTGGAGACGCGTGATCAACTCGAATCCCTGACCGAACTCGAGTGCGACGTAGTCCAAGGTTTCTTGTTTAGTAAGGCGCTCTCTGCTGACGATTTCGAAGAGTTGCTCGTCGAGCAGCGGAAGGTTTCTTCCAACGTTCCGTTGGTTACTCTTTAATCACACCCGGCTCTAATTTCCTTTAGCTTGCGCCAACGGTGTCCGCTCCGCGCTAGTAACTGATCGGCTTCGGGAGGGCCGTCGCTTCCTGCCGGGAAGGTTGGCAGCTCAGTTACTCCTTGTGCTGCCCAGGCTTCCTCGATTGGAGTTATCAATCTCCACTGCGCCTCCACCTCGTCACGCCTTGTGAAAAGCGTTGCGTCGCCTTGCATCACATCCAACAGCAAAGTTTCGTACGCATCGGGCGTGCGAACTCCAAAAATACTTTGATAGCAAAAATCCATGTGGACAGTGTTGACGCTCATTTGGAAACCCGGGTGCTTTGCCCCAATGCTCACGTTGATTCCCTCATTCGGTTGAATGCGAAGCACAATCACGTTGGGTTCGATATCTTCATCTGGCGTTCGGGCGAACAAAGCCTGGGGAGTTCGTTTGAGATGGACCGCGATCTCCGTCAGCGATCGAGCCAAACGCTTTCCGGTCCGGACGTAAAAGGGAACGCCGGCCCAGCGCCAGTTTGATACTTGAAATTCGATGGCGCAGTACGTTTCCGTTGTCGAGTTGTCGTCAACGTTTTCTTCGTCTTTGTAACCAGTGACGTGTTCACCATCAACCTCTCCCGCCGTATATTGAGCCCGGACAGTCCGATAGGAAGCATCTTCTGATTTCAGCCGGCGGATGGAACGCAGCACCTGCACCTTTTCTTCTCTGACGTTGTCCGCATCGAAAGCAACGGGCGGTTCCATTGCTGTTAGTGTCAGAAGTTGCAACAAGTGATTGGCGACCATATCGCGCAGCGCTCCGGCTTCTTCGTAGTAGCCAGCGCGCGAGCCAACACCGATAGACTCTGCTGCAGTAATCTCGATGTAGTCGACGTAGTTTCGATTCCAGATCGGCTCAAACATTGAATTGCCGAAACGGAAGACCAAAATATTTTGCACGGTGTCTTTGCCGAGATAGTGATCGATGCGATAGACCTGGTCTTCCTGAAACACCGCGGCTATTTCCTCGTTCAACTTCTTCGCTGAATCGAGGTCGTGACCAAAAGGTTTTTCGACCACGATGCGACTCCAACCTTGCTCGCTCTTATTAAGGCCAGCCTTTCCCAGTCCTTCAACAATCACGGTAACGAGAGAAGGAGGTGTGGCGCAGTAGAACAAATGATTTCTACTTGCCCCCCTGGCGCTCATGTCTTCAAGACGCGAGGCGATCTGAAGGTACGTATCGTCCTTGTCGAATTCGATGGTCATGTAGGTGATGCGTTCGGTGAAACGATCCCCTTCTTCATCGCTGCACGTTTCGATTTTGCTTGAAGCATTGAGCGCTTCGCGTACCACTTTTCGAAACTCCTGGTCCGATAATGGACTGCGACCCAGGCAGAGTATTTGGACGTCGTCCAGACAGCCTTCGCACATCAGACGAAATAAGGCCGGCATGAGCTTTCGTTTTGTTAGATCGCCCGTGGCGCCGAAGATGATTGCGACACAGGGATCTCCCTTCGGAAGCGACAGTTGTCCGAATTGCGATGCGGTTGGTTCAGTTGTAGACACGTTTGATTTTCCTTGGTTCAGGCTTTTGTAGATCCCTGCGCCTTCTCTGCGTACTATGCATCTCAGCGCTGAAAATGGGTTGCGCAGAGAAAGGCTCTCACTTCTTCTCCACATGTCCGCCAAACTGCTTTCTCATTGCGGACAGAATCTTGTTAGCGAAATCTGCTTCGCCCCTTGAACTAAATCTCTGGAACAAAGCAGCACTCAGAACGGGTACTGGCACGCCTTCGTCTACCGCTGCGTTGATTGTCCACCGACCCTCACCTGAATCCGACACGCTACCTGAGAAGTTTTCCAACTTTGGTTGCTCCGCCAAAGCTATCGCCGTAAGGTCCAGGAGCCACGAAGCCACCACACTACCTCGTCTCCAGAGTTCGGTAATATCGGCGAGATTGAAGTCGTACTGATAATGCTCCGGTTCACGTAACGGAGTAGTCTCAGCATCCTTGGCGTGATCGAGTTGTCCTACGTTAGCGTGATGCAAGATGTTGAGTCCTTCTGCGTAAGCTGCCATCAATCCATATTCGATTCCATTGTGAACCATTTTGACGAAGTGTCCGGCCCCGGCAACTCCGCAGTGCAGATAACCTTCCAGGGCCGTGCTGTTGTCAGATCGTCCGGGTGTAGGCGTAACTGACGCCCGGCCGGGAGCCAGTGTCTTAAAGATGGGGTCGAGATGCTTAACGATTTCTTTTTCTCCACCAATCATCTGACAATACCCGCGTTCTAACCCCCAGACGCCGCCGCTTGTTCCAACATCGACGTAGTGAATACCTTTGGCTTTCAGTTCCTTTGAGCGCCGGATGTCGTCGACGTAGTAGGAATTTCCACCATCGATAATGATGTCGTTTGCGCTCACGATTCCAGAGAGTTCACCAAGCGTTGAATCGACGAGGGCGGCTGGAATCATTAACCAGATTGCCCGTGGCGTACTGAGCTTCTCAATTAAGTCATTTAGAGAACTGGCACCGACCGCCCCATCATTTACGAGAGTTTGGACCGCACTGGTACTGCGATCGTATACGACACAGCGGTGATGCGCATTTAATAGCCGTCGAACCATATTCGCGCCCATACGTCCGAGGCCAATCATTCCGATTTCCATCCGGTTACTCCTTAACTTTTTGGGTTGTGCTTATTGTAACTCACCAGGCGTTTTGTTTCCGTGCCATCTCTCGGTGTCTACCTGGAAACTTTGTCGAAAGGCTTTTTTGATTTGTCGTTCTGTTCTATTTTCTACGTAACTCTGTGGTACTCATATCAAGAAGGACGCTTAAGGAGAAAACGAATGAAATTCTTAGCGCTGTTTCTGCTCTCGATAATGACCCTAACCCCGCTCCAGGCGAAGCCCATCGGTAAGATCATCGATCTCACTTACCCGTTCGACGCGGAGTCTGTCTACTGGCCGACTGCTGAGACGTTCAAACTCGAAACAGATTTTGAGGGCGTTACTGAGAAAGGCTACTTCTACTCTGCTTATCGATTCTCTGCTGCAGAACATGGTGGTACGCATCTCGACGCGCCTGTGCATTTTGCCAAAGGCCATAACAGCGTCGATCAAATCCCGTTAGAACAACTCACTGGTGCGGGGTTGGTGATTGACGTGACGAAGCAGTGTGCTGCGGACGTTGACTATCTCATCAGCATTGCTGATTTTCAGGACTGGGAGAAACGAAACGGCAGGATACCAACGGGCGCGATAGTTTTGGTTCGCACAGGTTTCGGAAAGTTCTATCCCGATCGCAAGAAGTATCTTGGAACAGACGAGCGGGGAGCGGCTGCTGTCGCAAAGCTTCATTTTCCGGGTCTGGATCCACAGGCAGCGCGTTGGTTGACGCAGTCAAGGTCAATCAAAGCAATCGGTCTGGACACCGCGAGTATTGATCGCGGTCAATCGACGCTGTTTGAGAGTCACCGAAATCTGTTTGAGAAGAACATTCCGGCGTTTGAGAACGTGGCAAACCTTGACCAGCTTCCGGTCAAAGGCTTCACCGTGGTCGCTCTTCCGATGAAAATAAAGGGTGGTAGTGGCGGGCCGTTACGTATCATTGCGATGCTCTGACCCGGAAGCCGGATCTCAGATTTAAAATCTCAGATCTCAGAGATTCGAACCGGGGGTCTGATATCTGAGATCTGCAATCTGAGATCCCGTTTCGGGCTTGGATCATCGCTCGGCTAGCCGGGCCACTACAGCCGCAAGCTCTGCGCGATCGACTGGCTTCGTCAAATGCACCTGATACCCTTCCGACAATGCTCGTATACGGTCTTCTGTTCGCGCATATGCTGTTAGTGCAAGTGCCGGCGTGTGTCCTCCTCGCTCTTTCGGAAGAGCACGCACACGTTTGATCAGTCCGTAACCATCCTCAACTGGCATTCCGATATCAGCAATCAGGACATCCGGTTTCCAGCTTTCGATAATCTCGAGTGCTTCGCGCGACGACTCTGCTTCTTTCATGATTGCCCCGCAGCGTTCCAACATCACTGTTACTAATTCGCGCGCATCAAGTTCGTCATCAACAATCAAGACCCTCAAATGTTCGAGTGATACCTGTGGCGGTCCCGGCGAAACTGCGGCATGTATTCGCTCTTCAGAATCGAAGGGAGTCTGGACGTCAACTGCAACCATCAGAGGCAGCCTAACCGTAAACGTAGCGCCCTGGCCGTTTCCATCACTATCAGCCGTGACTACACCGCCGTGAAGTTCGACCAGGTGTCTGACGATTGCGAGACCCAGGCCGAGTCCGCCGTGTGTTCGAGTAGTCGAGCCATCGGCCTGGCGGAACCGATCAAAAACATGTGGCAGGAAATGCGGGTTAATACCAATGCCTGAATCGGTCACTGAAATCTCAACATGCGAATTGATACAAAGGAGTTTGACGTTAACCTCACCGCCGGTTGGCGTGAACTTCACCGCGTTGGACAACAAGTTCCAGACGACTTGTTGGAGTCGTTCACGATCTCCGAGGACCAACCCAACATTTGTCTCAAGATTCAGTTGTAGCCGCACACCCTTCGCCTCTGCCGTCGGACGTATGCTTTCAGCGGCAGCTTCGATAATTGGTTGCAACTCGCTAGCGACAAAATCCAATCGAACTTTTCCAGTGATGATTCGCGACACTTCAAGCAGATCATCGATGAGCTGACACTGTGAATTAGCGTTGCGGGCGATCGTTTCGATTGCTTGTCGTTGTTTTGCCGGCTCAACCTCTCCGTGCAGAAGCAGGTTAGACCAACCCATGATCGCCGTTAGAGGTGTTCGGAGTTCGTGCGACAGTGTCGACAAAAATTCATCCTTGACTCGGTTTGCTGCTTCGGCTTCAAGTCGTGCCTCCTTTTCCCGTTCCAGTGCCTGACGTCGGTCCGTTGCATCGTGGGCCATGCCTCGCACGATTGGTGTCTCAACACCCTGGGTTCGCAGAGTGTTGTAATACTCCCACAGCCTGATCTCGCCTGTGGACGTGCGAACCTTCATCACGCCCTTTGCACTTCCTTCCGTCTTTACTTTGTGAAGGTAATCTTCAAACTGGCTACGATATTCCGGCAACAGTCCGTCACGAATGTTCATACCCACGAGAGCATCTTCGGGAACACCAAGCACTCTCGCGGCCCATGGATTAACAGAGATCACACGACCTTCGAGATCGTGGGTGCAGATAAGTTCGTGACTGTTATCAACCAGATCGCGATAACGGTCTTCACTTTCACGCAAGGCCTTCTCGGCCTTTTTCCGTTTAGTAGTATCAGTGGACAAGACGAATACGGCTCTCCTGCCTTCGAAATCCAATCGGTTGGAAGTGATTTCGACGTTGATGAGAGTGCCATCCTTCTTTTGATGTAGCCACTGGCCGGCCTCATTGAACTCCGGGTTGTCGTGTGAAAGATATTCAGTGAGCCGAAGTACTTCTTCGGGCGGACGAATGTCGTGAATGGTCATCGACAAGAACTCGGCTCGCGAATAACCGTAACGTTGAATCGCGGCGTTGTTCACCGCAAGAAACTGCCGCGTCTCCTGGTCGTAAACCCACATAGCTTGTGGATTCGATTCAAAGAGCAATCGATATTGAGCTTCAGATTTTCTGAGAGCTTCCTCAATGCGGGTTGCAAGCGTTACATCGAGAACGAGGGACAGAACGGAGACGAGCTTCCCGGCCTCATCGTAGAGTGCTGAGTTGTACCACTCGCAATTCACTACAGACCCGAGTTTCGTAAAGTTTCTATTACGCGAAATACCGTATGTTTCTGTTCCTTGATTTTGTCTATTGCCTACTTGATTAACAGACCCGACGTCATCAGGAACAACGAAGTCCCAGTCGGTGAAACGTTTTCCCAGGACCTCTGGGCCAGTCCAGCCAAACAATCGTTGCGCTGCCGGCGACCACCTCAATACACGGAACTCATGATCCCACTCGATCACAGCGAGCGGAGTATTCTCAACGTGAAACGCCAGACGATGAGCTTCCTGTGCATTCGCTTCCGCGCGTTTACGATCAGTTACATCACGAATGATTGCGACTCCGCCGACAACTTTTCCGTCCTCGTCGTGACGCGGCGAATAGTAACCGTCGAAGAATCCAGAACGCCCTGTCTCGGGAATGTAGTAAGGGCGCCCTTCTCCGACAACGGTTTTTCCTTCTACAGCTTCCTGATAGAGCTTGTCTTCGCCGGTTTCTTTCAGGTTAGGGAAGAGTTCAAAAGCGTTTTTGCCTAACACATCTTCGCGCTTCACACCCGAGAACTTTTCCATGGCAAGATTCCAGAGCGTGTACCGGAACTCGCGGTCGAATGCGATGATGCCGTCGACGTTTGCTTCAAGAAGGCACTTGAGAAACAGATCTTGTTCTTGCGGTTCTTTTGTCATTGATTGCGAATAAATGAAAGAATGATCGTCCACAGGTAAAGCAGATTCAATTTTGGAACGGTTGGGTTAGTACCTCGTTTTCGCAAACAAATCTGCGTAATCTGCGGATGGTATTATTATTTCGTGGCCCAGTCTCTACCGCGGGTGGTACTGACTCATGAGACCGGGATCTATAATTTGAAGGTATAAGTAATCGTTCCCTCTCCTCCACGCCCGCCCAACTTCTCGGTTGAGAAGATTGCTTGTTTCGCTGCTGTCATTGCCGACTTACGCAACGACTTCTCACCTCTGGTGGTCGATGCCGAGTACACTCGGCCGCCCTTGTCGATCTTTATACGAACTGTAACGGAGATTGGCTCTTTCACGGCGTTGGTCGGCGCTTCAGCTTCGGGTAGAACAACCTCTTTTCCCGCCAGTTCTCGGCCAACTACAGGGATTCCTTTTCGGGAGTTAGTAATTACAAGTGCAGCTGGAGGGCTGTTTGCTGGCGGCGCGGGATTCTTAAACAAGAGGTTGGTAAGAAACATTCCCGCAAGCGTTGCTGCAAAAAGTGTAATTAGCACGAGTGACCAAAACAGTGGCGTTGAGTTCTTCGGTTTGGCAGTGACAACTGGCGCATTGATATCCACCAATGGAACAACATGGTGAGCACAATAAGCCAGCAGCTCACTGTTGTAGATTCTGTTGCACTCAGGACAACGTTTGCGTGCCGACGGTTTGCTCGGAGATGCGATTGATAGCGAAGGTTCCAGCACGTCTGGAACCGCAGACCGACTCGGAGTTGAGATCTCGGACGTGAAATCTGAAATGTGTTTCTGCTCGGCTGTTGTCTTTGGCTTCTCGATTGCATCCTGACTCTGAACTGGTTCCAGCTTCTCCGGAGCCGCTGATTGTCGCGGACTTTGTATCTCGGACGTGAAATCTGAAATGTGTTTCTGCTCGGCAGTTGGCTTCGGATTCTCGAATGCATCCTGACTCTGCACCGGTTCCAGCGGGACGCTTGCTGTCTTCCTTCTTAGTGCAGCCTTCTCTTCTAATCGCTGTTTAAGACCTGCGACAAACTTGCGACTCTTTTCATCTGGAGACACAGACTCTGAGTGGAGTGGCTCTGCTGAATCCGGTGTCAACCTCGGTTTGGTTGCTGCTGTTTCAAAGGGAGCAGTCGAAAGGTTGAACTGTTGACTTAGCGACCGGGCGAGGTCGGTTCTTCCCTTACGTTCGGCCCAATCGATCGCATTCAATCCAGTGTTATCGCAGACTAAGGGATTGGCTCCGGCTCTTAGGAGAGAAGGCAGTATCTGGGAGTGACCGGCGATGACAGCAAGGATCAGTGGAGTTTGTCCGCCGTCGTTACAGGCGTTGACATCGCCACCGCGGCCAATTATCGCGTTGACGGCGTCCTCATCGCCCGAGGAAACGGCTTGAAGTAGCGCAGTAATCCTAAAACTCAATGTGAAGCCCCCTGGTTCGATATCAAAGTGGGAGTACGGGGAACGGCTTTATTCTACGGAGGAGTGAAGAAATGGGGAATAGGGAATTTGCTGTCCGGACATTTTGCCTAACCCGTATTCCTTAGGCCTGCCGCGATCCCGTTGATTGTCGCCGCCAAAGCGTAATTGAGGTTGTCATCATTCTCTCCGGCACGTTTTCGCCGCAGCAGTTCTACCTGAATCAAACTTAACGGATCGACATACGGGTTACGCAGGCGGATCGAACGTGCTAAAACCGGGTTCCGTTCCAGCAGCGTCGATTGTCCTGTGAGTTCAAGCACAACTCGCCTGGTTCGCTCAAACTCTTCCCCAATCAACTTCAATACACGATTACGCAAAGCCTTGTTGGAAACGAGACCTGCATAGAGAGTAGCTATCGACAAATCCGCCTTCGCCATTCCCAACTCGACGTTGTCGATCAGATCGTGGAAGAGTGGAAACTTTTTCATGAGGTTTAGCAGTACACGTTTGTTTTCGACTGCAGAATTGCCAAAACGTTCGAGAGCATAGCCAACCCCGAACCAAGCAGGCAGGACGTGTCTGCTCTGCATCCAGCCAAAGACCCACGGAATGGCGCGGAGCTCATCGAGACCGGCGCGCTCGCTACGACGAGCAGGACGCGACCCGATTCGTGCGTAATCCAATTCTCTGACTGGTGTAGCTTCATCAAAATACTCCAGCACGTCGTCGTTGTCGGCGATGTTCTCACGATAAAAACCGAACGCATCCTCCGACATCGCCTCTAGTGCGTCTTCACTCTGTTTGTCGAGTTGATAAGCGCCACCAGGTCTCGACAACGCTTCCAAAGAAGCGGCGATCACCAATTCCAGATTTCGCTCCGCGAGCACGTGGTCCGAATACTTCCAGTTCATCACTTCACCCTGCTCGGTGATCTTTATGTGTCCACTGAACGCGCCGAGAGGTTGTGCGATGATTGCATGATGTGTTGGTCCACCACCGCGGCCGACTGTACCACCCCGTCCATGAAAAAGTGTGAGTCGCACATTTGTATTCGCAGCAACCTGATGCAGCGTGCGATGCGCTTTGAAAATCTCCCACGTACTCGTCAGCATTCCGCCATCCTTGTTCGAGTCGGAGTAGCCCAACATCACTTCCTGGCGACGACCCCACGAATCAAGAACTCGGGAATAATCAGGATTCGTCCATAGACTTTGGCAAATGTCACCAGAGTTTCGGAGATCTTCAATTGATTCAAACAAGGGCACCGGCATCAGCCCGAAATCGTGCTTTTCGCAAGTTGCTTCGACCTTCACGCCGGAGAGTTCTGCCAAGCGCACGATGTTGAATATGTCAGCGGTCGACTTGCTGCCACTAATGACATAACTGCGAATTGACGGCGCCGGAAAACGTCGCTTCACGTCTCTGATCATTCGCAGCGAGTCGAGCAGGTTCTCGGTTTCTTCAGAAGGCGGATGCGGGAGCTCGCTGGCAGCAGAGGGAAACAGCTCGGAATATGCCTGACTATGAACTCGCGCATGTTGACGAACATCGAGCGTATGCAAATGAAAACCAAATGTATCAACCTGTCTGAGCAGTGGTTCGAGCAATGCTTTCGCCAGTCGCTCGCCTTCTTCTGCAACGAGACTCTCCTGTAGTAAACATAAATCCGAGCGGAACTCCTCGGCGTCTGAATAACCAATTCCTCCTTCATCCGGATCGCGCGCGGCGATTAGTCGAGCCAGCACGTAATCGAGATAACGACGGTAGATCTCGTTGGGAGGGTGACGTTCGGGATTTAACCCGTGTGCGGAAATAGTTTCAGCGTAATGACTCAAAGCCTCAACCAACTGAGGCGATACTTTCGCTTGCAGGGTTGACGAGGTGAGACGCCAGATCAACTCCTCAGTTTTCGCGATGTAGAAACCAAGAATTGTCTGCCTGGCGATTCGTAAAGCATCTCGTGTGCACTCTGGAGTAACGTTTGGGTTCCCGTCGCGATCGCCACCGATCCAAGATCCAAAACGGAGCAGTCGCGGCAAGTCGCCTGCAGTTAAGTCTCCTCCGAAAGCTTCTCGAAAATCGTTTGCTAACTCGTCATACAATTGAGGCACAGTTTCAAAGAGGACGCTGGGATAATAATCGAGCCCCATCTTGATTTCGTCGCGAACACTTGGACGGCGACGACGAACTTCGTCGGTCTGCCACAGGCCAGTTATCTCTGCAAGAATTGTTTGCTCTTGCTGCTCGGCCTCGCGTTCCGGAAGCGGTAATCGATCCAGTCGTTCAAGCGCTTCTGCGATTCGCTGACGTTTGAAGAGAACTGTCCGCCGTGCAACTTCTGTAGGATGGGCGGTGAAAACAAGGACGACTTCGATCTCGTTCAACAACTGCCGCGCTTCCTGTTCAGTGACCCCGGCGTCGCGCATGCGACGGAGAGTGCCGAGGAACGAACCTGGCTGGGCAATTATCTCAGGAGAACTTTGTGCAGCGCGTCGCCGTCGTTTACGGTGATTCGTCTCGGCGAGATTGGTAAGTTCAAAGTAGATCGCAAACGCCTTCGTCATTTGATGCGCTTGCTCGACATTCATTCGGCTGACAATCGCCTCGGCTTGCTCGATCAGAGGTGCTCCAGGTGAGTCTTGCGTCGGACGTTCTCGTTGCTCGATCAAAAGGACACGCAATTCTTCGACGGCGGCGAACAATTCCTCGCCGGCTTGTTCTTTAAGCACCAGGCCCAGCAGACGACCGAGCGAACGGACGTCTCTGCGTAGAGGTGCTTCTTTGAGATCTGTTGCGTGACTCGTAAGTTCCGTGAGTCGTGCGACCTGATCATCGACCTTCCAAAATGAACTCATGCGGTGTTTTCCAGTTTGTGCTATTCAATCAGAGAGCATTTCAGCGGGCAACCTGTCCGATATGCTTTAGCTTGTCGGCTCGGTGCTTTAGTCTAGTGCATTCGCGACAAGCTAAAGCATATCGGACATAAACTGGGACACTTACAATGACCGCACTGTTTACTCAAACAAAACCCGTAATTGGTGTGATTCATGTCGGCGCCTTGCCCGGCACGCCTCGTAACACGCAAACCGTTGCCGAGTTGATTACCTCTGCCAAACGCGAAGCCACGTTATACCGCGACGGTGGTGTTAACGGTGTCATGATTGAAAACATGCACGACGTTCCGTACCTCCGCGGAGAGGTTGGCCCGGAGATCGTCGCAGCTATGACGGCAATTGGGAGCGAAGTGAAGATTGTGTGTGGTTTGCCCGTTGGAATTCAGATCCTGGCTGGTGCAAACATTGAAGCGATGGCAGTCGCTCACGCTGCTAATCTGGATTTCATACGCGCCGAGGCTTACGCGTATGCGCATGTTGCTGATGAAGGTTTCATTCAATCATCAGCTGCGAAGCTATTGCGGTATCGGCGAGTGATTGGGGCGAAGCGCGTAGAGGTGTGGGCCGACGTGAAGAAGAAGCACTCAGCTCACGCTATTACAGCCGATATCCGTTTGGGAATGACGGCAGAGACTGTTGAGTTCATGGGAGCTGACTGCGTGATTGTCACCGGCAACGTTACTGGTGAAGCACCTAATGTCCAGGACGTCCGAGAGGCCAAGTCTCATTGTCGCCTGCCAGTGTTTCTCGGTTCCGGTATCAGCGTTGACAACATCGATGAGTTCTTCGAAGAAGCGGATGGCTTCATAATCGGTTCGCATTTCAAAGTGGATGGCCACTGGGCCGGCGTGGTCGATCAGAAAAGGGTCGTGCGGTTTATGGCGAAGGTTAGAAAGGATTACGGATGAGGGGGAAGGATGAAAGAACTTGGTGATCAAGCCGTGAGGTAATCATAGATCGGTTTTCATTGGTCATTTTCCATTTGACAGTTTCCATTTTTCATTTTGCATCGCAGGATTAATCAAAAGATAAAGCTGCGACATCTGCTCAAATGGAAAATGAGAAATGATAAATGGAAAAAGACCGAATGAAAAAAAACCTACAACTACTGAGTTAACTACTTCAATCCTTTTACAGCCCCTGATTCTCGCCGAGCATCCCGGCATCATTCCTCTTCAGCGCCTTCTGCAGTTGCGACCACTCGCGATGGCCGTGTGATAGTTTCTGAAAATCACCGTCGCTGTCGTTTACCAGATTCCGTAACATCTCACCCGCCTGACCTTTGTTGATCGCTTTCTGGGCCGCACGGTTCAGTGCCACGAAGGCCTCCTGGTGAAGATCCTTACTCGGATCAGCCACGAAAACTTTCGCGCGTTCGTATGGAAAACGGTAATCATCCGCAAATTTCTTTTCCTTCTCAGAAAGGTCTTTCAGGATTCGGGAACGATCCTTTTCTTTTGCTGACAGCCGCAGTTGTCTTAACTGCGCCAGTGCAGCGTCTTCAGCGTTTGCTGCCGGAGTCTGCAATGACGTCGGTTTCATTTCAGCAGTCTTTGTGGACTCAATCGGTTTTGCTGCGGAGTCCGTTGGCACAGTTTGGGATTCAGTTTCAGGATTAGCTGCTGTTGTCGCAGGCGAATCACTACGCAAAAGCACAAATAGACTCAACGAGAAAATGAGCAAGCCTCCCACACCAAGGCTAAAGAGCTTGAGCATGGAACCATTTCTCTTGCCAGGGCGAGAAGATGATTCCGTGTCAGACCACGAGAACATTCCCAGTCCCTTGCGGTTTTCAGTTTGGACAGTTCGCTCTTCATCCTCACCTTCAAACGTCGATAGGATCATTTTTGGTCGTTTCGGTTGAACTTCAGCACTCGTATCTGAGCGTGGGTGACCGCATTTCCAACAGAAGGCATATTTCGCTTCGATCAGTGTATTGCACTGTGTGCACCTGCTTAGTTGTTCGTTCTCCTGGGCAGTCGTTGCAGGTTGAGGTTGTTCTCGGATCGGAGGCTCAATTGGCGCTCTCTTCTTTCGGTCAGGTATCGCTTCAAATACACCGTTGCTTAGGAGTTTCCAACCATCAACGGTGGGCACCACCACAGCAGGCTCCGACAGGCTAATCTCGCCCGGGCTCGGGGTGTTACAGTGATAATAGTCCTGATATAACTCATAGAACTCTCGTACTGTCTCAAGTCGAGGCGAACGCGGAATGACAATTGTTCTTCCCAGCTCGTCGTTGTTGCTGATCAAAACAAACTCACCATCTGCAACGGCCACGAACAACTCACTCTCATAATCAAACGTGACGTTTACCTTGTTGGCAGATTTCGTTCTTCTAAGGTATTGCGCCACTGAAGAAGGAAATGAGGGGCCGATATCGAGCCGCTCGGTGCAAATCGGACACGAGTTCAGACCGGTGACAAATGAGACGCGTGCCTCGTCGCACGTATGTTCGCGTAAGTCTGCTGACGCAGCCTGCAAACATCCGGGACAGCACGGGAACGGTGTGCCTTCCGAGGTCAGCGTGAAATTCTTCTGTTGAAGCGGAGTATTAGACTCGAAGCTGACCGTGTAGCAGCGTTCACAAATATAGAGGACTGAGCTTCGTCGTGTGCAGACCGGACAACGTTCCAGTCCGTTAATGTCGAAATTTATCACGCAGAAGTGTTCGCAGTTGCAACAGTACTGCCATTGGAACTCAAAGCTGGATTTACCAAGACCGTCAAAGTCCAACTCGCCAAGGACGTGACCTCGGTTTTCGCATTTGATGGGACTTTGTCGAGGTGAGAAAAAGCTTTTTTGGTGTTCTGGACAAAATACTCTCATTGTGGGTGCTCCCTTCAAAGAAGCATGGCCGTTCAAGCCAATGCCGGCGCTAGTGCCATTCAAGCTGTTGTTCGAAAAGCTGTAGTGTGCTCGAAGCATAAGCGTTTAGATTCTAATGTAGTGCCACCGAGGCGGCGACGAAGAGGAGAGACTTTTATTTCACGACGTTTGTTAGATGCCGCCGACAGGACGGACTTTGCAAATCAAATGAAAAGCTGCCAAAGCAACTCGGGAAAGCCGAAACTGTCGGGAGAGATTGAAGGAGACTGATCGGGGGGAGATTACTGAGCGCCTCTGTCGGGGACGTTTGGGCTACCAGGAGTGGTTTACGGGCGCTAGATTAATCCGAAGCAGGGCGAGAGGCAAGTCTAATGTGTGCGTCTTACCAAACAAGCTGTC
>DATEXA010000056.1:0-22910 GCA_035257465.1 Pyrinomonadaceae bacterium | reverse complement strand
ACACGTGCCGCTGAGATTCTGGGTGTCGATCGTCGTACTCTGTATCGGATGATTGAGCGTTTCGGAATTGCCACCGACTCTGATTGATCACATCCCTACCGCGAGCGACTTCAATACGTCTACCTGAACGTCCGAGTCGCTCGCGGCTTCCCCTGCTCGATCTAATGAACGATCGTCACCGTCCTCCAGAATCGTTCATTTCACCTAACATGTACTCAGAGCAATGCACATGCCAACAGGTTAGTCCTTCGAATGCGATAGTTTGCTGGAACTAAGCCTCTCGCGGGTGTGGCCCTTTTGCGCGCTAAAGCTATAAAGCCTCACTTCGGCGATTGCTCTTTGACTAGGTCCCTGGTTGGATGTAAGGCACCTTGGCAAACAATCGACGTTCAGCGCCGCGCGGATCATTCTCCATACGCGACGGTACTTCGAAGATCATTGTCTCGCGGCGCGACAGTGTGTAAGGCGTCCATCGTGGGATTAATTTCTGGTTCGGATTGCCGGTGCGGGCAAACGCAATAAACGTTTCACTCATTTGATCGGCCATCGATTGAGCGGTGGGTCCAGTCGCAGTAGCACCGGGTTTGTCTATATTGTCAAAAGCCAATTGAATGTCTGAAGCGTGCGGCGCTCCGAACTTCCCACTATCTCTCGGACTGGCCCAATTTAGTTGATACACATACGCCGAGGATCCAGACTTGGCGCGCTCTTCTGCTTCGATCACTGCCCCTCTCCAGGAACGTCCCGCTGTGGTCGCCGCAAAAAAGACATCGCTCGGTGAATACTTTGGATATAACCGGCGATACTCCGTGATCACTACCTCTGGTTGAATATCAACCCGCATGTTCGGGATCAATTTCTCGGGCAACTGTTCCCAGGTAAGCGTGAAGTTGCTCGCATCGCCGCCGAGGAAGGCCCGCGTTTCGTCATGGGTGTTACCAATAATCATCGGAATTCGCGCTGATTGTGATGGTGCGTCGGGATAGAAGGGATGACGGTGCAGTGTGCGCTCATCTAACACTGGGGCAAACGATACACCTCCAAACGGCAGCACAGGATCGCGTGTGCCGAGCACTTCTACAATGCGTTCTACAGGTACACTCTTGATCTCACCGGCGCGTTCCGGTGTCAGCTTCAACGCCTCGAGGATCGTCCTCGTACGGAGCGTTGCATTCAGCGCACCGGAAGCTGTGACCTGTTGTCCACTCATTGTGGCAGCGCGATGAAACAGACCTTCGGCGGAGGGCATTGCCATTAATGTAGCGATCTTTGCACCGCCTCCGGATTGACCAAAGACCATAACTTGATCCGGATCACCACCAAACTCAGCAATGTTGTCCTTCACCCACTGCAGCGCGAGGACGAGGTCAAGTTGTCCTGCATTACCGGAGTCGGCAAACTCAGGTCCACCAAAACGCGCGAGATAGAGATAGCCAAATGCATTGAGACGATGATTTACCGTCACCACCACTACATCGCCACGACGACAGAGACGCACTCCATCATAGAGTGCGCTTGAGCCGGAACCATTCGAGTAAGCACCACCATGGATGTAGAACATGACCGTCCGTTTGCGCCCATCGCGGAGTCCCGGAGTCCAGAGGTTCAAGAATAGACAGTCTTCACTGGTGCGTTCGTTGGGTCGCGACTGTTGTGGCGCAGATGGTCCATAAGCTAGTGCGTCGCGTACGTCAGACCAGGGTTCTGGTGCGAGTGGTGGCATGAAGCGCCTTCCGGTTGTGTCAGCGCCGTAGCGGATGCCTTTGAAAACGTTGATGCCATTGTCAGTGTAGCCACGCACTCGACCGGCTTTGGTGGTTGCGACCGGTGCATCCGCGACGATAGTTGTTGCAAGCGACGCGCGGTCAAGGAACAGCGCCGCTCCACCGGCCGCTACACCTTGGATGAAGCTACGTCGAGCGATGCTTCGTTGATCTCCATTCATCTGGTGTCTCCGTGTTTATTGAATCCCCCATCTGTAGAAAGGACTCGAAGGGATCCCCACACTACCGGGTGGGGGATTTTCATGATCGAAGTAATCTTGCAGTCAACCTGCCTTCTTTGGATTTGTGTTGTTGAGATACTCCTCGAGATTGGTGTAACCATCGTGATCTTTGTCGGCCGCTCCATCAGACGGATCACGCGGATTTAACCCAAACCGGAGTTCCCATGAATCGGGCATCCCATCTTCATCCATATCTACCGGTGGCGTGCCTGACCTCAGCTCAGGCCAGCCGCCAACTTGTTCCTGCGAGTCGATGATCGATCCGGTACCACTTTTCACTTCGTTGATGATGCGAGTATCGACTGAGTCACGACGCGGCAGCGATGCACCAACACTCGCGAGCACTGCCAGGTAGGCGTTGTGCGCGGACGAAGTGTGCACCAGAGGAGCGTCAAATGGTTGCGCCTCGATTTCCACTTGACGCTTGCCGTTGATCATAACCGGATCGAAAAACGTCGAATTGTCGGCAGTGAAAGCGTCGTGCCCTTCAAAGACGTTGTCGCGAATGTAGAAGCTAAGTTGGGACGGACCTCCGACGTGGATCGGTGTAACGGCCTTGCTACTAGGACCGGGACGAATATAGTTCGCGACGTAATTCACTTTGAGCACACCCTGCGTCAAGCCAGAGCAAATCTCGCCGTAGTCATACATCACATTGTTGCGAACATCGAATGTGGGAAATGGCGGCCGTCCATAGTTGTCGCCCAGGCGTGGATTGCGCGAATTGTTATGTACCCAGAGATTGTGATGCCAGGTGACCGGTCCGTTCGCGCGTGACAATGAGCCGTAGCCATGGTCGCCTTTGGCATGTTTACTGTGATTTAGTGCGTTGCCAATCAAGCACCACTCGATCGTGACGTTGGAAACATTACCGGCTAGTGAAAGTGATTCGTCGATAGACCAGGTAGCCGAACAATGGTCAAGCACTACGTCATGAGCGCCTGACAATAGGGTGATACTGTCAGCTTCTTGTGAGCTAACGTCGCCCAAACGACTGCGCAGGTAACGAACAACAACATCGTGAGTCGCAATGTTGAAAGTGAAGTTCCGAAGACAAATCCCGTCACCGGGAGCCGTCTGTCCGGCGATAGTCAGGAATGGATTCTTAACTGTGAGTGGAGAAGCAAGAGTGATCAGCCCTGACACTCGAAAGATGACGATGCGTGGCCCCTCCGCATCACATGCAGCTCTCAGACTTCCTGGTCCGGCGTCGTTTAAGTTAGTGACGAAGATGACTCGACCGCCACGTCCACCCGGGGTGTTAGTGCCAAACCCTTCAGCACCCGGAAAAGCTGGGACCAACGGAGCGACTCGGGCCATTGAATTTGATTCAAGAAGAATAGAAGTGACGAACACGGTTACCAGACACACTACAGTCAAGAGTTTGGTTTTCATCGTTTTTGATTTGAAGTGGGAAAGAGGTCAGTACCACCTCGCGGTAGCGGGTGGGTCGACCTCGCCTTATACAATCATCGCCTTTCAATTGTATCGAGGACCGCCGGTGCATACCGTTTTATTCGTGGCCCACCACCCTCGGTCATTAACGCCTGCTCGATCATTTGCATTTCAACCTGACGTTGCTGCTCACGCAGAACCATATCCGGGCGACTACGACTTTGGCTGGGAACGGTTGTCTGACCATGCACATCATGCACACTCAGGGTCGTACTGTTCACAATGATAAGAAGAGGGATAAGTCTGAAGTTCATCAACTCACCGTACGGCCACACGATTATTGAGTCGCGTAATTTCCTTTAATTTACTTTCAGGATCAATCATCAGACTGCTACCAATCAGGTTACGACCGGGCGCTGCTGTCATCGTGATTGTGACTCTCTTCGGCAATAGATCGGTCGGAGCTTTCAATTGCGGTATGGTCGTCGAAGCCAAAGGCTTTCCGTTGTCGTCCAACCAGACGAGATCCACCGGCGGTGAATCGATCGCACCCAGACTATGCACAGTCGCGGTGACCGTCCGGTTTCTGACAATGACATCGTCGTTGCCAATACCTAAATCAGGTCGACTCCAATAAGTCACTCCTTTATCGATTAACTTAAAACGCAAAACCGTGCTGACATGCGGGACAAACGTAAGGTCGACGCCAATACCTCGTTCCAAATCTAAGGAGGTGGTTTGTAACTCGCCGTCAGCTTCGTCGTCGCCGTTGCCGTCAATACCCATTGCCAACTGCCAACGGCCCGGCTCCACATCCCAGGCGGTCATTGTGGCTTTGATCGATTCTGAACTGAGATTGTTGACAAGGATCTTGATCGAAGTTGGCGTCGCTTCACGAACCAGGATCGCTACGCTCTCTTCGTTTGCTGGCGAATGAAATGTCCAGCTAATGCTGTTGCCTGGATAGAAGGAATTTCTAACCAGGGCGATGCCTCCGAGACGTTCCCTTTGCAATTCACTGTATGGAACCCCCACGCGATCGATCCACAGACTGCCTTCGGTGTTGATGTATTCACGCAGGCGACTGGCTTCGATCTGCGAAGCGTACATTGACTCCAAATACTGTTTATTGCCGGTCACTTGCCAACCGAGATGTTTCGCCGCGTCGTTTGCCTGGGCGACGTTAGCAGCAGCAACGATTGAGTCTCGCCACTGCTCACGCAGATTGATCTGATCGAGTGCGTCAGAGTTGATCATGTCCAAACTTCGTGGACCTTCGTCGAGAAGTGGTTGAAGGTATTTTTGATCACCGCTCCACCGCCAAGCTGCCCAGAGGATTGGCCAGACATTATCCAGGGTTGAGACCTCGTCTTCGTCGGTCTTAAATCCAACTGTAGCGTGTAATCGATACCGACCACCTTCAATCCTTCGGTGAGCCAGCAAACCATCGGCGAGTTCCAGAAGGAGTTTCTTTGTTTCCGGATTGCCGTTGTATTCAACCAGCATGAGTGCGGGATGAGTGATCAAATACGAGTTCGTCCTGGCCCAACCCCACGGCTCCTCTTCAGCCAGTTTTTTTCCGTTGAAATAAGAAGAACGAATATGACGATGTCCGGCGGCATTAATGCCTGTCAGAGACTTCAACGAGCGAGCAGTTTCCATGGCTCGTTCCAGTTGTTTCGGAGAACCATAGTCGAGCAAGAGCGCTTGCCCGAGTGTGGAGACACCTTCTTCATAACTATGCAGGTCGTCAGCCTGGATCGTTGGAAAGCCGGCAGTAAACATTCCCTGTTGATAGAAAGCATCGAGTTCGCGAAGCAACGAGGTTTTGATCTTCTCGGGCTCGACACCCATCAACGCAGTCGCGGGCCAAACGTTGGTTAGATCTCCATCATCAGATAGACCTCCACCAAACTCGCCGTCCGCGATCTGGCGCTTGTCGATGTACCACAGGACGAAGTTTCTGAGATTGCGCAGTTGTTCGACTTGCCGGAACGCCCATAGTGGAATCTCCGGCGGTGCTGCCGGTTGATTGAATGCAGGTTTTGGGTGTCTGCGGTCTACGTCATACCAGTAGGTTTGCGCCAGCCAATGATCTGGATTTACGCGTAGAAGATCCTGGATGTCCGCGGCGAAACGATTGTAGAGATCGAACCGCGGATCATTGGGTCGCTCTTCAACCATCATGGCAAAGCTATCGCGAGCCTGTGTGAAGCGATCGATCTCGTGTTCCTTCCGGGCTTCGGCGCGCGATTTGAAAATCAAGCGAACGTGCGCTCCGTTTAGCGATGCGGGACCGAAGTCAGCCCCCGCGGCTGCGATCGTAAGGTAAAGGGCTTTTCCGGCAGGCAGAATGCGGTCTCGCGTGTCGAACCAAATAGTGCGAGGTTCTTCAGGATTGATCGAAAAGCTAAAGTCTGCCAGATTTCTTTGCGGCCATAGCGGATCTTTAATCTGAACGTTTAAGGGATAGAGTCCGACGCTGATCGGTTTGACACGTAGTGCCGGAAGATCGATCGCAATTCCGTCCAGTCCGTCAGCAATATTCTGCCAACCATCAGCCGGGATCAGAATGTGAACCACCGGCAATGCTCCGTTAGACGCAGCTTGGACTTCGGTCGGCTTTGCAATTGAGCCCGCACCATCTCGGACGCCTATCATCGTGGAGCGTTCGTCTTTCGTGTAACGACCATTGATGAACTTAGTGATCGAGTCTAAACCTGGGTCAGTGGAGGGATTCTGTAACCGCAACGTGTAAGAGAGTCGGGCACTCCCTTGCGGCTCCACATCGGAAGTCACATTGTAAGCAGACAGTTCTCCGATCGGTTCTTCCTGTTCGACGTTCTCAAATCGTATCTGTTGACCGCGAATTGAATCCGGCAAACGATGGAAAGTTTTCTCCTGGCCCTGTGGGCGCTGCCAGAGAAGTCTTTCACTTGCGCCCTTAAGATAAATTTTTCCCCAGGCTGCTCCGGAGATCTCGAGATGATTCCATTGCTCGTCGGGCATGTTGAAAGTGATTGACTTACCTGAGAGTGAGTAACAGTCCCAGTCCGGAAGTTGAAAGTAGTCGTTGCGTCCAGGGAGTCGAGAGCGGTTGTAAACACCTGGCCAGGTCGTTTCGCGAATCCCATCGTTGGCTTTCCACCACCAACGCTTGAGATCAAATGCGTCGTGTATCTCAACTTTACGCACGGAGGTTTGCGGTGAGCTGAGATAGGGAGGCAGATCGCCTTTTCGGTTCCAGCCATAGCGGAGCCACCACTCGTCATGCCATTCTGTTGCGCTGAGATCCCGTTTTAGCTGCGGCACTTGAGTGGGCGCTTCACCTTTCGCAAGTGATGCAATGTTTGCATCGGACAGCATTCGATCATAGATTCGAATCTCATCAATGTCTCCACCGCGAATAAAGTTGTAGGCACTTTGCACCTGCATGGGACTAATAATTCGCGAATGTGGACCAAACTGATCGAGCCCCGCGTATAGGACCGACTTAGTTTCTTGTTTTGCAGCTAGTCGTCCGTTGACATAGAAACGGATACCACGCGTTTCATCCCACGCAATTGCAAGGTGAACCCACTCATTTGGTTTGGGAAACTCCGCAAGACGGTAAGACACGCGAATGCGGGCGAGGTTGATGTCGGTAACGAAGGCATCAAAGCCGCCCTGGCCGTTGTAGTCAATTCGCAGCCAGACCATGTCCCAACTCGAGTGGTCTGCGTAGCCAACGCGGAAAATTGGAAAGGGTGTTGGCCCGACTGGATAACGTGAGCGCCAGGAAAAGGACAACGTGCCGCGCTCCGCATAAATATTACCGGGCGCCTTGTAGGCCATCAGCTGTGTGTTGGCGCATTCAAAGCCTGCACCCCTGGCGCCGTCAGGAATGATCTTGACGTCGCGCAAAAAGGTCGGCTTTGGATCACCCGAGGCAAAGTCGGCTTCGAACTGATGATCGCCGGAAAGATAGAACAAGAGTCCTGGTTCGGCGCCGTCAGCAAAACACAAGGGCTGAATGCTGAGGACCAGCAGAGTTAGAAGAAAGAAACCGGTGAGTTTTTTCATTTGGACATTTGCACAAAAGTCGAAATCCCACCAACGGTAGTTGGTGGTTCGTTCAGATCCTACCTTCAAGCGAAGCGCAATACCTGGAAAATGAAGCCGCAAGTGATGGCCCAGCAAGAAAGTGGCATTCGTTCTACGTCAACCACAAAGGCTGGACTTGAACGTATCCCACCAACTGCCGTTGGTGGGATTCCGCTTCAATTCTTCTTCATGAACTCACTCGGCTGCAGCGCGCGCTGCGTGAAACGTACCTTCTGTACTGCTCCCTTAAACCAGTAGACACGATTCATGCGCACGCCAATCGAGGTTTTGCCCGCAGTAAGAGGTGAGATAGTCAGTGGTCCAGACATCTCCTCTAGTCCTTCAACATAATGCCGCATCTCCTTGCCATCGAAGACTAAAGCCACCTGATACCAGGCACCGAGCGGATGCTTAAAGTTTTCCGCATACAAGGTCCGATTGTTTTCGCCTGACCTGATGTACGTATCGAGAAACCATTCATCCTCAACAAGGCGAGTTTCGAGTAGAACGCGGTTCTCGCTGTTGTCCTCCTGAATGTGAAACCAACGCTGCTCTTTGGCGCCACCAGCTTCGGGACGAAAAACCGCTTCCACAGTAAACGCCTCAGCACCGGCAAGTGGGTTGGTATTTAGCAACAAACTGTCCCCCACGCCGTCGAAAGCTATCGCCTTCCCTCCTGGAGCATCGATAACCTGCGGATGTCCGACGATACTCACCGCATTACCGCTGATCTTGCCCAGGTTATCGATCTTCCAGGTAAGTGAGCTTTGAGATCTTTGTGAAAGCACTGCTGCCGAGCAGAGCAGCACAACAACAGAACACTTGAATACGAAATGTTTCATCGTCGAACTCTTTTCATCGTTCGCTGTAAAAATTCATCGACGTAGTCGACCGTCGAATCAAACCATTGGATGAAAAAGCCAGAATGGATGTGGCGTATCGGGAATCACCACTGCGATCTCTTTACAAAACATAAAGCAAATGGGGGCGCGGAAACGCGCCCCCACACTGTTCATCGACTATTGTGCATCGTTAGAACACCAGTCGCAGACCGTACTGAACTTCGCGACCATTGTATGCAACCAGCTTCGTCGTAACCTTGCCGAAATTCGCGCTGGTGAAATCCACAGTCGGGTTCGCAAATTGGATTCGGTTGAAGAGATTGTACGCCTCGACCCGCACCTCCAATTTGAAGCGCTCAGTTATGTTGAACGATTTACTGAGTGTGCCGTCAGTTTGCCAGACTCCTGGCCCATTCAACCCGGGATAGGTCCACGGATTATCGCGACGATGCAGATTTGGTGGCAGCGCCGGATCCGTTGAAGTCGGTACCTGGTGGAATATGCTTGTGTCAAACCACATGGCATTGGTCGGATTATTGATCTTCGGATTGCCATCTACGATCAGGTTCTGAGTGAAGAAGAGTGGTCGTCCAGAGTAGATCCTGGTCGTCGTTGTTAAGCTCCAACCACCGAGCGCCATATCTACGGCAGTGGGCGCACTATTGAGGTAAGTCCGTCCCTTACCAAACGGCAGATCCCAGCGAACTGCACTCGTAAACCGTTGTCGTGGTGAATCAGTGTCGCGCCATTCGAACCGCCGGGCAAAAGTTGCGAGGTCATCAAAGAACTCCTGTGTCTTATCTTGTTGATACGCATACGCGAACAAGATACTCACGCCTTTTGCATATGGACGTTGTGCCTGAATCTCAAAGGAATGTAATCGCTCGCCTCGTCCGGAGGTGTTTGTCTGGTTGATCACTCCGTACTGTGGATATGGACGCAGCAAACCACCGATGGTGATATTGCTCTGCGTTCGCAGCGTCCCGGGAAACTTGTCGGGAGTCAGATAATTGAAGAACGGATTGGTAACTGATTGGTTGAACAAAGACTTCGGCGTTTCATAGGAAAAGCTCGGATCCGCCATGTTCAGATCGACGGCATAAGGCAGGTTATTTTCGTGATTGTGGAAGTATTCGAAGTCGAGCACAAACTTCGCCCAGATTTCACGTTGATAAGAGAAGCTGAGGCGATCATTGACTGCCGGTCTCAATTGAAACTCATCAATTCCGTTCGTCGCATTGTTGGCGGCGCCAATCGAGTTGCCAAGGTTCGTGTAGCGTCCTAACGACTGGCCCAATGGCTGCTGGATCGGGGTAATGGCAGTTGGGTACGGATTCGACAAGGTCGCACGCGGTATTGGTCCGGTAGCTGGTGCGACGACAGCGAGTGTGGCAGCCGGTGTGCTTGTCGAAAACCCAGCGTACTGGTTGACGAAGTCTCCAAGGGGATCACGAATCTTCGAAGATGGTGAGATATAACGTCCCCACCCAAAGCGGACCACCGACTTATCATTGATCCTGTAGGCAAAGCCCAAACGTGGCAACAGATTCATCACCTTTCTGTTCCAGGCGTTTCGATTGTCAGCGCTCGTGAAAATCCAGGCTCCGTTGAAGAGTTGTTTCTGCCCCTTCGAGTTCAACAGAGTCGTTACTGACGACGGTATAGCCGGGGGCGTCGCCTGCATTTCGGGAATTGGTTGGGTTAGATCCAACTGCTGGGAAATTCGATTGCCGCGGTCGACTGGGCCAGGTTCATATTCCCATCGCAAGCCCAGGTTTAGCGTTAGGCGACTGGTTACCTTGTAGTCGTCCATCACATAACTCGCGTAACCCAGAGTAACAGCTTCTTGAATCGGCACGCGCGCAGCGATGGAAGCGTTATCAATGTAACCCAGCAGGAAGGTGGCCCACTCGCTGCCTGACGTATTGAGATTCGGACTCGAATTCGCGTTGGCGGTAAGTGCTTGTTTGATGTTGAAGGTAAGTGGCTCGAACCGTGCTCCCTTCCCTTTGTCGACGCGATACTCGCCACCAAACTTCAGCGAATGCGCGCCTTCGTAGTAGTTCAACCGAACTGAACCACCGTAGCCCTGCGGGTGCTGCCAAAACTCTCGGCCGGGACGCCCAAGACGACTGCTTCCGACGTCAAAGGCGGGATAGTAGTACTGATCGAATGTGTAAAGTGAAGTCCAGAAGTTGGTGGGAAACAGTTCAGCAATGCCTTCCTTACCAATCAAAGAGGGAGCGGCTGCAAACTCGTCAGTAAGTTGGTGGAAATTCGCCCTCAGGTTTAGAACCCACTTCGGGGAAATAGTGTAGACAGTGTCCGCGGCGATGCTAAGTCCGTAGCGATTGCTTCCATTAAGCGGCATCAATTTCTTGTCTGTGGGATTCGACTCGAGCAGATGGGCTTTAAATTGACCATACCGGATGAAAGTCTTGAGCTTCTCGGAAATATTCCAGTCGACGCGTTCTGAGAAATTCCAATAGGTAGTCTCGTTAATCCTGAAGCCCTGAAGGTTGTCCTGACTACCCGGCAAATTAGGCAGCGGCATCTCCGCCAACAATTTCAGTGCGGTCGGATCAAATCTGTTGCTCGGGATCTTGTTACCCGTGAATGCGGTGCGAGTTCCACTGGTACCGGTAGAAGTGAGTGGGTCAAAAATGGTTCGAATGACGCCATTCCTTGTTGACTGACTAAAGTCGCCAGTCCTTTCCAGAGGCGTTGGCACTGTAAGCGTAAACGGTAATGGTGACGCGTCATTCCAATGCTCGTAGGAAGTAAAAGTGAACAATTTATTCTTGATGATTGGACCACCGATTGTTCCACCATAAATCTTAAGGTTGGTGCCTCGGAAGTTGGTTTCATCAGCGCCGACAGTCCGTTTGATTGTTGGATCAGTAAGGGCGTTGAAGCGCGGGTTGCGCCAGTTGCCAATTACTGTTCCGTGGAAGTCGTTTGTTCCCGACTTCATGTTCAATACGATCACTCCACCTGCACTGTAACCGTATTCCGAGTCGATGGCGTTCTTCTGAAAGGTCACTTCCTGAACTGCGTCCAACGCCGGCGTATAGGAACTCTTGTAGCTCGAAACCAGCGGTACTCCATCAAGGAGAACATCGTTCGCTCTGGTCGTTTGTCCGCCTACATCGATGTCGCTGGCGTAGGCGTGGTGATAAGGCCGATTTTCGTTTGAAGTCGATCCGGTACCGGGTGAAACAGTCGGATCAAGAGTGGCAACGTTATAGGGATTGCGGCCGCGGATTGGTAACTGATCGATGACCTTGTTTTCAATTGTCAACAAGGTACTACTGGAGTTGAATTGGACCGCAACAGGCGCCGCCTCGACGGTTACCGTTTCGGTTACGCCGCCGACTGCCATCTTGAGGTCTACCGAGATATCTCCTCGAACTCGAACCACCACGTTCTCCTGAACAGCCTTCTTGAAGCCAGATTGTTCCGCGGTCAGCGTGTAGTCACCCGGATCTACGAAGTCGAAGACATAGCGACCTTCATTGTCGGAGTTTCGCGTCACCTCGACGCCGGTCTTGACGTTTCGGAGTACGACCTGCGCACCGAGAATGGCGCCGCCGTTTTCGTCCTTGACTGATCCTTGTACTTTACCGCGATAGTCCTGACCGGCTACGAGTGACGTGAGAGTAAAGAAGAACGTCGCAAGTGCGATCGATCGCAAAATACACTTTGAAGAAGTCATTTCTTACCTCCGGAGTCCAGGCTGCGAAATCGAGTTATTAGAGTTGTTGGTTTCGAAAGATGACAAACCAAGGAATGACTTCGAGTGCCTTAATTAAGGAACGAGGCTGAGAGAACCAGATCTCGGAGTTTGACTTATGAAGTGGCACTTCCTCGGAGGTACGGTTTTCGAGAAAGAGCCTATCAAATAGCTTTTGGAACCTGAATCCTGTTGGTATGACCACTAAAAAATGAGAGCGACCTTTGGTGAGTACTTGTGGTGGGCGCATTTTCTTCCTCAGCGTAGACTATGTCAAGCATTATTCTGATTTAACAAGGTCTTGATTAGGTGAGCTTTTGATATTGAAGCGATTGGTATGACCAAACGCGAAGGATGGGTCAGATCTCGTCGTTATTCGGACTCAAAGTTACGACTACTCGGTCCATGAATGTCTGCAGGCAAGACAAAGTCTTAAAACTTGATTCCAAAACGCGCCGCAAGATCTCGTCGACCAGCTTTCGTAACCTCCAAAGCTCTACTATCTAAGTCTTGTTCGATCCACTTCTTTTTCAGCGCCACACTTAAGAGCGCAGCCCCAAGTGCTCCGGCGAGATGTGGCTTGCGCTCGCTCCAATCCAAACACTCGTAAGCAAATCGTCGTCGCGTCACCCTCGTTTGGGCCACATCAACACCTAAGTTTGTAAAACCTTCTGAGCCTGAAGCGCTGAGCTCGCATTCGTTCCCTGCTCCTTTTGCAAACCAACCCAATTCTGCAAAGTGACTGAAAAGCGAAACTCCTAACCTACCGGCCAGGTGATCGTAACAAGTACGCGCGAGTATCAGACGGGTCGGAGTGGTGGGCACGAACTTCTTTTGCGAGTCACCCGCAACAAGACTGAGGGCCTCCAGCGCATTCGCCACGTCAGACCCATTGAGACTGTAGTAACGATGTTTTCCCTGAACGACAACCTTCACGAGTCGTTCAGTCTTTAGTCGATTCAGATGAACGCTTGTGGTTGAGGGTGTCACGTCGGCAACGGCTGCGAGCTCGGTACTGGTTCGAGCGTGGCCGTCGAGAAGGGAGTAAAGGATGCGGACTCGAGCGGGCTCGCCAATCGCGGCGGCAATTCTGGAAATAACTCTGTCTGGGTCATCTACTTTCATGTCTTCATACTAACCCAACTCTCACACGCGACACTTTGATGAACAGCGAATTGTTGACGCGGAACATGCGGTAAGGTTTTCTGTGTGAAGTCTGCACCTTCATGGTAACCGATGAGATCGTTTCGAAATTTGCAGTACTGCTTCGCCCCAGAGGGGCGACATGTTTATAGCCCACAAACCGCCCCACCTCCGGCTTCGTTCGGAGGAGCGGACACTCCGTCGCACTCAGAAGCAGAGATCTGTCCGCTCCTCCGAACGAAGCGGTGCATGGTGGAGTGTTGGTGCTATAAACATGTCACTCCTCCGGAGTGACGATCGCTATTCAATGAGAGGAACCAATCATGAAGATCGTTTGTATCATTCGCTACCAGATCGATCCATTTCAGCGAGAGGCGTTCAACACCTACGCCGAAAATTGGGGAAGGATCATTCCGCGTTGCGGCGGCAACCTCATCGGCTACTTTCTACCGCATGAAGGAACAAACGACATTGCCTGGGGACTGATCGGTTTCGACAGTCTCGCTTCTTATGAAGCTTATCGTGCTTGTTTGAAAACTGATCCGGAAGGAATTAAGAACTTCGAGATGGCCCGAACAAAGCGATTCATTCTTCGTGAGGAAAGAAGCTTTGTTCAGGGTGTCGAAGGCACGCTGGGGATCGCACCGACTCTACCCGAGGACAGTGCTATTTAGGAAACACCTCGCATTAGCAACTACGGAAGTTTGAACCACCAAGACACCAAGGCGCTAAGTAAGAATAGAAGCAGGATTTTCTTCATTTCCTTTTCGTGTTTGTGTATTAGTGGTTAGGCTCGCGTCAATTTGGGGGATTTCATTTTAGGGAACGATCCAGTCTTCCAACACAACGAAGCCCTTGCCGCCCAGACCGCCGCCGATGCCTCGAACTCTTCCTTCAACCAGGGCTGGTCCACCGCCTCTGAAATCAGCCAAACGAGAGCTTTGTGATTTGTTGAAATAGCATTGTGTTTGAGCATAGCCACCAGCTGGTGAGTGAAAGGTCAGGGTAACTTGCCCACTCTTCAGAACATCAATTGAATTAACTGTCCCGTTGACGCGAATTCTTTTTCCGGCATACATCTGATTGGCCCGAACTTCGTTGCCCTCAAAATCCATCAACAATTGACCCCCAAAATGCGCGGGCTAAAAAGGACGTTGGCGACTGCTCGCACCAGGTTAGCGAGACCCTGCTAGCTTCACGCGATTACCGCGGCGCCTCATCACTACTTCAAAGAACGGTCGCAATCCGACGACAAGTCACTGCGCTCGATGGGACAAATGTTGAATACCCTGATGACCTTGCGAATAGTCTGATGCTTAACGGCGAGAGTCTGGCGGCCAGTGGTAATTCCTTGAAGGCCCTTGAGGCTTACCATGAAGCGCGGACAATCAGCGAACCCATCGTTGCGGCCCATCGACGACGAATAGACTATCGGCGTGATTTAGCGCGGCTCTACGCAGATATGGGCAATGCTCTCGTTGTCTTGGCCAATCCAGAGGAAGCCGGGATGTGGTATCAAAAAAGTCTTGACTTATGGAAAGAGTTACAAAACGAACATTCCCTTTGGGCCAAAGAAATTGATATGCCGAGAGAGGTTGCAGCAGACCTGTCCGGACTTCGTTTAGCTAAACCCATCAGAGATAGCCACACCAAATGAAACTGTCATCTTGACGTATTTGTAGTTCCAGGGAGACGACCGTTAGAAATCCATCTCGAACTTTCCCCGCACAGACGTTCCGAGACTGTTGAAGAATTGACCGAACCTCGGACTACCAAGATTATTCTGTACATCGCGCGGATTAAAGTGATTCGTGATGTTGAAAATGACGACACCTGCACGCACCTTCTTGTCGAAGTAAGGAACCCTGAAACTTTTTAGGATTGTCGCATCCAGCGCGAGAAATGTCGGGAAACGTAAGCTGTTGCGAGCTCCGACGAAGTCCAGCTGCTCGTTCACGACCGAAAAAGGGAAGCCAGAGCGAATTTCCAAAGCCGGCATTAATGTGATGCCGTGCGGCGCTTTGACTTCGCCATAAGCAAGAAATCGGTGCGGTATATCGAAAGGCAAGGTGCCGTACTGATTCGATCGCACGACGACTGCTGGAAAATCGCCAAGGAAATTGTCCGCGGTGTTCAAGTCGCCCTGCGCCTTGGACCACACATAGGAAACGGTCCAGTTATGAAAGCGCGGATTGTCATATAGTGCGAGGAGTTGGAACTCGTTGTATCGGGAAACACCTCGACTCTTGAGAACTAGAAATCCTCCACCATCGCTCGAGAGCTCCGGAGTAATTATGGGTTCCTTTTTTGTAAGACGATGAACGTAGCCGGTCCGCAGCGTCAAACCCTTCGTGATGCGCCGATCAACTTGAAGACTCCATCGCAGGCTGCGTGCGTCTTGAAATGGCTCGCTGATTACGTTCAGGAACATGCGCGGTCCGTCGAGGATCGTTTGACCGTCGCCTGCGTAGGTTGTGATGATTCGCTCCGGGAAGTTGCTGTGGGACTCGATTCCCAATCGGCCAACCCGCTGGTCGTCATCCTCGTTTAGATTTTCCGGCTCGAAGTATCTCTCAGCGAGCGCACCGCGAGTGTAAAAAAGACCGATGCCGCCGCGAACAATCGTGCGATCATTCGCGAAAGGACGATAAAGCATTGACACGCGCGGCGAGAAGTCATTTTGATGCGAGATAGAATTACGGTCAAAGCGCACGCCCCCGTCGAGCGTCAGGGCCGGGTTGATTTCCCAACGATCCTGGATAAAGGCGCTCATCTCTTTCAGCGACCGATCGATATCGGTCGGCCCACTAAAATCAGTTCGCTGGCTGAGCGTTTGATCGCTACGACGAATATCAATCGGCCGGAAGTTAAATTGTCCGGTCAGCTTGGTGTAATCGAGTTCGCTCCCAACCTTGAATGAATGGCGACCGTGGAACGTGCGAGTACTGGCGAAGTATTGTTCTTGCCATTGCCATCGTCGCGCTGCACGGGTGGTGTTTGCGAAATAATTTCCCTGGTTTCCGTCTGGAATAAGAGTCAGCGACTTCGATCCCTGGCCAAACACATCCAAATCGAAAGTCTTCAGTGCTATCAGCGAACTGAGGAAGGATTGATCATGAAAGATAGACTGCTCCGAAAGTGAAAACAAAGTTCCGCGTTGCTTTGTGTTCGCAGTTGTTTCCTGGGGATTGAAGGTATTCAGCCCGAGATAGCGCTTTTTTTCCGGGAAAAGAGCCCCAACGAACTTCAGCTGATTGCTGGTATTTACGTTCAGATCAAGTTGGGTGAACGAGTTGAAGGCCTCGGATGTTGAGTCATCGTGCGAAGACGGTTGGCTCGGCACATAAACACGCGTGAAGCGGTACTCAAACGATTGCAGAAAGTTAAGCCGCTTTGAGATCACCGGCCCTTCGAAGGTCAGACGGGGACGAAACGAATCGACCTGGCCGCCAATCAGATTCTGAAACACCGGAAAAATGCGCGCCGCACGGAACTTAAACTTATCGCCGCCTGACTTAGTCTCCAGATTTGCGGAGCCGCCGATTGCTTTACCGAACTCTGCCGAGTAAGGGTTGTCCTCGACATGCACGCTTGCAGCAGCTTCCAGTGGAATATCAAAAGCTAAAGTACCATTGACCGGATCTGTGACATCTGCACCATTGACCGTGTAGGTGCTCTCACCCGCCCGAGTTCCTTTGATGTGATTCTGTCCGCTCTGATCTCGAATGACGCTCGGAGTGAGCGGCAGCGCACCTTGAACATTGTCTGTCCGCAAAGGAAGTTGTTCTAACTTCGCGGCGCGAATTGTGTTGGATGTAGTACTTTCTCCCGTGCTAAGCAGACCCTCGGCGTCGCGGATCGTGACCGACTCAGAAAGCGTGGCGGTTAGAACGATTTCAGCCACGAGCGACGAGCCTGTTGTCAGATTTATTTCTTGTGTGACGCGTGGAAGCCCGCTAGCTTCGGCAGTTAGAGTGTAGGTGCCTGCGGCTAGTTCGCGGAATGCAAAATTTCCTGTCTCATCCGTAACAATCTCAAGGGTAGCGGTTGGTACATTGCGGTTGACAAGAGTGACTCTCGCACCTGGCAACAATTCCGCGCGGGCGGCAGCATCTCCGGCGGTTGCGCTGACCGTTCCTTTGATGCTACCCGTCAGGCCTTGAGCTTGCACAAGGTACCCGAGCGCGAGGGCCTGCAGCCCAAGCACACAACTGAAAAAGAACATCAGATTGCGTATCGGCCTTATGTTTCGTGCACGTATCTGACTGCCGTTGAAGAGCGGACTGGCCATTGCTGACCTCAATGACCGAACCTAGAGCGTCGGGGGCTATTGATCACAAACGAGGCAATTGTTCAAATGCAAAGACTCCGCGCGGAAACAACTATTGCAGTTGTTAGAGCTTGAAAATCAGGAGGCCATGTACAGAGCAATTCACTTTGATAACGTAGGGTAATGCATCTCTTCGATGCATTCAAGAAAATCGCGTCAGCGCGCTTTACCGAACTTCTCCTCTTGCACCACTTTTCGTGTCCTTAGCTTCACCACGTCCAGCATACAACTATCGATAAATCCTGAAAGGCACTTCCCTTACTCCGTCGCTCAACAGTGTCTGGTCAAAAACAACGCTTCAGGAATTGATTGAGTCTTTTCTGTACATCCTCACGCAGGATGTTAGGGTTCCGGAAGATGAGAATCACTCAACATGAGAGCAAGCGAACGCAGAGACACATGGCTTTCGTTCCGCGACGGTCTGCCACCTCGTCGGGCCGAAAGTTGGGCGCGCGCATAACATTAATAAAGAAATCGTCGGAGTATTGGTCGTTCCTCGTTATAATTTGTGGCTTAAATGGGACTCTTGGCCATGAACCTAACCAAACTCATGATGTTTGGTGAAGAGTGAGTTGGCACACCTGGTCGAGGTTCCAGATGGCCAAACGAGAGCTTTAACATGATCGATTGAATGGGCGATTGGGTGTAAGTCCAGCGGAGGACCCTAGCAATGAAAGCGTCGGTTTTTATTGGTATGAGCGTCGATGGGTTTATCGCTCGCGCGAATGGAGACCTCGATTTTCTGCCGCCAGGGGGTGGCGAGCCCCACGGCTACGCTGAGTTTATGGACACTGTCGATGCCCTGGTTATTGGCCGCAAAACTTTCGAAACCGTGCTAGCCTTCGACACATGGCCCTATGACAAGAAGCCTGTTTTCGTCCTCAGCTCGCGCCAACTCGCCCCTTCACCGGCTGGTGCCGTAGTAGAACAAATGTCAGGGGATCCTGCGGAAATCGTGTTACGCCTTGACGCTCACGGTCTTCAACATGTTTACGTGGATGGTGGGATAACGATTCAACGGTTTCTACGAGCCGGACTCATTCAGCGTCTGATCATTACCCGCGTTCCCGTACTAATTGGCGATGGTATTCCGCTCTTTGGCACTCTGCCTCACGATGTCCGGCTTCGTCATATAGCTACTAGGTACTATCCGAGCGGTCTGGTTCAGAGCGAATATCTGGTCGCCGCATAACATGTCAACTCAGCGCTGCTCGTTGATCACTCCGGCTCCTTTAACATCTTGCATAAACGTGTATTGATCTAATGACGATCCAGAAGATAGCGGTAATCCCGGGAGACGGTATTGGCAAAGAGGTGATACCCGAGGGCCTTCGTGTACTCGATGCTGCAACCTCGAAGTTCAATATTGGATTGCATTGGGACCATTTCGATTGGAACTGCGATTACTACCTGAAGCATGGCACTATGATGCCGGAGAACTGGAAAGATCAGATCGGCCGGCACGACGCGATTTTCTTTGGATCAGTAGGTTGGCCTGCTCTTGTACCTGATCACATTTCGCTGTGGGGAATGCTCGTCAAGCTTCGACGGGAGTTCGACCTGTACGTGAATTTGCGTCCGGTGCGACTCTTTCAGGGAGTTCCTGCGCCATTGGCTAACCGCAAGCCTGGCGAGATTGATTTCCATATTGTTCGTGAAAACACTGAAGGTGAGTACTCGAGCATCGGCGGTCGCGTGTTTTCAGGAACGCCCAGAGAAATAGTCTTTCAAGAGAGTGTGTTTACACGTAGTGGTGTCGACCGGGTTCTGAAGTTTGCATTCGAACTTGCGGCGAAGAGCCCGCGAAAGCACCTCACCTCTGCCACCAAGTCCAACGGGATTTCTATTTCAATGCCGTATTGGGATGAACGTGTGGTCCACATGTCAACGAAGTATCCGGCGGTACACGTGGATAAATATCACATTGATATCCTGGCAGCACATTTCGTACAGCATCCGGATTGGTTTGATGTAGTGGTTGCTTCCAACCTGTTCGGTGACATCCTTTCCGATCTTGGGCCAGCATGTACCGGCACCATCGGAATTGCGCCATCGGCAAACCTGAACCCCGAGCGCACCTACCCTTCACTGTTCGAGCCGGTACACGGCTCTGCTCCCGATATCTTCGGCAAAGGAATTGCCAACCCGATCGGCCAGATTTGGGCAGGGTCTATGATGCTCGAGCACTTGGGCCATGACCGAGCTGCCGCCGCGATAATGCAAGGTATTGAAACTGTTTTGGCTGAAGGTCCGCGGACGCCGGACATGGGCGGGAACGCAACTACCAGCGAAGTCGGTAAGGCTGTGACGTCGTCTATTGCGGCTATTGAAACTCTATGAGAATTGTCGACCTGCGTGAAATCGTTGTTCCGATAAAGTCGGAGATCCGCAATGCGTATGTGAACTTCAGCGAGATGACGGTCAGCATTGTCGCGCTGATAACGGATGTGACTCGTGAGGGTAAACCAGTCGTTGGGTTCGGCTTCAATTCAAACGGAAGGTATGCGCCAAGTGGATTACTTCGTGAGCGTTTTATTCCTCGACTCATGTCGGCAGATCCCGGATTACTCGTCGATCAGATTGGCGACAACCTCGACCCGTTTCGAGTGTGGGATGTGTTGATGGCTAATGAGAAACCGGGTGGACACGGCGAACGATCTGTGGCTGTCGGTGTAGTCGATATGGCCGTGTGGGACGCCGTAGCCAAGATCGCCGGTGTGCCGCTCTATCAACTGCTGGCTGATCGCTATCGCGATGGCAAGGTGGACCAAAAGGTATTCGTGTACGCCGCTGGTGGCTATTACTACCCCGGTAAGGATCTCACCGCACTTCAAACTGAAATACAAAGTTATCTCGATCAAGGCTACTCATCGGTCAAGATCAAGATCGGCGGTTTGCCGTTAGCGGAAGACATGCAGCGAATTGAGGCGATTCTGAAACTGTTAAAACGACCTGACCAACTTGCTGTAGATGCAAACGGACGATTCGATCTTGCCCAGGCGATCGACTATGCGCGAGAACTTCAGCCGTATGGTCTCCTTTGGTACGAGGAACCAGGTGACCCTCTCGACTACGCACTTCAAGCCGAGCTTTCGGCGTTTTATTCGGCGCCGATTGCTACCGGTGAGAACCTCTTCTCGTTACCGGACGCCCGTAACCTGATTCGGTATGCAGGACTGCGACCAGACCAGGACATCCTTCAATTCGATTGTGCGCTGAGCTATGGCTTAGTGGAGTATCTCCGGATCTTACAGATGCTCAGAGAGCACGGCTGGTCCTCGAAGCGTTGCATTCCCCACGGAGGACACCAGATGTCGCTTAACATCGCCGCTGGATTGGGCCTGGGTGGCAACGAATCGTATCCGAGTGTTTTCAAACCCTTCAATGGGTTCGCTGACTCAACACCTGTTGAAGATAGCTTTGTTGGGCTTCCCGACCTTCCTGGAATCGGCTTCGAATCAAAAAACGAACTCTTCGCCACGATGAAGACTATCGCGCCAGAGTGTTTTTGATTTTGTCTCCTCGATATTGAGCTTTACCACCAGCCCAACAATTTCCACCAAAGCAGTCCCAGCCCCAGCCACAGCGCTAGATTCATTAGCGAGATCAGAAATCCGACTTTCCACCACGCGCCCTGAGAAACGTAACCGACTCCAAAATAGACAGGCGCAGAGCCGGTACCATAATGCGTCATAGAAGCATTTAAGTTTGAGAAGTAAGCCAACGAAAGAGCGGAAACAAAAGGATTGATACCAACCGTCAAAGCAGCAGTAAGAAAAGATGGATATAGCGCTGTAACTTGAGCTGTCATGCTGGCAAAGCCATAGTGGATGTAAAGGTACAACGTCACGAGCAGGATAATCGCCACCAACCCTGACAGACCTTGCACATAATGAAAAGCACCCTGCGCAAGTACATTGACAACACCCAACTGCAACAAGCTGTCGGCCATCATGACCAACGCACCAAACCAGATGAGTGCCTCCCATGCTTTACGCTCTCCGAGAAGTTCTTCCCACGATATGACCCCGGTAATGAGGAGAGCGGAAACTCCAAACAAGGCAACGATCGCGTTTGGCAATCCGTGCCACGGTGATGTTATCCACCCAGCCATGACCAGCAGCAATATCACAATCAGTCGACGCTCTATCGGGCCGACGCGTCCCATTCTTTCCAGCTCGTTTTGAGCATGAGCGCGCGCTGATGCTGTGTCCTCAGTGAGAGGCGGGTGTAATCGATAGATAAGCCAGGGAATGATGATCAATGCCAACAGTCCCGGAACGCTCGCGCCAGTTGCCCACTTGGCCCACGTTAAGTCGACATGAGCGATTTGATGGGCAAACTCGGCGATGAGAGGGTTCGCTGCCATTCCGGTAAGAAACATGGCTGACGTTGTGTAGGTTGAATGAAAACCTACGAGCATGAGAAAGCCGCCGACTCTGTCATTGGGCGACTTAGGTTCCGACCCGAGCGCTCGAGCAACACTGTGGACCACAGGACAAATAATCCCGCCTCCGCGTGCAGTGTCAGACGGTATAAAGGGAGCGAGGATAAGTTCAGAAGCCGCGATCGAATAACCCAGAGTGAGAGAGCTGCGACCAAAGCGTCGAATTAGGGTATAGGCCACACGCATCCCAAAGCCGCTACTTATGACGGCCCTGGAAAACAAGAAAGCCATGAAGATTAACCAGACGGTGGAATTGCTATACCCGGAAAAAATCTGATTAGGCGCTACAGTTTTGGTGAGTGCCAGGATACTGACCGCAACGATTGTACTAACCCCCATCGGAACAGGTTGGACCACCAAAGCAATGATGGTCGCAACGAAGATGGCTAGCATGTGACGCTGGATGGGATTTAGCGAGGCGAGGGGCAGGAAGTACAGTAATAAACCCGGAACCAGGACGACTGCCCAACGGAGAGTGCCGTGCGGGGCTCGCATGGTTGGGGCGTTAGCTTTTGCGCTAATCAAAGTAATCAGAGGCACCGACTCGTTTGCTTGGCTCTAGGTTCCAGGGCGCAGATGTAATTGTAAGAACTTTATGAACTGATCCCAGTCAGACGGGATCGTCCCATGCCCGCCAGCGTGCATGTAATAGCCAAGCGTGTTCATGATTGGCTGTCCGGCCGCCGGCATTTGATCAGTCTCCAATCCCTGGCGGCCCAACAACCTGTACACCGATCCCGCGGCGACGGCAGCAAGGAACTCACCCTTTGGATCGGACCAAAAATCAGTATCGCCTGTTTGCAATAGCACTGGACGCGGCGCGATCAAAGAAATCAACATATGCGCGTCGAAGGGGAGTTGATCCAGATGATCGGCGTACTTCTGATAATTTGCGGCGAACTGATAGGGGTAGCGAGTCGGCGCGACTAGAT